>NC_009675.1:3312500-3640000 GCF_000017505.1 Anaeromyxobacter sp. Fw109-5
TAGCAGGCTCAGCGCTTCACCGCGACCACGAAGTAGCCCGAGGTCCGCCGCTCGCGGTCGTCGAGGTGGTCGAAGGGAGCCCGGAGCCTCCGCGCCGGGAGCCCGTCCTCCTCCTCGTGCAGCAGCTCGGTGCGCACCTCGAAGAACCGGCGGATCGCCCGCGCGTGCGCGCTGTAGGGCAGCCGGTTGATGAGGTACACGCGGCGACCCCGCATGACCCGCCACGCCAGGCGCGACACGCCCCAGTGCCCGTTCCACTCCGGGAAGAGCTCGTGCGAGCGCAGGTCGATCTGGTGGCTCACGAAGCCGCCCGGCCTGAGCCAGCGTTGCATGGCGGCGTACGCCTCCTCCAAGTCGTCCACGTGCTCCATCACCGACTGCGAGTAGATCCAGTCCACCGAGGCGGGCTCGATCGCCGAGGCGGACGTCCACGGACAGTGATATCCGACGTGGATGGAGCCGCTCGGGCGGCCCTCGAGGGCCGCCCGGATCCCGTCGAGGCGGGCCGGCTCGAGGCTCGCCCGGAGCGCGTCGCGGCCCAGGATTCGGCTCGGGAAGAACTCGCCGTCCAGCAGGTGGTCGTAGTTGGGCCACCCCCATGACGGGTTCGGCCGGCGCTCGCGCAGGAACGCGATCAGCTCCTCCAGCACGAGCCCGTTGTGGGCGGCGAGCGAGTACGGGACCACGTCGAGCCCGGCGTAGCGCTCCGCGCCGGCGAGGAGCATGGCGAGGCCGATGCCGATCGAGTCCCCCGGCCCGATCTCGGCGACCGAGCGCGGCACCGCGCCCATGCCGGCCTCCGCGCACAGGGTGAGGTGCTTCAGGAAGACCTCGTAGCAGTAGGGAGCGGAGTCGGTCCCGCCGGTGCGCCCCCAGCTGCGCCGCGCGCCCGGCAGGCAGGTCTGCAGGCCGCGCGCGACCTGCACCGCCGACGGCGGCAGCACGCGCTTCAGATCCGAGACTCGGAGAGACACGCAGCCTCCGGGCGCCGCGCGATCGCCTGCCGGCGCCTACCTTCCGCTGGGAGTGGAACCCTACCCCGCCCGCCCCCCTGTGGCAGCGTGACCTCGCGGGGACGCTCGGACGAGGGGCCCTGGGTGCGCGCTCCGCCGCGTGGCCCGAACCGCCGCCGGCGCGCGTACCGCGGCGCACCCGGCCCCACGACCACCTTCACGGAGCGGAAAATACCCGGGCGATCTCGGCGCGCGGGCCCCCTATGATGCCGCCGCTCCCCGGAGGTGCTCCAGATGACGTGCGCGCTCTCTTCCCGTGCTGCCGCGGCACTCGCGGCGTCCTTGATCGTGTTCGCGACGGCGTGCGGTGGTGGCGGCGGCGCTTCGGCGTCGCGCTGTGACGGCGCGACGTGGACCGGGGACGACCCCGCCGCGGATCGCGACGGCGACGGGCTCCTGAACGCGGACGAGTGCGCGGGCGGGCTCGATCCCGCGCGAGCGGACACCGACGGCGACGGCGCGCTCGACGGGGCGGAGGTCGCCGCAGGCACGGACCCAGCGGACGCGGACACGGACGACGACGGCCTCGCCGACGGGGCGGAGACGAGCCAAGGCACCGACCCGAAGGACGCCGACACCGACGGCGACGAGCTGACGGACGGCGCGGAGGTGGACGGCGGGACCGACCCGACCCTCTCGGACACGGACGCCGACGGCCTCGCCGACGGGGACGAGGGGACCTACGGGACCGATCCCCGGAGCGCCGACTCGGATTCGGACGGGCTGGGCGACGGGGACGAGATCGCCCTCGGCTACGACCCGGCGGACCCGACCGACCCTCCCTCCGGCGGCGTGTGCGGCGTGCTCGCCGCCTGCGCTCGCGACGCGCTCGCCCCGGTGCACTGGGCGGAGCGCGCGGTGGGAGACTTCAGGCTCGCGTTGCCGGGCAGCGCCGCGACGAGCGAGGTCGCGTTCACGGGAGCGCCGGCCGGCCGTCGCGCGGCGGTCGGCTTCGACCTGCGCGACGCCACGGTCGCCGGGTTCCTCTTGTCGATGGACGAGCCGGTCGCGGGCGGCAGCCCCGCCGCGCAGCTCGACGCCCTCGCGGCCCGCCTCGCGGCGGCGACCGGCGCCCCGTGGACGGGGACCGAGCCCGTCGCCGGCCGCGCGATCCAGACCTGGGACGGGTTCCCCGCGATCGTGTCCGCGCGCGTGAACCTCACCGGCCCCAGCGACCTGCCTGCCGTGCGGCTCGCGGCGCTGGCGGCGATGGCCGGCCTCCCTACCACCGCGCTCTCCGGCCTTCCCAGCGGGGCGACGTTCGGCGCGGGCACGGACTTCGTCCTGGGGCTCGAGGTGGTCTCGCGCGAGAACGCGCAGGGCGACGCGAAGCGCGTGGTGGTCGTCGCGGCGATCGCGCCGAAGGCCGAGTTCGACGCTCGCGCGAAGCCGGCGCGGCTCGCGCTCTCCGACCTGTCGGGTGGTACCGCGATCGGTCAGTCCGGCGACGGCGAGAGCACGCGCTGCGAGCACCTCGACGTGGCGAGCGAGCCCAAGGCGGACTTCGTCTGGATGAGCGACATCTCCGCCTCGACGGACGACGAGCGCGGCCCGATCGCGGGGAACGCCCGCGCGGTGTTCACGCGGCTCGAGGACCTCGGGATCGACTTCCGCATGGGCGTCGTGAAGCACACCTCAAACTCGGTGACGGACAGGACCCCCGCGGGCCAGCTCCTCGGCGCGGGGTTCACGCGCGACGAGACCACCTTCGCCGGCTTCTGGTCCGACGTCGCGAGCAGCGACGGCCAGGAGTACGGCCTCACCGCCGTCGACGACGTGATCGGCCCGGCCGGCACCGCGGTCCCGCGCACCGCGACCGAGGAAGCTCGCAAGGTCCGGGAGGGCGTGAAGCTCGTCGTCGTCTACGTCTCCGACGAGCACGCCCAGGAGGTGGAGAGAACCTGCTCGGCGGCGGTGAAGGACGCGTGCAACAACCCCAGCGACGCGGACTACCCATGCGCGGATCTCACCGGCAACGCCTGCATCGCCGGGGCGGTCCAGCCATTCATCGACACGCTCGCCGCCCAGGACGCGATCGCCTTCGGGATCATCGCGCCGCCCCCCGGGGGCTGTGCGACGAGCTACGAGGTCGGCTGGGGATACGCGGAGGCGATCCAGGCGACCGGCGGCTCCTACGGCTCCGTCTGCGCCTCGGATCCCGGGCAGACGCTCGACGACATCGTCAACGCCGTCGCGGGCGCGTCCTCCAGCATGAAGCTCACCGGAGCCCCCATCGCCCTCACGCTCAAGGTCGTCGTCACGCCTGCGAACGCCGCCTGCGCTCCCGACGACCCCACCGCCGGGCTCCGCGAGCTCGCGCGCAGCCAGGTGGACGGCTTCGACTACGACCCGGTGAGCAACACCATCTTCTTCGTCGGCCCGAGCCGCCCGCAGCTCGGCGACACCGTCACGGTGAGCTACCGGGAGTGGGTGGACCGGACCGCGAACCCGGACCCGGACGGCACCGACTGCTGCGGCGGGTGCAACGACCGGATGTGGTGCAACGTCGCCACGTGCAAGTGCCAGTCGGCCGGCTGAGGAAGGAGCCATGGGGCCGGCTGGCGGACCGCTGTGCGCGGCCTCCCCTCGTTCGCACGCCGACGGGCCGGTGACGCCCATCTCGCCCGCGCAAGCAAGTCCCGCCGCGCCGGGATTGAGCCTCGCCGCGACCTGCGGTCTCCTTCTCGCTCGAGCGAGCGCGGAGGCGAATGGAACCGGAGCTGCGGGCAGCGTTGTTGAAGATGTACCTCGAGCGGCTGCGATCGCTGGGCGACGACGACGCCGCGGCCATCCGCCTCGACGTGGACCCCGCGACCCTCCGCCAGGTCGAGGGCGCGCCGGTGTCGGGGTGGCTCCCGCTCGCCCTGGAGGTGGAGATCCTGCAGGCCGTCGAGCGTCGCCGGGGCGAGGACGGAGTGCGCCAGCTCGGGCGCGTGCTCGGGCGTGTCGCCGTCGAGAGCCCCGTGTTCCGCCCGCTGGTCGCCGCCACGTTCGCGATGCTGGGGCGCCTGCCGGCGACGCTCGTCCCGCTCGCGATGCGGGGATGGGAGCTCGCGACGCGACATGCGGGACGGGCCTCTTACCGGTGGGTCGGGCTGCGGCTCGCGCACGGCGTCCTGGACGACCTCCCGCCCGTCTGCCGGAACCGCGCCCATCTCGTGCGCACCTGCGGCGCGATCGAAGGGTTGTTCGACTCCGTGGGTCGTATCGCGCGTGGAGCTCGAATGGGAGGCAGGGTCCGAGCGCGCCGTGTTCGCCGTCTCTTGGCGATCGCCGCCGCGCACTCCGCCGGGTCGCTCCGTCCGGCGGCCCACCGAGGCGGGTCCCAGCCGGCGCGGCCATCGCGGCCCAGCGGCGCTAAGGCGACCAGACCGGCTTCAAGGAAGCGTCGATGCGCCAGCGCAGCGAGAGCTGCACGTGCCCCCAGCCTCCGGCGCGGGGGGTGGAGCGGTCGAGCGCCGCGGGCGTGAAGTCGAAGCGGAGCCCGGTGGCGACGAGGAAGTGCGAGACGCTCGCCAGCGGCTCGAGGTGCGCGCGGTCGAGGAGGTGAGCGGCGAGCTCGGTCCGCTTGCCGCGGATGGAGAGCTTGGGCTCGTACCCCGGCACCGCCACGCGCGGCTGGCACAGGTCCCCCACGCACGCGGGGGCCGCGCCGTCGGCGGCGATCCCCTCCGCCGTCGCGAGCGGAGCTCTCAGGTCCTCGAGCGCCGCGTGAGAGGTCACGGCCGGCCGCTCGACCAGGCGAAGCAGCGGCCTCGCGGTCGAGCCGCTCCCGGCCAGCACGGCGACGAGGGGTATCCACGCGAGCGGCATCCCCTTTTCATCTAGGGATCGGCGCGGACCAGCTCAACTGCCCGTCCGTGCCCCTACGCACGCACCAGGGGCCCGATCTCGATCTGCAAGCCGGCGGCCTCGAGGCGGTCGAGCAGCAGGAGGCCGAGCCCGGTCGCCGGCGTGAGGACCCCGCCGGCGGGCGAGCGCGGCAGCGCGTCGCGCTGCATCGCGAGGGCGAGCGCCGCCTGGCAGAGGCACATCACCGTCACGCGGCTGCCGGGATCCCCGCTCGCGGCGAGCGTCGCCCGCACGAGCCGCCCGGAAGCCGCCTCGCCCACCAGGCGCAGCCGCACGGCTCCGTGCTCGCGGGCGGTCTCCGGCGGTCCCTCTCCGGGCGCGGGCCCCAGGCGCCGGATGAGCGCGCGCGACGGCTCCCACGCGAGCGCGCGCTCGAGGATCTTCAGGCCCAGCCGCGTCGCCGCCGCGGCCGCGCGCGTGCGGTGCTCGCCCGCCTCCTCGTACGCGAACTCCGGCCCGTAGCCGCGCCCCGCCGCGGCGAGGAGCGCGTTGCTGCGCCGGACGACTCGGGTGTTCACGCGCGCCATCGCGAAGGGCGCGAGCCAGACGCGGCGGACCGGATCCCATTCGACGGCGTCGCGGTCCACGCTGCGCGCCCGCTCCGCGTCGCTCGCGTGCTCCGGAGGGTTGAGGAGCAGCACGTCGCGGCCGACCTCGAGCTCCCCGGTCTCCGCCGAGTGCAACAGGGTCGCGAGCGTCCCACCGCTCCAGCCGCCGCGCAGCGCGAAGCTCGCGCTCACCCGGCGGGTGTCCTGCCCCCAGCGATCGCGGATGAAGGAGGCGACGAGGAGCGTGCCGAGATCCGAGGGAACCGAGTCGAACCCGCAGAACGGCACGAGGCGGATCCCCGCCGCGGCGGCCGCGGCGTGGTGACGGTCCACGAGGCCGCGGACCCACGCCGTCTCGCCCGTGATGTCGGCGTAGTCGGTGCGCTGGCGGACGCACGCCTCCACGACCGGGCCACCTCGATGGGCGAACGGACCCGCGGTGCTGGCCAGCACCCGGGTGCCGGCGGCCAGCTCGTCGAGCGTGGCGGGATCGTCGGCGTCGGCGACGACGAGGCCGCTGGCGTGCGTCTCGGCCTGGAGCAGCTCGAGCTTCGCGCGGTTGCGACCGGCGACCGCCCAGAGGAGGCCCGGGGTCGCGTGCTCCGACAGGTACCGCGCCGCCTGCCGGCCGGCGAAGCCGGTCGCACCGAAGAGCGTGACGTCGTACCGCCTGCCGGCCACCCGGATTTGCCCGCCCGCACCACCCTCGCACCGGCGGGGCCGCGGCGCACTCGCCTGGGCGGGTCCGCCCCCGGCGAGGTCACGGTCATGCGCGCGCGCCGCCCGCCTTCGGGAGCGGCCGGGACTCCGGCTCCGGGCCGGCGCCGCCGCGCCACGCCGTCCAGCCGGCGCCGTCCTCGAGGAGCGGGCGGCTCCTCGTCGAGGGCGGAGGCAGCGGCTTCGGCGTCGAGTCGGCCGGCGCGGTCGAGCTCGGCGCCGAGCCCAGCTCGTCGCGCACCTGGAAGAACCCGACCAGCCGCTGCAGCGACTCGGCCTGCGCCGCCAGCTCCTCGGCCGTGGACGAGAGCTCCTCGGCAGCGGCGGCGTTCCGCTGGGTGGTCTGGTCCACGACCGCCATGGCCCGCGAGACCTGCTCCACGCCGGCCGCCTGCTCCTGGGACGCCGCCGCCACCTCCTGGACGAGCTCCGCCGTGCTCCGGATGCCCGGCACGAGCTCGCGGATGAGCGTGGCCGAGCGCTCCGACACCGCCACGCTCGACCCGGCGAGCGTCCCGATCTCCTTCGCCGCCTTCTGCGCGCGCTCCGCGAGCTTGCGCACCTCGGCCGCGACGACGGCGAACCCCCGGCCGTGCTCGCCGGCGCGCGCCGCCTCGATCGCGGCGTTCAGCGCGAGGAGGTTCGTCTGGTAGGCGATCTCCTCGACGACCGAGATCCGCTCGGTGATCGCCTTCATGGCCGCGACGGTCTCGGCGACCGCGCGCCCACCCTCCTCCGCCCGGCCCGCCCCTGCGGTGGCCGCGGACGCGGTCTCCCGCGCGCCCTCGGCGTTGCGCGAGATCGACGCGTTCATCTCCTCGAGCGACGCGCTCGTCTCCTCCACGCTCGCCGCCTGCTCGCCGGTGCCCTGCGACAGGAGCTGCGAGGTCTCCGCCACCTGCTGGGCGGCGCCCCCCAGCGCGCCCGCGCCCGCGCGCACCTCGGCGATGACGGCGGCGAGCTTCTCCGCCATGGCCGCCATCGCCGCCTGGAGGCGGCCGAGCTCGTCGCGCCGCGTGACCGCCACCGCCTCGCGCAGGTCGCCCCGCGCGATCCGCTCCGCGACGCCGATCGCCCCGGCGAGCGGTCCGGTGATGCTGCGGATCACGATCGCCGCGCCGAGCACCAGCACCGCCACGATGGCGAGCGCCACGCCGAGGATCCGCCACGCCTCGTGGGCCGTCGCCGCCTCCAGGTCGTCGAGGTAGACGCCCGAGCCGACCACCCACCCCCAGGGCTCGAACAGCTTCACGTACGAGATCTTGCGGACGGGCTCGCGCGAGCCCGGCTTGGGCCAGAGGTAGGCGACCACGCCCGCCCCGCGCCGGCGCGCGGTGTCGACGAACTCCATGAAGAGCCGCTTGCCGGAGGGGTCCACCTCGTTCGCGAGGTCCTTCCCGTCCAGCTCGGGCTTGATCGGGTGGACGATCATCCGCGGCGCGAGGTCGTTCACCCAGAAGTACTCGCTCCCCTCGTAGCGGAGCGCCCGGATGGTGAGGATCGCGGCCGCCTGCGCCTCTTCCCGGGTGACCCGGCCCTCGGAGACGAGGCGGGCGTGCTCCCCCAGGACGCCGTGCACCGTCTCCACCGCGGCGCGGACCTTCGCCTCCCGCTCCTCGAGCATGCGCGACTCGAGCACCCGCACCGCCTGCCCAACGAGCGCGGCGAGCGCGAGGGCGCTCGCCCCGACGACGAGGCGCAGCTTCGCTGCCACGGTGAAGCTCCCCAGAAACCGAGTCATCTATCCTCCGGACGATGGTGCAGGACCTGCGTTGGAAGTCCCGTACCGCCGGGTCCCGGCGAGGAGCCGTCACGCCGAGTCGCCCGCTCGGGTCCGTGAATCCGCGGAGTTGCCACGGATCTGCGGGGGCCTGCAGACGATGCGGCGGCACGCAAGATGCGGGAGTGACGCGGGCCCCGGGTCAGGGCGGCCCGGGACAACCTGCCTCGTGGGATGCTGGCCGCCGCAAGCGCACACGCACGCCCGCGCGCAATACGGGCGGGCGGATCCCGCCCGCGGCGACGCGCACGATCCCCCGCGGCGACGCCTCGGCGAGCGCGCCGCGAGGCGCAGAACCCCGCGACGCTCTCGCGCCTCTCGGCACGGAGCCGGTTCATCCACCCACAGTGAACGCGTCCCGCGGGCCCTACGCGCCCTCGGAACAAGGCGAGCCTAGCGCCGCCCTCTGACACCGGGCGCGCGCGTCTCCGTCGGGTCGCTCGGCGCCATTTCTTTGACTTCCTACACGAGCGCCCTTGCGCGCCGGGAAGGCCCACCTAGCTTGATCGGCGGGTGGCAGCGTGGGCGGAGAGGGGCAGTGCCGGAGAGCGTCATGGGTGTGCTGGAGAGGATCCGGATGATGACCGCCGAGCAGCGCGCGGCGCTTCGCGCGATGGACGCGGAAGAGCGGCTCGCCCTCGAGATCGAGGAGCTCGAGGCGGAGCACCTCGCCGCGGAAGACGCCTACCTTCGCCGGCGCGACCGGCTGCTCGGGCGCGAGGTCCAGCAGAGCTACGTCGAGATCGAGACCGCCCGCGCGCTGCTGCACCGCGCGAAGGCGGAGCGGCAGCGGCGCTTCGAGCGGCGGCGCATGGCGGTGCTCGCCGGCCACGGGCTGAGCGCCGGCTTCCCCCCCTCGCAGCTCGATCTGCTCCCCGGCGAGTGACCGGGGGCGAGCCGGCGGGCGCCGTCAGAACGGGTAGCGCTCGATCTCGAGGGTGGCGGCCGCCAGCCGCCGCTTGGCGGGGAGCAGCCCGGTGGCGTCGTACCGGGTGAAGCGGCGGACGCCGCCGAGCAGCGCGGCGAGCGTGTCGCCCTCGGCGACGTAGAACGCGGCGCGGCGCGCGGCCGAGGCGAGCCGCTCCACCGCCGCGAACGTGTGGACCTTCACCGCCGCCGCGACGTCCGCCCGGCGCGACTCGGCGAGGCGCGGCGAGATCCTCTCGGCGCGCAGCAGCGCGCTCTCGATGGCGAAGACCTGGATGGCCACGTCCGCGAGCGCGAGCAGCACCTCCTGCTCGTCCTTGAGCGCGTCCTGGTGCCGTTGGACCGCGGCGCCCGCCAGGACGAGGAACGTCCGCTTCAGCCCGCCGAGGGCCGCCCGCTCCGCCGCGAACGGCCGGGACGGATCGGCGTCGTCGAGCGAGGGCGAGAGGAGCGCGTCCATCGCCTTCGCCACCTCGCGCTGCAGCGGGAGCTCCCCCTTCAGCGCGCGGCGCAGGATCGTGCCGGGCACGAGCAGGCGGTTGATCTCGTTCGTGCCCTCGAAGATCCGGTTGATGCGCTCGTCTCGGTAGTACTTCTCGGCCGGGTACTCCTGGATGAACCCGTAGCCCCCGTGGATCTGCACCACCTCGTCCACCACGTCGGCGAGCACCTCGCTGCAGAACACCTTCGCGACGGCGCACTCGATCGCGTACTCCTCGATGCCCTGCTGGTAGGCCTCGTAATAGCCCGGGGTGTCCTTCGGGATCGTCGCGAGCCGGTCGTCGATGAGGCCGGCGAGCCGGTAGACGAGGGACTCGGCGGCGAAGAGGGCGGCGGTGAGGTCCGCGACCTTCTCCTGGATGGCCCCGAAGCGCGCGATGGGGACGCCGAACTGCTTGCGGGCGTTCGCGTAGGCCGCGCCCGTCCCGAGCGCGAGCTTCGCCGCGCCGGTCACGGCCGCCCCGAGCTTGAAGCGGCCGACGTTGAGGACGTTGAACGCGATCTTGTGCCCCTTGCCGATCTCGCCGAGCACGTTCTCGACCGGCACCTGCGCGCCCTCGAAGATCACCGAGGTCGTGGAGGAGCCCTTGATGCCGAGCTTCTTCTCCTCCGGGCCCACGGTGAGGCCCGGCGTGGTCCGCTCCACCAGGAACGCGGTGAAGTGCTTCCGGTCCACGCGCGCGAACACGGTGAACAGATCGGCGAAGCTGCCGTTGGTGATGAACTGCTTCGTGCCCTCGAGGAGGTAGTGCCTCCCGTCGGGCGAGAGCGTCGCGCTCGCCTTGCCGCCGAGCGCGTCGCTCCCCGCCTCCGGCTCGGTGAGGCAGTACGCGGCGCTCCACTCCCCCGTGACCAGCTTCCCGAGGTAGCGATCCTTCTGGGCCTCCGTGCCGTAGTACACGAGCGGGAGCGTGCCGATGCCGCTGTGGGCCGCGTAGGACACCGAGAACGCGCCGCCGGCGCCCATCCGCTCCGCGGCGAGCATGCTCGTGGCCTTGTCGAGCGCGAGGCCACCGTACGCCTCCGGCGCGTCGATCATGAGCAGCCCCGCCTCGCCCGCCTTGCGCATGAGGGCGACCGCCAGGCCCGGCTCCTGGTGCTCGAGCCGCTCGAGGACCGGCCTCACCTCCTCGTCCACGAACTGCTCCGCCGTGCGCGCGATCTGCCGCTGCTCCTCGGTGAAGTCCTCCGGCGTGAAGACGTCGTCCTTCGTCGCCTCGGAGATGAGGTACTCCGCGCCCTTGAAGAGTCTCGCCGCCATGGTGTCGCCTCCCGGGCCGCCAGCGGCCCCGCCGCCGCGCGCTACGCGCGCTCGAAGACCGCCGCCGCGCCCATCCCGCCGCCCACGCACATCGACACCGCTCCGTACCGCTCGCCGGTCCTGCGCAGCCCGTGCAGCAGCGTGGCGGTGAGCTTCGCGCCGGTGCAGCCGAGCGGGTGGCCGAGCGCGATGGCCCCGCCGGTCGGGTTCACCCGCGCCGGGTCGAGCCCGAGCGCTCGCACGCAGGTGATCGCCTGGGCCGCGAAGGCCTCGTTCAGCTCCACCTGCCCGAGCTGCTCCTCGAGGATCCCGGCGCGCGCGAGCGCCAGCGGGATCGCCTCCACCGGTCCGATCCCCATGACCTCCGGCGGCACACCCCGCACCGCGTACGAGACGAAGCGGCCGAGCGGAGCGACCTCCGTCCGGGCGAGGAACGCCTCCGAGACCACGAGGACCGCGGCCGCCCCGTCCGTCATCTGGGAGGCGTTGCCGGCGGTGACGCTGCCGTTCGCCTTGAACGCCGGCGCGAGCCGCGCGAGCGCCTCCGGCGTGGTGTCGGCCCGCACCCCGTCGTCGGCCTCCACGCGCTCCCGCCCGCGCGCGAGCTTCCCGTCGACGAGCGCGACCCGCTCCACGTCCACCGGGACGAGCTCGCCGGCGAAGAGCCTCTGCGCCTGCGCCGCCGCCGCGCGCGCGTGGCTCTGCGCGGCGAAGGCGTCCTGGTCCTCGCGCGAGACGCGGTAGCGTGACGCGACGAGCTCGGCCGTGATCCCCATCGCGGCGTACGACTCGGGCCAGGAGGCGACGAGCCCGGGGTTCGCGCTGAACCTCGCGCCGCCCATGGGCACGAGGCTCATGCTCTCCGCCCCGCCGGCCACGATCACGTCGGCGTGGCCGGCCAGGATCCGCTCGGCCGCCGTCGCGATCGCCTGCAGCCCCGAGGCGCAGAAGCGGTTCACCGTCTGCCCCGGCACCTCCACCGGCAGGCCGGCGCGCATGGCCGCCACCCGCCCGAGGTTCATGCCCTGCTCGCCCTCGGGGAACGCGCAGCCCATGATGACGTCCTCGACGCGCCCCGGCTCGACCCCGGTCCGCTCGAGCAGCGCGCGGATCGCGATGGCCGCGAGGTCGTCGGGGCGGACGTCCTTCAGCTTCCCCTTCTTCGCCTTGCAGCCGGGTGTGCGGACGGCGCCGAGAATCCAGGCTCCACTCATGGTGATCACCCCTTCCGCGCGTCAGTTCCGCAGCGGCTTGCCCTTCTTCAGCATGTGCCGGATCCGCTCGAGGGTCTTCCGCTCGCCGCAGAGCCGGAGGAACGCCTCCCGCTCGAGGTCGAGCAACCACTGCTCGGTGACGGGGGTCCCGGCCGGCACGTCGCCGCCGGTGATGACCCCGGCGATGGTGCGACCGAGCTGCTCCTCGTACTCGGTGATGAACCCGCCCATGCGCAGGTTCCAGAGGCGCGTGGCGAGGCTCGCCGCCACCCCGCGCCCCGGCGCGCGGAGCGCGGTGGCCGGCGCTTGCGGGCGGTGGTTCGCGGCGAGGGCGATGGCCCGCTGCTTCGCGTCGTGGATCAGGCGGTCGGGGCCGAGCGTCACCCCGTCGCCGGCCCGGAGGAGCCCCATCCCGCGCAGCTCGTCGGCCGAGCCGCTCACCTTCGCGGTGGCGATGGCCTCGAAGTGCTTGAAGAGGAAGGGCGAGACGTCGGTCTCGTATCGCTCGGCGAGCCGCACCGCCCGGAGCGCCAGCTCCTTCGTGCCCCCGCCGGCGGGCAGGAGCCCGACGCCGACCTCGACGAGCCCCATGTACGTCTCGGCGAGCGGGTTCAGCGCGGTGGCGTGCAGGCAGAGCTCGCAGCCGCCGCCGAGGGCCAGCCCGTGCGGCGCGGCGACGACCGGCACCGCCGCGCACTTCACCGCCATCATCGCCTTCTGGAAGGCCCGCACGGTGAGGTCGATCTCGTCGTACGCCCCCTCGGCGATGGCCATGGCGACGAGCATCAGGTTGGCCCCCGCCGAGAAGGCCTGGCCCTGGTTGGCGACGACGAGCCCGCGCCCTTCGGCCTCGGCGCGGCGGAGCGCCCGGTGCACCATGGCGAGCACCTCGTCGCCGAGGGCGTTCATCTTGGTGTGGAACTCGAGGCAGAAGACGCCGTCGCCGAGGTCCAGCACCGACGCGCCCGCGTTCCGCTCGACCACCCCGCCCGACCTCGCGAGGACCTCGAGGTCGAGGTGGTCCGGCGGGCGTGGCACGTCCTGCCAGCCCTCGCCGTGCGCGAGGTCCACGTACCGCCGCCGCCCGCCCTCCTCCGAGTAGAACGAGGGCACGCCGTGGAGCGCGGCCGGGACGGGGACGCCGTCCGCCTGCGCCCGGCGCACGACCTCGGCGACGCCGATGGCGTCCATCATCTCGAACGGCCCGAGCTCCCAGCCGAAGCCCCAGCGCATCGCGGCGTCCACGTTGACCACGTCGTCCGCGATCTCGGGGACCCGCGCGAAGGCGTACAGGAGCGTGTCGCGCAGGCTCCGCCAGGCGAAGTCCGCCGCCGGGTCGGTGCCGGCGAGGACGGCCCGGAGCCGCCTCGCCGGGTCGTCGATCCCCCTGGCGGCCTCGACGGAGGCGAACCGGGGCTTCCTCGCCGGGAGGTACTCGCCGGTGCGGTGATCGAAGAAGAGGACCTGGGAACCCTCCGCGCCGCTCGTCTTCCTGAAGAAGCCGCCCTTCGCCTTGTCGCCGAGGAGGCCCCGCGCGACCATGCGGGCGACGAACTCGGGCAGGACGAAGGTGTCGCGCCGCTCGTCGTGGGGCAGCAGCTCGTACGAGTTCCGCGCCACGTGCGCGAGCGTGTCGAGCCCCACGAGATCGGCGGTGCGGAAGACCGCGCTCCGCGGGCGTGCGGTGGCGGGTCCGGCGACCGCGTCCACCTCCTCCACCGTCAGGCCGAGCTCGACCATGTGGTGGAGGGCGTTGCAGAGGGAGAACACGCCGATGCGGTTCGCCACGAAGTTCGGGGTGTCCTTGGCGCTCACGACCCCCTTCCCCAGCCGGACGCGGAGGAGCTCCGCCATGCGCGCCGCGACCGCCCGATCGGTGAAGCGGCTCGAGACGAGCTCCACGAGCCGCATGTAGCGCGGCGGGTTGAAGAAGTGGGTGACGAGCAGCCTGGGCCGGAGCGGCTCTGGGAGCGACTCGGCGAGCGCGTTCACCGAGAGCCCGCTCGTGTTGGTCGAGAGCACCGCGTCCGGCCGGAGGTGCGCCGCGACGCGCCCGAGGAGCTGCTGCTTCACGGCCAGGTCCTCGACGACCACCTCGATCACCCAGTCGCGGTCGCGGAGGCGAGGGAGATCGTCCTCGAGGTTGCCGACCTCGATCCTCCCCGCGTGCTCCGGCAGGTACAGCGGCGCCGGCTTCAGCCTCTCCAGCCCGGCGCGCCCCGCGGCCGCGATCCGATCGCGGACCGCGCGATCGCCGAGGCCCAGCCCCGCCGCGCGCTCTTCCTCGCTCGGCTCCTTCGGGACGACGTCCAGGAGGAGCACGCGGAACCCGGCGTTCGCGAGGTGGGCGGCGATCGTCGAGCCCATCACCCCCGCCCCGAGCACCGCCACCCTGTCGATCCGTTCCATGTCTCTCCCTCGCGGCCGGGCCCTTCCGCCTGCGCACTGCACGGGACGCACCGGAACGGGCGGTTCCCCGCGCGCGTTCGCAAGCGACCCGCGCGACTGGCGAATCCTCCCGCGCGTGGCTCCGGGCGGCCTGTCCGGGGCTCCCCTGTTCCACCGCTTTCGGAACAGGTACGTTTCGCTATCGGAACACCAGGTCGCCTGGCTGGACGAGGGAGAGCGCCATGGCCATCGACGCGGACCGCCGCCCGATCGTGTGGGCCTTCAGCACGAGCCGGCTGCGGCACGTCTTCGAGAGCGTCGCGCCGCTCCTCGCCGACGTCGCCGAGGTGCGGGTCTTCGACAAGGGCTTCGAGGAGGCGCTCCAGGTGTCGCGCGCGCTCGTCGAGGCCGGCGAGGAGGTGGACGCGTTCGTCGCCGCCGGCTCGAACGGCGCGTACCTGCGCGATCACGCGAGCGTCCCGGTGGTGGTGGTGATGGCCTCCACCCTGGACGCGCTCCAGGCGCTGGTCCAGGCGCGCAAGCTGTCGAACCGGATCGCGGTGGTGAACTTCCGGCGGGTGGTCGCGGGGCTCGAGCAGGGCATCGGGCTCATGGAGGACACCACCATCGTGCAGCGACCGTACGTGACGCCGGAGGACGCGAAGGCCCACGTGGCCGACCTCGCCGCCCAGGGGTTCGGGGTCGTCGTCGGTCCCGGCCCGGTGTGCGACCTCGCGGAGCGCGCGGGCCTCCCGTCGGTGCTCCTGTACGGGCAGGACTCCCTCTCGGAGGCGATCCGCCACGCCGCGGAGGTGGCGCACATCGCGCGCGCGGCCGAGGCGAAGCGGCTGGACGTCGAGCGCGTCCTCCGCCACCTGGACGTGGGGGTGGTCGCGGTGGACGGCGAGGAGCGGATCCAGACGGTGAACCCCGCGCTGCAACGGCTGCTCGGCGTCACCGCCCCGGAGCTCACCGGACGCCGCCTGTCCGCGGTCGCCCCCGAGCTCTCCCTCGCGCGGGTGCTCGAGACGGGCACGCCCGAGCTCGACGTGGTGCAGCGGCTCGGCAGCCGGACGCTGGTGGTCAGCCGGGTGCCGCTGCGCGAGGGGGGAGCGCAGCGCGGCGCCCTGCTCACCTGCCAGGACGCCGCGGTCATCCAGCGGCTCGAGCGCGGGCTCCGCACCGAGCACCGCCCTCCCCGCTTCGTCGCCCGGTTCGACCTCGGCGGCCTCGTCGGCGCGTCCCCGGCGATCGCCGGCGTGCGCGCGCTCGCCGAGCGGTACGCGCGCACCGACGCGACCGTGCTCATCACCGGCGAGAGCGGGACCGGCAAGGAGATGGTGGCGCAGGGCATCCACCGCGCGAGCCGCCGGCGCGACCGGCCGTTCGTGGCGGTGAACTGCGCGGCGTTCCCGGAGACGCTCCTCGAGGCCGAGCTGTTCGGCCACGAGGAGGGCGCCTTCACCGGCGCGAGGCGCGGCGGGCGCCCCGGCCTCTTCGAGGCGGCGCACACCGGCACCCTGTTCCTCGACGAGATCGGGGACGTCCCGACCACCCTCCAGACCCGGCTCCTTCGCGTGCTGCAGGAGCGGCAGGTGCTGCGCCTCGGCAGCAACCACCCCACCCCCGTGGACGTCCGCGTGGTGGCCGCCACGCACCGCGACCTGAGGGCGGCCACCGCGCGCGGCGAGTTCCGCGAGGACCTGTTCTACCGGCTGAACATCCTGCCGCTGCACGTCCCTCCGCTCCGCGAGCGCGGCGAGGACGTCCAGGCCATCGCCGCCGAGCTCCTGAAGCGCGCGCTCCTCCGCCACGGGGAGCCGGACGCGCACCCGCGCGCGCTCGCGCTCGTCCTGCCGCGGCTCGCCGGCTACGCCTGGCCCGGGAACGTCCGCGAGCTCGAGAACGTGCTCGAGCGGGTGGCGGCGCTGTTCGTCGATCGGGGACCGCGCGCTCGCATCCCGGAGGAGGAGCTGCGCGCCGCGATCCCCGAGCTCCTCGCCCGGCCGGGCGCGACGCCGGCGGCGCCCGCCGCGCCGCGGGCGGATCTGCGCGCGGCGCGGCGCGAGCAGGAGCGCGCGCACGTCGAGCGCGTCCTCGCCGAGTGTGGCGGGAACCAGGCGGAGGCGGCCCGCCTCCTCGGCATCGGCCGCACGACCCTGTACAGGAAGCTCGGGCGCGTGCGCTGATCGCTACCGCACCGCCTTGAGGGCGGTCTTCAGATCGGTCACGCCCATGAACAGCGTCGCCTTCCGGGCCGGCGCCGTGCCGACGAACACGTGCGTGATGTCCACGCCGGCCTTGCCGATGGCGGTGGCCGCGCGGCCGAGCGCGCCCGGCTTGTCCGGCAGCTCGAGCTCGAGGATCTCCTGCTCCTCCACGGCCCAGCCGCGCTTCGCGAGCGCGCGCTTCGCCGCGGCGGTCCGATCCACCACCAGCCGGACCACGCCCTCGTTCCCTTCGACCCACGCGTTCACCGCGCGCACGTTCACGAGCTTCTCTCCCAGCACGGTGGCGATCTCGCCCAGCATCCCGGGCCGGCTGGGGACGCGAACCTTCAGCTCCTTCGCTCGAGGCATTCGGTGCTCCTCCCGCTCCCCATCGCAGCCCGTCGCGGCCCGCGTCGCAAGCCCGTACGTGGGGTACGCGCGAGTCACTGTCGGTGACCGCGGCCCGGCCTCGGCGCTCAGGCAGGGCGCCCTGCGCATCGATCTAGGACGGTCGCCGTAGGGCGTTCGCGGGACGGCAGGGGCGTTCACGTCGGAGGGACCCGCGGCGGGTCCGCCAGACGCGCGACAGGCGGGCGCCCGGGGCCCTGCCTAGCTTGCGAGCCATCCAGCGTTCGCCGGCTACGCGCCGGCCTTGGGGGCAGCATGTCGTCGAGACCGCTCGTCGGTCTGGCGCTCGCCGCGTTCGTCGCCGCGTGCTCCAGCTCGAGCCCGAAGAAGACCGAGAAGCCATGTAGCGTGACCTGCGCAGCACCGAACGTCTGCGTCGGAGAGGTCTGCAGCCCTCCCTCCTGCACGGACGGCGTGCGCGATGGCGACGAGACGGCCGTGGACTGCGGCGGCGCGTGCGCGCCGTGCACCAGCGGCGGCGCGTGCACCCTCCCGGAGGACTGCGACTCCGGCGTGTGCTCCGATGGGTCGTGCGCCGCGGCGAGCTGCGGTGACGGCGTCGAGAACGGTCAGGAGACGGACGTGGACTGCGGCGGGAGCTGCTCGCCGTGTCCCGGCGGCGGCGCCTGCACCGGCGGGGGCGATTGCGCCTCCGGCGTCTGCGCCTCGGGGACCTGCGCGGAGCCCTCCTGCGACGACTCCGTCCAGAACGGCGACGAGACCGACGCCGACTGCGGCGGCTCGTGCGCGCCGTGCGCGAGCGGGGACGGCTGTGAATCCGGAAGCGACTGCGCCTCCGGAGCGTGCGCGTCCGGCGTGTGTACCCCGCCTGGCTGCGCGGACGGCGTGAAGAATGGCAGCGAGACCGACGTGGACTGCGGCGGCGCGTGCGCGGCGTGCGGCGTCGGCGGCGGCTGCGGCGCCGGGAGCGACTGCGGCTCGGGCGTTTGCAGCGAGGGCGCGTGCGTCGCCCCGACGTGCTCCGACGGTGTCACGAACGGGACCGAATCGGACGTGGACTGCGGCGGCACCTGCGAGCCATGCCCCGACGACGCGGGCTGCAACTCCCCCGCCGACTGCGCGTCGCAGGTCTGCACCAGCGGCGCTTGCCAGACGCCGACCTGCGATGATCGAGCGAAGAACGGGGACGAGACCGGTACCGACTGCGGCGGGCCGGCCTGTGGGCCGTGCGCGAACGGAGGCGGGTGCACCGAGGGGGCGGACTGCCTCTCCGGCACGTGCGCCGTCGGCGTCTGCGCCGACCCGAGCTGCACCGATGGGCAGCCCAACGGCACCGAGACCGGCACCGACTGCGGCGGCGGGAGCTGCCCGCCCTGTGGCGCGAACGAGGGCTGCGTCGTCCCGGCCGACTGCGCCTCCCAGGTCTGCACCGGCGGGGTGTGTCAGGCGCCTGCCTGCGACGACCAGGTGAAGAACGGCGACGAGAGCGACGTGGACTGCGGCGGGACCACGTGCGCTGGGTGCGTCGACGGGTTCTCCTGCGCGGGCCCTGAGGACTGCGCCTCTGCGAAGTGCATCGCCGGCGTCTGCTACCCGCAGTTCTGCGGGAACGCGCGGCTGGACGGCGACGAGACCGACGTCGACTGCGGCGGCTCTTGCCTCGCTTGCGGCCCCGGGGGCGCCTGCATCACTCCCGAGGACTGCACCTCGGGCGTGTGCACCGGGAACGTCTGCCTCTCCCCCACCTGCGATGATCGCGTGAAGAACGGCCCCGAGACCGACGTCGACTGTGGGGGCCCGACGTGCAACGCGTGCACGACCGGGTACCAGTGTGCCACCGGTACCGACTGCACCTCCGGAATCTGCACGGATGGGATCTGCCAGGCCCCGACCTGCGTCGACCAGGTGAAGAACGGGTTCGAGACCGGCGTCGACTGCGGCGGCTCCTGCGCGGGCTGCGGTGACGGCGGCGCGTGCCGGGTCGGCCCCGATTGCGACTCCGGCGTCTGCGCCGGGAACGTCTGCCAGGCACCGACCTGCGCGGACGGAGTGAAGAACGGCGCGGAGACGGGCGAGGACTGCGGCGGCGGAACCTGCAGCCCGTGCGAGAACCGCGAGGGTTGCGCCTCGAACGGCGACTGCGCGTCGGGCCTCTGCGTGAGCGGCGTGTGCGTCGCCGAACACTGCACGGACGCTGCGACCAACGGGGGCGAGACCGGTCTCGACTGCGGCGGCCCGGACTGCGCGCCGTGCGGCGACGGAGGGAATTGCCAGGTCGGGACCGACTGCGCCTCCGGCGTGTGCACGAACGGCACGTGTGCGCCGGCGACCTGCACCGACGGCGCGAAGAACGGTGACGAGAGCGACGCCGACTGCGGCGGGTCCTGCCCGGACTGCGGCGCGAACCAGGCCTGCACGTCGCCGTCCGACTGCGCGTCGGGGGTGTGCGTGAGCGGCGCTTGCCGAGATGCGACCTGCACCGACGCGGTCGAGAACGGCGGCGAGAGCGACATCGACTGTGGCGGCACCTGCCCGGCTTGCCCGCTCGGGCGGACGTGCACGAGCCCAGCCGACTGCAACGCGGGCGCGTGCGTCGCCGGGAAGTGCGCCGCGGTGAGCTGCGTGGCGCTGAAGCGCAGCGGGCTGGGCTTCCCCACGGGCACGTACTTCATCGCGCCGAACGGGACCTCGCCCGTCACGGCCTACTGCGACATGCGCACGCTCGGCGGGGGCTGGACGCTGGTTCTCCGCGCGACGTCGACGAGCGGAGCGGAGTACCCGGCGGGCCTCGCCTACACGCAGTCCTACTCGGATTGGCTCACGTCCGGCGTGGGGAGCCCGGTCGTCGCGCCGAAGGTGCTCTCGAGCCAGTACGTGTTCCCTCTCGAGCAGCTGAGGCGCCTCACCCTGCTCAGGAACGCGTACCTGCGCTTCTCCGCCGACGGCGTCACCCAGGTCGCGCGTCTCCGCAAGGTGAAGCTGTCCCCGGAGTACGCCATCCAGGGCCAGAATGGGCTAGCCGTCGCCGAGAAGCTCTGTGGGATCCAGTCGACCACGAGCTGCTTCCTGCGGGATCGTGGCATGCCGTTCGCGGCCCAGGGCGGCCCGGTTGGCCCCGCCGGCGCATGCGTCCTCGCGAACGGAGGGGTCGGGTTCTGGTACGACCCGAGCGGCTGCTACTCGCACAACCCGTTCCACGTGGACGACCCAGTCGCCTTCTCGAGAACGACGTCGGCCTCGGACACCGGGCACTGGAGCTGGTGGGTGCGCTGAGGGCGCAGGCGTCCGGAGCGGCGCGACGATGCCGCTCCGGACGCTCCGCCGGCGCGCTCCTCACCCAGCGTGAGCGGGCGCGCCGACCACGGCGCGGAACGCCGCCGGCATGCTGACCACCCGGCGAGCCCCGTAGTCGAAGAAGACGATCCCGGTCTTCACCCGCGCGATCTCCCGGCCGGTGGCGACGTCCGAGATCCGGTAGAGGAGATCGCACCCGCGCGTGCGCACGTCGTCCGGGGCGATCTCGACCGCGAGCGTCATCCCGTGGCGCCCCTCCGCCCGGTAGACGATCGCCGCGTCCACCATGAGGATCCCGGCGCCGCCCACGTCGAGCTCGCCGAGCCCGTGCGCCGCGAGGAAGCGGACGCGCGCCTCGTGCGCGATGGGCGAGCACCGCGTCGTTGCCGAGGTGCCCGCCGTAGTTCACGTCGCCGATGCGGACCGGGATCTCGGTGCGGAAGAGGAACGTGTCGGGGAGCGCGATCTCGACTCGGGCCATGCCCTCCCGTACCGCGAAAGCGGCCACGACGGCCAGGGCGCCCCTCGAGTCACGTCCCGCAGAGCACCCGCACCTTCCGGACGGCGACGTCCACCTCCGCGGCGACGCGCGCGCGGAGCAGCTCCTCCTTCGCCGCCGAGCAGCGCGCGGCGTCCTCCTGCGCGCTCCGCGCGAGCGCCGGGTCGGACGGCTCCGGCGGCGCGGGCTCGCAGAGCGCTCCGGAGACGCGGCGGAGGTTCGTGAACCGCGCGGTCTCGACCGCCACGCAGTCGCCGGGACGGAGGTCCGGCTGCTCGGTCACGACCCGCACCGAGCGCCCGTCCAGCAGGGTCACCGTGTACATCCAGGCCGGCATGGCGCCCTCGGCGGCAGCCGTCACCGCGCCGCCCACGAACGCGCCGGCGATCATCCCCGCCAGCGCGTCGGCCGGGCCGTGGTGATGGCCGCCGGTCGCGAGGAGTCCGATGAGCCCCCCGAGCAGGGCGCCGGCGGGCGCGTTGGACGGCCGCGCCACGTGCTCGGCGCCCACGACGCGCCCGTGCTCGATGGTGACGTACGGCTCGAGCGGTGGACCTCCGGGCGCGTGGACGCAACCGGAGGGGAGCGCGAGCGCGGCGACGAGCGACGCGAACGCGAGACGGGGACGGGACGTCATGGCGACCGACCTCTCCTGCTGGCGCGATCCTACGCGCGCGGGAACGCGGCGGAGCGCGCTCGCCACGGGCGCTTGGGTTCGCGGCATCGGGCTGAGGCGTCTCGCGCCAATCGCTCGCCTGCTCGTCCGGCGCCGAAGGGCACGTTGTCCCGTCCCCTCCTCCGCGGGTAGGCTGCCGCTCCCATGATCTCGATCACGCGCTCGCTCCTCGCCGTCGCGCTGCTCGCCCGCGGCGCGCCCGCCCTGGCGCAGTCGTCCCTCTCGGCGCCCGGCGCCGCGCCCGCTTTCGGCGCGGAGGCGGAGTCCACGGCGGGCTGCCACTGCTTCCGCGACCGCACGTTCGAGCTCGAGCGGCCTGCGGCGGCGGACCCGTACATCCTGGCGACCACGCGCAGCTCGCTGCTGTCCGCGGCGTTCGGGCCCGCGAAGGCGAGCCTCGTGCAGGCGGTGATGACCGGCACGCCGCCGGAGGACCTGTGGATCGCGCACTTCGCCGCGGCGCGGGCGGGCGCGGAGCCGGGCGCGCTGCTCGAGGCGAAGGGCGCGAAGGGCGCCTGGAAGGCGGCGCTCGCGGGTACGAAGGGGATCGACGGCCCGTTCGCGGCTGCGCTCGCCCGCGGCGCGCCCGACGCCGAGCTCGCGGCGCTCGCCGTGGAGGACGTCCTCGTGCGGCGCGCCGGGTCCACCGCCGAGGAGGTCCACGCGCTCCGCCAGGCGGGCGCGTCCACCGAGGACACGATCGTCGCGATCGTGCTCTCGAAGAAGCTCGCCACCCCCGCGGTGCCGCTCGTGCAGCGGGTGCGCGGCGGACACGCCACCTGGGGCCGCGTGCTGAACGACGCGGGGATCGTGCCGAAGCAGATGGACGGGATCGTGCGGGCCCTCGTGCGTTGACCCCGCTCACCCGTCCCGCAGCGCCCGCGCCCGCTGGACGGCGCGGCGCAGCGGCTCAGGGAAGCGCGTGCCGCGCGTGGCGGCGAGCACGACCTCGGCCGCGATCTCGGGCGTGGTCCGCCAGCCCGCGTGGGCGACGATCGGGTGGACCCCTGCGCGCGTCCGCACCCGGCACGCGACCTCCTCGCCGTCGCGCGTGAGCGGGGCTCGCGCGCCGACGCGGTCCTCCGGCAGCGGCCCGCCGGCCACGAGCGGCCGGCGCGTGACGCCGACGGAGGGCAGGCCGAGCGCCGCGCCCAGCTTCACCGCGAGCCCGCAGGCGCGAGGGTGGTCTCTCCCCGCCGCGTGGACGAGGAGCAGGCCGGGGGCCTCGGGGAGCGCGACCACCGCCTCCGCGAGCAGGGGCCCCTCGCGCAGCGCGAGCAGCCCGCTCTCGAACCCTGCGCGGAGGGCGCCGACCGCCGCCGAGTACGCGAGCGCGGCCAGGCCGTCGCGGCCCAGCTCGACGAGCGCCGCCGCGGCGAAGCCGAGCTCCTCCTCCGCGGCGACCGCCCCGCCACGACGCGAGACGACGGCGCACCCCGCGACTCGCAGGGCCCCGCCCTCCCACCCCCACGGCGGAGGACGCGCGGCGCCGAGCCTCGCCTGAGCGTCCTCCAGCTCCGCACGCGTGCGCGGCCAACCGCGGAGCGCGACGCTCACCGGCTCTTCTTCTGGTACGTCCCCATGACCCGCGCCTCCTCGAGGACGTGGCCCTTCATCGCCGCCTCGAGCTCCGCCTTCGTCGGGTGGCCCAGGTCAGGGAGCGCCGTGTCGAGCGCGTACAGCTTGAAGAAGTAGCGGTGACGGCCGATGGGCGGGCACGGCCCACCGTACCCGGTGCGCTTCCAGTCGTTGATCCCCTCGCGCGTGCCCGGCGGAAGATCCTTCGCCGCGACCGCCTCGGGCAGGCCCTTCGCATCGGATGGCAGCCCGTAGAGCACCCAGTGCACGTAGGTCATCTTGGGCGCCCTGGGATCGGGCGCGTCCGGATCGTCCACGACGAGCGCCAGGCTCCTCGCGCCCGCCGGGACGCCCGACCACGCGAGCGCCGGCGACGTATCCTCCCCCTCGCACGTGTGGACCTGCGGGACCTCGCCTCCGTCCTCGAAGGCGGTGGAGCGGATCGACATCGTCATGACGCTTCCCCCTCTGGCGGCGGCGCAGGCGACCGCGGCCGCCGCGTCCCCCGCGGCTCGGTCACAGGTTCACCATCTTCATGCCCGACTCCTGGTAACGGTCGCCGGCGGCGACGCCTTTCGGCGCGATCGCCTCGATGCGCGCGAGCTCCTCCGGCGCGAGCCGGACGTCCGCGGCGGCTGCGTTCTCCTCCAGGTACTTGCGCCGCTTGGTCCCGGGGATCGGCACGATGTCGGCGCCCCGCGCGAGCACCCACGCGAGCGCGAGCTGCGAGGGCGTGACGCCGCGCGCCTGGGCGAGCGCGCGGACGTGCTCGACGAGCCGCAGGTTGTGCGCGAAGTTGTCGCCCTGGAAGCGCGGGGCGGTGCGTCGGTAGTCGTCCGCCGGGAGGTCGTCGATCGAGCGGATCTGGCCGGAGAGGAAGCCGCGGCCGAGCGGGCTGTAGGCGACGAACCCGATGCCCAGCGCGCGGACGGTGGGGAGGATCTCGTCCTCCGGCTCGCGGCTCCAGAGCGAGTACTCGCTCTGGAGCGCGGTGATGGGGTGGACCGCGTGAGCTCGCCGGATCGTCCCGGCCGCCGCCTCCGACAGCCCGAGGTACCGCACCTTGCCCGCGCGGACGAGCTCCGCCATCGCGCCGACGGCGTCCTCGATGGGCACCTTCGGATCGACGCGGTGCTGGTAGTAGAGGTCGATCACCTCGACGCCGAGCCGGCGCAGCGACGCGTCGCACGCGCTCCGGACGTACTCGGGACGGCCGTTCACGCCCAGCCAGCTCCCGTCCGCGCCCCGCTCGTTGCCGAACTTCGTCGCCAGCACGGCGCGATCCCGCCGGCCGCGGAGCGCCTGCCCGACGAGCTCCTCGTTCTTGAACGGACCATACATGTCCGCCGTGTCGAGGAAGGTGACCCCGAGCTCGAGGGCCCGGTGGATCGTGGCGATCGACTCCGCCTCATCCGCAGGACCGTAGAACTCGCTCATCCCCATGCAGCCGAGCCCCACCGCGGAGACGGTGAGCCCCTGCTGCCCGAGCTTGCGCTGCTCCATCGCACACCTCCCACGCGTGGTCGTGCTCCCGCCGACCGCCGGGCGCAACCCCCGGGCGCGGCGAGGCGAGAAGGCCGTGCCGGCGCGGGGCCGGCTCCTTATCCGTACGGGCAGGGCTCTCCCGGAGGAAGGATGGAGATCGATCCGATCGCGGTGATTGGCGCGCTGGTGCTCACGCTCCTCGCCGTCCTGCTCACCGGGCCAGGCTTGTGGAGCGAGAAGTGGGGCTGGTGGATGCTCAACCGCCGCAAGCGGGACGGCGCGAAGCCGCGCGAGTGAGTTGCTGCGCCCCTGCCCGCTCATCGCGCGGCTGCGTCACAGGCCGCCGATCGGCTGCCCGAAGGTGAACTCGACGAGGTGCCCGTCCGGATCGCGGACCATGGTCACGTAGCCGATGTCGCCGCCGCCGTCGAACGGGGGCTCGGCGAGGATGCCGAGCCGCGCGCCCTCGGCCGCGAGGCGATCCACCTCGGCGCGCGCCTCGCACTGGAAGCCGAGGTGGTCGAGGCGGAAGTCCACGCGGGTGAGGTAGAGCACGAGCACGAACGCCGGCGGACCGTCCGGCCGCGCCGCGGGCGCGAGCCAGACGGTGTGCCCTCCGGGACGGCCGTCGCGGACGACCTCCAGCCCGCAGAACCGCCGGTAGAAGGCGATCGAGCGCTCCAGGTCCGCGACCTTGACGACGACGTGGGTCCAGCGGGCGGCCATGACGGCAGTATCGCCGCGGCGCCGCGAAAGTCACCCGGCTCCGCGGCGCGCATCCCGTCCGCTCCGCTCCACGACGGCGCCCGCGCGCGGGTTATGGTGCCCGCATGCCGGGGAGCCTCCTCTCGCGCCCGATCTCCGCGCCGCGCCGCGCCGTGCACGTGGGCGACGGCGTCGCCTGGCTCGAGGCGGGAGCGCTCCCGGCCGACCACGCGCTGGTGACGTCGCTCCCGGACGCGTCCGAGCTGCCGGCGCTCGGGGCCGACGGGTGGCGGCGCTGGTTCCTCGCCGCCGCGGAGCGCGCCTGCCGCGCCGTCGCGGACGAGGCGGTCGCGATCTTCTACCAGACGGACGTGAAGCGCGACGGCGCCTGGGTGGACAAGGCGTTCCTCGTGCAGCTCGCGGCGGAGCGCGCCGGCAGCGCCCTCCTGTGGCACAAGATCGTCTGCCGCGTCGCCCCGGGGACGACCACCGTCGGCCGGCCCGCCTACGCGCACCTCCTCTGCGTGAGCCGGGCGCTGCGGCTCGCGCCGGGCCAGTCGTCGCCGGACGTCCTGCCCGTGGCGGGCGCCATGACCTGGCCCCGCGCGATGCCGCTCGAGGCCTGCGCCGCCGCGGCGCGATTCCTCGTCGCGCACACCCGCTGCCGGACGGTGGTGGATCCGTTCTGCGGGCTCGGCTCGATGCTCGCGGTCGCGAACGCCCACGGGCTCGACGCCGTGGGCGTGGAGCTCTCCCGCCAGCGCGCGGAGCGGGCGCGCGCGCTCGCCCTGCCCTGCGCCTGATCGCGCCGCCGCGAGCGAGCCCGCGCCCGGGGCCACGGGCAGCGCGATCACTCACCGAGGGTCGCGCGCAGGAACCAGCCGTGCTTCTCGAACTCGGTGGCGATCCCTGTGAGGAGATCCACCGTGTCGAGGTCCCGGTGCTCCTCGGCGACCGCGCGAGCCGATCGGAGGCCGGCGAGGTAGACCTCGATCCGGTCCGCCAGGAGCCGGACGTGGTCGAGGTCGCGCGTCGTCTCCTGCGGGTACTCCGGCAGCCGGGACGCGCCGGCGACGTGCCGGGCGGTGCCGTACGCCTTGGCCCCGAGCGTCACCGCGCGCTCGGCCACCGAGTCGTCGTGCGCGGCGAGCGACACGGCGAACGTCTCGAGGAGCGGGTGCAGCGCCGCGAAGTGCGGGCCCTTGACGTTCCAGTGGGCCACCTTGAGCTGGCCGTGCAGGTCGAGGCCGTCGGCGAGCACCTCGTTCAAGGCGGCGGCGATCCGACGGCGGGACTCCTCGGGCAGCGGGTTCGGGCTTCGGTACATGCGTGCTTCCTCCTGTTCGGGAGACACGATGCGCCACGGCCGTCGATAGCGCCAAGACATCGTAACGAACCATGTGATTGGTTAAGCCTATCGCCTGCGCGTGCGGCGCCCGGGCCTCGACTGCACCAGGGCGAGCTTCTCCGCCCGCGTGAGCCGCTTCAGCGCCGCCTCGCGCCGGAGCGCGGCGGAGCGGTCCCCGGCCCGCTCCGTGTAGACGAGCACCACCGGCAGGCGCGCGCGGGTATAGCGCGCGCCGTCGCCGGCCGCGTGCCGCGCGACCCGGCGCTCCACGTCGTTGGTCGCCCCGGTGTAGAGCGAGCCGTCCCCGCAGCGCAGGACGTACACGTGCCAGGTCGGGCCGCGCCGCGCCATGCGGCAAAGCCCTAGCACGGGCAGGAGCGCCCGTCAGCCGCGCGGCGGGACGGGCCGGGTGGCCCGGTCCCGGGGCCACGCCGCGAGCACCTCGCGGATGCGCGGCAGCGCGGCGCGCGCGGCCTCCTCGCCGGCGGCGATCGCCGCGTCCTTGCGGTCGAAGTCGATGAACCCGACCTTGCCGACGTCCGGGACGAGCGTGACGTCGGCGATCCCTCGCAGGGTGTCCGCCTCCGCCCGCGCGACGAGGCTCACGACGCGGAAGATGACCTCGACGAAGCTCTCCGGCGTCGCCTTCGGCTCGAGCTCGGCGAGGTCCACCGCGATGATCACGTCCCCGCCCAGCAGCCGGGCGACGTCCACCGGCAGGTTCCGGACCACGCCCCCGTCCACCAGCACGCGCCCGTCGTGCCGGACGGGCTCGAGGACGCCGGGGATGGCGCAGGAGGCCCGCACCGCCCGCGCCACGTCTCCCCGACGCAGCACCACCCGCTCGCCCGTGTCGAGATCGGTCGCCACCGCCGCCACCGGGATGCGGAGCGCCTCGAACGTCCGCGCGCCGACGCGCTCGCGCACGAACCGCTCCAGCCGCTCGCCCGAGGCGAGCCCCCGGCCGAACAGCGCCGGCGCGAGGGAGAAGTCGAAGAAGTCGTCGCGATCCAGCCCGCGCGCCATCCGCTCCAGCGCGTAGCTGTTCGGCTGAGCGGCGTAGATCGCGCCGACGAGGCTGCCGACGCTGGTCCCCACCACGAGCTCGATGGGCACCCCGGCGTCCTCGAGCACGCGGATCACGCCGACGTGGGCGAACCCCTTCGCGCCACCACCGCCGAGGACGAGCGCCACCCGCGGCGGCACCTCGTCGTACGGCGCCGGCGCCACGTCGGGCAGCGGCGGCGGGGCCGCGGTCCGGCAGCCCGCGAGCGCGACGATGGCGGCGAGCGCGCAGACGGCGCAGAGCGGCGTGTACGGCCTGGGTCTCGCGAGCGTGCGTCTCATGCCTTCCCCCCGCCGCCTGGCGACCACGGCCTCGCCATCATGCGGCCGGGCGGCGACGCGGAGGGTGCTCCGGTGGGTTCCCGGCCGCCCGTGAGGTCGGGGAGCAGGCCCGCGGACGACGGCCGCCCGTTGTCGGTGGCGGCCGCCATCGGCAGCTTTCGAGGACCAGGGAGGGAGCACATGCACGAGAAGGAGCGGCCAGAGCTCGAGGGCGAGGGCAGCAGGAAGGCGGATCGGCGCTACCGGGAGGGCGTGCAGGAGCACCTGCGCAAGGGGCACGTCGAGGAGGAGGCCGAGCGCGCCGCCCGCGAGGTCGCCGAGCGGCCGGAGGAGTTCCGCCGCGCCGAGGACGAAGGGAAGAAGCGCAGCGCGGGCGATCTGCCCGAGGATCTGAAGCGCTGACCCTCACTCGAGCGCGCGGGGAGCGGGCGGCCCGGAGGATGGGCCGCCCGCTCCGTCGTCTGGGGCACGCCGCTGCGAGCGCGATGGGCCGAACCGGCCCGCGTCAGCGCACCAGCCGCAGGGTCGCGGCGGGCTCCAGGATCCCGACGAGGAAGAGGACCCAGAGCACCGTCCATCCGACGAGCAGCGCGAGGCCCGCCAGCACCTCCGGCGTCACCGCGTCCGCGAGGCGCCGCGCGCGCGCCGCCATGCGGTTCACGATTGGTCCGAGCGGCCGCGCGAGCCGTCGACGCTCGACGCGAGCCCCGTCGAGGATGGGAACGAAGGGCCGGGGGCCCCAGGAGGGCGGTGAAAGGCGGGTCCGGGCGGGCGAGGTCATCGTGGTCTCCTGGCGCGGAGTGGGGGGCGCGCTCCGGGAGGAGAGGTATCGATGGCGAGCACACCGTTGAACGCGCAGGTGAGCGCCGCCCCCGCGCACGAACGCGCGGGCCGGCTGGACTGGGGCAACCTGCGGTTCTTCCTGGAGCTGACGCGGTCCGGGAGCCTCTCCCGCGCCGCCCAGCGGCTGTCCGTCGACCGCAACACGGTGGCCCGCCGCGTGGCGGCGCTGGAGGAGGAGCTGGGGCTCGCGCTGTTCGAGCGTGGGCCGCAGGGCTGGACCCGGACCCCCGCGGGCGACGAGCTGGCGTCGCTCGCGTCGCGCATCGAGGAGGACGTGCTCGCCCTCGCCCGGCACGTGGACGCGCGCGACCCGGCCGTCGCGGGGGCCGTGCGGCTCACCACCGCGATGCACCTCTCCGCGCACCTGCTCGTGCCGGCCCTCCCGGCGCTCCGCGAGCGGCACCCCGCGCTCGTCCTCGAGATCGCCGCGGACCAGCGCACGTTCGACCTCGGCCGGCGCGAGGCCGATCTCGCCCTGCGGATGGGGCGGCCCCGGGACGCGGGGCTCGTCACGCGCAAGCTGTCCGACGTGGCCTACGGCCTGTACGCCGCGCGCGGGTCGCCCGCGGGGCGGCGCGGCGCCGTCGACTTCCTGAGCGATCCGTTCATCGGCCTCGACGACTCGCTCGCGAGCGCGCCCCAGGAGCGGTGGCTCGCGCGCACCGCGCCGGAGCGCCGGGTGGTGTTCCGCAGCAACAGCACCGCCTCCCTCCACGCCGCGGCGCGCCTCGAGGTGGGCGTGGCGGTGCTGCCGTGCTTCGTGGCGGAGGCGGACCCCGGCCTCGTCCGGCTCGACGCCCCGGAGCCTCCGCACCACGAGCTCTGGCTGCTCGTGCACGGCGACCTGCGGCGCACGCCGCGGGTGCGCGCGGTCATCGAGTGGGTCGACGCGCTCGTCGAGGCGGCGCGCCCGTCGCTCTGCGGGCCCTGACCGGCGGCTACTTCGCGCCGAGCAGCGCGTTCACCTTGTCCATCACCGCGAAGGCGTCCGCGACGTACAGCACGTCGGCCTTGCCGCGCGCCCACCCGCAGCCGGGGTCGAGGTTCACGGCCCGACGCTCGCGGATGAAGCGCCACCCCACGACGTGCGGCTCCTCCCCGTGGCAGCAGGTGGCGAGCCCCCTCGGGTGGCGAGGCGTGGCGCCGGTCTGCCCGATCTGGTTCAGGTGCGTCATGAACTCGAACACCTGCTGCCCCTCCCCGGCCTGATCGACGAGCGACTTCGACGAGCCGAGCGAGGCCCCCGACGCGCGCAGGAATCCGAGGATGAGCGCCTGGGCCTGGTCGGGGTGGGGCTTGCCGTCGGCCTGCTTCTTCGTCCAGCCCGCGCCGGCGACGAACAGCAGCTTCGCGTCGGGGCGGATGGTCTGCTCGCCCGACGAGGGCGCCCGGAGGCCGACGACCTTCGTGGAGGTCGTGCCCTCGGCGATGACCGCCAGCTTCTCGACGGGCGGCGCGACGCCGCGCTCCAGGGCGGCGGCGGGGTACGCGCCGGGATCCACGAGGAGCACCCACGGCCGCTCCTTCCGGCGGAGCCTCGCCTCGATGCGCTGCTTGTAGAACCAGCGCGTGGCCGCGAGCCCGCCCTCCGCCGAGAGCTGCGTCACGTGCGTGTCCACGCGACCGCCGAGCCGCTGCGCGACCCCGGCCGCGATGCGCGCCATGCGGCTCGTGGCGGGCGCCACCACGACCGTCGCGCCCGAGGCCCTCGCCAGGGCGGCGGCGGCCGCGGCGTCGGTCCCGTAGCGCGGGTCCGCGAACGCCGGCCCCTCCACGGCGAGGAGCTTCGTGGCGCCGGCGCCCCCGAGGGCGGCGGCGGCGGCGTCGACGGCGCCGCCGAAGAGGCCGATGACGAGCGGGCCGCCCACGGCGCGGGCCGCCGAGAGCGCCTCGAGCGCGGCGCGCGGGAGGCCGCCGTCGGGATCGGTGTGGGTGAGGAGGAGAACGGTGTCCATGGCGGGAGCCCTCGCGCTAGTCCTGGCCGATCCACTCGACGAGCTCGCGCGCGATCTCGTCGGGGCTCATGTCCTTCACGATCCGCGTCTCGCGCAGCGCCTTCGGCACCGCGACCGAGACGAACTCCACCCCCCCGGTGCCGACCTGCGCCGGCGGCGCCTTCTGCAGCGCCGGCATGACGCCGCGCATGTTCGCCATGCCGATCTGGGGGTTGTTCCTGGGCTCGCCCAGGCCACCCGTCGCCCAGCCGAGCACCGCCGGCGCGCCACCGCACCAGGAGACCTGGTGCTTCCCTCCCTCGACGCGCTCGAGCACCTCGAACGAGCCGTCCGGGCCGGGCGTCAGCTGGTCCACCCCCTGGAACTGGTCTGTGATCTCGAGCCGCTCGCCCACGAGCTGGAGGGTGACGCCCGCGCCGCGCGAGGCGGACTCCCAGCCGCCGAACAGGAGCAGCCGCGAGCGATCGAGCCCCGGGAGCGCCCTCACGGCCGCCGCGAGCGCCGCGGCGACCTCGTGCGGATCGGTGAAGCCTCCGGCGGGACCGTCGAGCGCCACGAGGTCGAACGGGACCTTCTGGCCCACCGCCATCATCACCTGCTGGAGCTTCGCCTTCGGACCGAGCGCCACGAGCGTCACCTTCGACCCGGGCGCCTTCGCGGCGAGGCTCGCCGCCTCGTACAGCGCGTGGGCGGCCCAGGGATCGAGCACGTGCGGCAGCATGAGCTCGTTCTTGAGCCCCGGCCCCTGGGGCGTCTGGGCGGGCTCGAGGGTCTGGAGCGGGTCCGGCACGACGCTCCCGAGGACGACGATCTGGTATCCGTTGCTCATTCCGACTCCGGTCTGCCGGCCGTGGGTGGAAGGCGGCGCTCCACGCACGGCCGGTCTGGTCAGCGCTCAGTTCTCCGCAGAGTGAAGCCCGCCCGTGCCGGCGCGGAGCAGCAGGTTCACCTCGTCCGATCCGGCGACGCGCCCGGTGCAGCTCCACAGGCACGCCCCGCAGTGGACGCACTTCTCCCGATCGAAGCCGGGGACCCCGTCCTCGCCTGGCCGGAGCGCCTCGGCGGAGCAGATCTCCACGCACGCGCGCCTGCCGCAGGCCCGGCACGTCTCGGCCGAGCGGAAGGTGACGTGGTCGGCGTAGCCCGCGGGCGCCTGGACCTTGCCGCCCACGAGGAGGGCGTCCTGCTGCGAGACGAGGAGCTTCCCGTCGAGCGGCACGGCGGGCCAGCCGGCGCGATCCATGAGCGCGTCGTGCAGCGGCGTCCCCTTCGCGTCGCACTCCGCCCGGAGGCGCGCGAGCTCCTCGGCCGGAATGCGCCCGGCGTAGAACTCCTCGAGCGTTCCGACGGCGTCCGCCGGGTGCGGCGGCTCGTGCCCGAGCGCGACCCTGCCGCGCGTGAGCCCCGCGAGCGCCATCCCGAGCAGCCCGGGCACGACCCCGCGCTGGAAGCCGTCGCGCGCCTTCTCCGCGACGCGCCCCTCCGCCTCGACCCAGCTCGCGCGGCGCCGCGCGACGTAGGCCTCCTCGAGGGTCTCCCGGGTGAGCGGCCTCCCCGCCTCGAGCAGCGCGATGACGCCCTCCGCGAGCTGAGCACCCGTGGTGAACGCCTCGTCGACGCCCGACGAGGTGAGCACGTTCGTCGTCCCGGAGCCCTCCCCGATCCGCGCGAAGCCGTCGCCGGCGAGGACGGGCTCGCCCCGCCGGCCCGACTCGAGGATCGACTTCGCGCCCCACGAGCGGAGCCGTGCGTCCTTCAGGTGCCGCCAGAGCGCGGGGTGCTGGACGTAGTGCTGCAGGTAGCGGTAGCTCGTGCGCGCGGGCGACTCGAACCAGCTCGGCACGAAGATCCCGACCGACGCCACGCGCTCCGGGTGGACGTAGAGGAACCCGAAGATCTCCGGCTCCGGGAACCCGAAGGTGTGGAGCACCGTGCCCGCCTCGAGCGCGGTGTCCTCCGGCAGATCCACGACGAACTTCATCCCCACCGCCCACTCGCGCCGCGCGTGGCCGGGGGGCATCCCCAGCTCCGCGTCGAGCTGACGCCCGACCGCGCCCACCGGCCCGTCGGCCACCACCGTGAGCGCCGCGAGCACGTCCATGCCCGGCAGGTACCCGGCCCCCGGGCGCCCGTGGCGATCGACGCCCTGGTCGAGGAGCCGCACGCCCCGGACCTTCCCGTCCTCCACGAGCGCGCGCTCCACCGGGGTGGAGGGCCAGATCTGCACGGCGCCGTCCGCGAGCACCTGAGCGCCCATCCACTGCATGAGCTGCCCCATCGAGAGGACGAGGCCGCCCTGCTTGTGCAGGAACTCGGGCGTCCAGGGCAGCTCGACCGCCTCGTCGGCGTAGGGGAGCGCGCGCCGCAGCGCGCGGATGCCCCGGTCCGCCGCGCGCAGCGTCGCGGAGCGGCGGCTCGCCCCGACCGGATCGAGCAGGTACAGGATGCGCTCGTCCTTCACCGGCGCCGCCATCGGGATCTGCGCGGGGTCGAGGTCCGGGAACCGCTCGCGGATGCCGCGGGCGCGGGTGACGACCCCCGACACGCCGAAGCCGACGTCGTCGGCGCGCTCGTAGCACACGACCTGCAGCGGCAGGCCCGGCGCCGCGGCGCTCTCGAGCGGCGGCCGGTCGGCCGCGGCGAGGCGGCGCGAGAGCGTGGTGAGGAAGCCGGCCGTCGCCGGCCCGAAGCCGACGCAGGCGATGTCCACGGACATCGTCTGACGCTCCGGCTGCTCTGGGGTCCCGAGGGGCTCCACGCGGTTCTCCTTCGCGAGCGCGAGCGAGCGCGGCCGCTACAGCGGGTAGTCGAGCGCCTCGGGGATCATCACCTTCGAGAGGGCCTCCGCCGCGCGATCCTTGGCGAGCATCGCGCCCGTCAGGCACCCGTCGACCTTGACGCGCAGCGAACGGAAGTCGCTGATGCCCTGGCACGAGGCGCACGGGCCTTCCTTGTCGGGGTGGGCGCCCTCGGTGAGCACGTCCACCGAGCAGCCGGCGAGCCCGGGGATGATCCCCTCGAGCGCGTCGGCGTCGCTCGCCGACCAGCACGCCGCGCGCCCCTCGGCGTCCCAGGACGGGTGGCGGTTGTAGCCGTGGACGAGCTCGGCGCAGATGCGGCCCACCTCGCCCGCGGTCCGCGCCGCCTGCGCGTGGCACAGGTCGGCGAAGAAGCGGGCGGTGCCGGCGTGGGCTTCCCCGAGCACCGCGCCCCCCTCCTCGGCGAGGACGACCGCGTCGAGGATCTGCGCGCGGGACGCGACGAGCCACCCGAGCGCGTCCGCGAGCTTGAAGGTGACCCCCTGGCGCGGGGACTGGACGAGCTTCACGCCGTCCGCGTCCGTCGAGCGCTCGAGGTGGCGGTAGGTCCAGAGCCAGAGGTCCATGGCCGAGGCGATCACGCACCCGCCGAGGCCCGGGTGCTCGCCGGAGAGGTGCCGGAGCTCGCGGACCCACGCCTTCAGCTGCGCGAGGAAGAGCGGATTGCCCATCGTCACCGACAGCTGGCGCCGCTGGACGGCCTCGGGCCCCTCGTACGTGGCCTCCAGCTGGGCGTCCATCCACTTCTGGCCCAGGAAGCCGGGGCAGTCCTCGGTGATGCCGTAGCCGCCCATGAGCGAGACCGCCTCGCGCATGAAGTCCGCGCCCACGCCGGTGTTCCAGAGCTTCGTCGCCGGGCAGAGGACGTTCGCCTGCGCGTCGAGCAGCGCGAAGCGGACCAGCTCGTCGCCGCGGAGCTCGGCGATGCGCGCCTCCTGCTTCTCGCCGCGCGGGTGCGCCTCCAGCTCCAGCAGCTCGAGGGCGCTCCGCTCCAGCGCCTTCATCCACTTCATGGTCGCCTTCATCCCGCCGATGCCCTGCGCGGCGAGCGCGGCGTCCTTCTTCCTCTCGAGCGGATCGAGCTCGTCGAAGAGCCGCGCCGTCGCGAAGCCGAGCGACGCGCCCGCCTCTCCCGCCGCCCACACGTCCACGAGCCGGTGCAGCGCGTCCTCGCGCTGCTGGATGCCGAGCTCGTAGCGCACGGAGCCGGGCGCGGCCTGCTCGGCCCCGCGGAACCGCCCCCGCTGGTAACGGATCACCGGCTCGACCGCGCTGAGCAGCTTCGCGGACGTCATGACCCCCACGGTCACGCGCGTGCGCCGGAAGACGGCCTCGATCACCTGCGAGTGATCGAAGTTCGGGACGATGACCCCGTCCTTGACGGTGTATCCGCCCACGATCCGGCTGGCCGGGACGCGCAGGCTGAAGATGGGATCGCTCGTCGACGAGAGCTGGTGCACGAGCTTCTTCGTGGGCGTGCCGCGGTCGAAGGTCCCGGGGTCGGTCTCCTCGAGGATCACGAGACAGGAGGACTTGATGCGCGGGTCGGCGGTGTCCACCGCCGCGGTGACGAAGTTCGCGAACCCCATGTTCGTGATGAACCGGCCGCGCTTCTCGACCTGCAGCACCGGCTCCGCCCCCGGGCTCCACTCCGCGACGCTCACCTTCCCGGAGAGCATCCCGGTGTCCACGCCCACGTACGGGATGGGCTCGGTGAGCGCGAACGCCGCCCGCCACGGCGCGCGGTCCTCGCCCGGCTTCGCGGGCGCGGCCAGGCTCATGTAGTGCCTCAGCTGCTCCGGCGTGCCGCGCTCGTGGATCGGGGAGAGCCCGAGGAAGCCCGCGAGGGCGCCGGTCGCCGCGCCCGCGTCGACCCAGGCGAGCTCGAAGGCGGCGAGCGCCAGGGCGAGGTTCTTCGGCCCCGTGATGAACCCACCCTCCTCCGGCTCCATGAACGCCGCCGTGATGCCCGAGGCGTCGTAGTGAGAGAGGAGCTCGTTCTTGCGCGCGGTCCACTCGTGCGCGTTGCGCCCACCGTCGGCGACGAGCCGCGCGACCGGTCCGCGCGCCACCCCGCGCGCCGACTGCACCAGCATCTGGAGGTCGTAGCGATCCGCGAACCGCCACATCAGCTGGCGCACGTCGTCCCCCGGGAGGGTCCGGAGGGTGTCGGGGGGTGTATTCAGGGCAGGCGTCGCCATGGGAGTTCCTCGCGGGGAAGTGCGCGGCTGCGCGCACCGTGAATTCGAGCGGACCCGATGTCCAGCGGCGTGCGGCGGACAGTAGCAGAGGAACGGGGGACGGCGGCAATTCCACCGACCCAGATCGAGCGTGATTGATCAATCGATTGTCCGGGATCCAGCCAATCCGCGACAATTCGCCACGCCAGCCCGGGATCCGCGGCGACCGCGGCCGCCCCCCTCGAGGCTGATCATTCGTCACAAGTCCGGCCGCCGGGTCCGTGACGGTGGTCCGTCTCCGCCTCGTGCGCGTCGCCGAGGTTGGCTCGGGACGAGGGTCAGGACCGGCCCGGTCCCGAGTGCCGGAACCGGTGCGGCGCGATCGGCTCACGAGAAGCCCATACGGGAAGCGGCGCACGGCGGCCCCGCGGCTCGTAGGTGGCCTGGAGCCATCCGGTCGCAGCAAGAGTGGCGGACGAGGCAGGAAGCTGTCGCAAGCGAATGCAGGCTCTGCTCGGGCGTCAACGGCCGACGGCGCGGTAGCGGTCCATCACCGCATCTCCAAAGACCTGCCGGGCCGCGAGAAGATTGTGGGGACGGCAGGCGAGCCGGACGTTGTCCATCGTGGACGCCCCGCCCAGCGCGAGGGGCTCGATGTGATCGTACTCGAGACGCCGCCGGCAGTCGCAGCGCTCGCCGGACTCGAAACGCCACTCGCACTGCCCCCCGGCGCGGCGCCACACCTCCCGCTTCACCTCGGCAGGGATCGTGTCGCGGCGGGACCCTCCGCGGCCTTTCCGAGGCTTCTCGACGAGACCGCGGCGCTTCGCGTGCTGGGCCAGGATGAGGTCGAGGCCGCGCTCGAGGATCTCCGCCGCGCTGCCTCCCGGGCAGGCATGCCCGAGCGCGTCCGTGGCGGCCTCGAGCTTCTCGAGGAACCGGCGGGAGACGGTGACGTGCACGCGGGCGACCTCGGCGTCGAGCCGCTCCACGGACTCGCGCGGTGGCGGCGGAGGGGGCAGGGACCTGGAGGCAGCGACCATGACGGGAGCGGTCGGTTCATCCAGGTGAACCAGAACCGGTTCATCCGGGTGAACTGGGAGCGCCGGCGACTCGGGCGAGGGTGCCGGGAGCGCGGCGGCCATGACCGCTCGGAGCGCCTGGGCGGCCGGCCGGAACGCGGTGATGACGTCGCGGGTGGGCACCACCTCGGCCGGCCGGAGCGACATGGCTACCGCCTCCGCCTCGCGGCGCGAGAGACCGAAGAACCGGGGCAGCACCTCCGCGCGGTTCTCGGGGGTGAGCACCTTCGCGAGCTCGTTCACGGTGGTGAGGCAGAGCTCGCCCGCGCGCAGCGCCGCCTCGACTTCGGGGAACGCCTGAATGAGCTCGGCCGCGGTCTTGCGGTTCTGGGCGGCGCCCTTCGAGAGCCTGAGCTCGCGGTGGAGGTAGTAGAACAGTGAGGCATGACCGAGCTCGCGCCAGAGCTTCTTCCGATCGAAGTCGGCGAGGGCGAGGAGGAAGTCGGCCATTGCGCCCTGCTCCTCGCGGAGAAGGCGGACGAGGTGGTTCGTGAGCTCGCGTGCGGTGGACATGCACGGAGTGTCTCATGCGAATTCCGGCCCTCCCCAAGCGCACGAGGAGGGCGCGCGACGCGAGCGACGCGCAGGGGACCGCGCCCCCTCCCGCGCAGCGCCGGCGCCCCCGGGCGGCCCGCGAGCGCTGCGAGGCACGCGTTCTCGTGCTGCGCGCGCCGCAGAACGCAAGCTGCAAGAAGATCATGTCAAATGGGTTCCCACGGGCAAATGGGTTGCCCTGGCACGACGAGAAGCGTCCTGGTTCGCCAACAGTGAACTAGCCTGGTCCTCATCCAGAGTTCCGCGCCAAGCGCCCGAGCACGCCCGCGCCGCGTCTCGCCATCGGGTTTCTTGTTAGCCGATCGCGCGGAGACGGTTCCGGTCCTCGGTAACGTTCCGGCCGGCCCGCCCCTTGTCTCGAGCCAGCCTCGGGACGCCCGCCTGGCGGACACGGCCGTTCCCGGCTGAACCGGTGCCGACTTGTGATGGATGATGAGCCCTCGCGGCCCTCCTCGGGGCGCCGGGGCGCGTCGCCGCCCCCGGAACCGCGGCGAGCCTCAATCACGGACCGTGAATAGCGACCAGCGGACACCGCCGGCGATCGTGACCTCGGGGAGACGTCGCCTCCACCCGCGAGCCACGGGCCGCGCGTCAGAGCGGGAACGCCAGCCGCACGCCCACCATCGCGGTCGGGTCGAGGTAGCCGACCTCGAGCCCGAGCGACATCCCGCCCGTCAGGAGGCCGAAGCCGACGCCCGCGTGGAGCTTCAGGGCGTCGTCGTCGTCGAACACGATCCACGGCCCCACGAGCCCCTCGAGGTAGAGCCGGTCCATCCGGATGCGCAGCTTCACGTCGATGGGGACGCCGACGCGCGTCGGCTCCGAGAGCAGCATCGCGCCGAACCGCGCGCCCACCGACAGGTGCCGCGCGAGCGGCTTCGCGACGGCCAGGGTGAGCTGGAACTCGCCGATCTCCGGATCGAGCAGGTAGTCCGCGCCGAGCCCGATCGCGGCGGAGGCGTCCGCCGGCCGCGCCCAGGCGAGCGCGGCGGCGATGGCGAGCGAGGCGACGGTGGCGCGGGCGGCGTGCATGTCGGAGGCTCCTTCCAGGCGAGGGGGGAGGCGGACGGGAGGCCGCCATCCTACGCATCGAGCGCCCGCCGGAAAGGCCACGGTGTCAGCGCTTCCGTGCCGATGTGCGATGTACCGCACGGGTCGCGACGGGCACGGGTCCGTGCTACGGTGCCCCCCCAACCCGGGAGCCTCGATGCCCTCTGCCCGCCGCCTCGCCGTCGCAGCCCTTCTCCTCACCCTCGCCGCCCCGGCGCTCGCGGCGGACCCCGCGCCCCCGGCGAAGCCCGCCGAGAGCAAGCCGGCCGCCGCCGCCGCGGTCAAGCCGGGCGCGAGCGATCTCGCGCGCGTGCTCATGCCGAAGAAGACCTGGGACGACGGGCTCGCCGCCCTCGCGAAGAACGTCCAGGCGCAGATGACGATGCACCCTGGTGGCTCGAAGCTCCAGGTCCCGGCCGATCTGAACAAGCAGATCCGCACCGAGCTCGACCAGGCGCTGCCCTACGAGGCGCTGCTCGACATGCACGCCCAGGAGCTCTCGGCCGCGTACACCGAGCCGGAGCTGAAGGACCTGCTCGCCTTCTACAAGACCCCGGTCGGCCAGAAGTCGCTCACGACGATGGGCACCGTCTCCGAGAAGGTCTCGATGCGGACGCAGGAGCGCATCGAGAGCAAGATGCCGGACATCATGAAGAAGGTCGGCAGCTCGGTGAAGGCGCCCGCGGGGAAGAAGGCGCCGGCGGGACACGGCGCGCCCGCGGCGAGCTCGAAGCCCGCGGCGAAGCCGGCCTCGCCGGCGAAGTAGCGAGCGGCCTCCGCCCGATGGGCTCGAGCGCCGGCGCGAGCCCGCCGGGCGCCGCGCGACGAGGAGCTCGATGACCTCCGTTTCTTCGCCCGGCACCGGCCTCGCCGGCCTCGACGCCGTGCTCCGCGGCCTCCGCGAGGGCGACAACGTCGTCTGGCAGATCGAGTCGGTCGAGGACGACTACGCGCCCGTCGTGGCGCCGTTCGTCCGCGCCGCGCGCGCGGCCGGGCGGCGCGTCGTGTACCACCGCTTCGCCCGTCACCCGGCGCTGGTCGCCCAGGGCGCAGGGGTCGAGCTGGACGCGCTCGACCCGTCGATGGGCTTCGAGAGCTTCACCGCCGCGATCCACGCCTCCGTGGAGCGCGCCGGCGCCGGCGCCTGCCACGTCTTCGACTGCCTCTCCGAGCTCGCGGGCGACTGGTGCAGCGACCTGATGCTCGGGAACTTCTTCCGGGTCACCTGCCCGTACCTGTTCCAGCTCGACACCATCGCCTACTTCGCGGTGCTCCGCGACGGCCACTCCCTCGAGGCGGTGCACGCCATCCGGAGCACGACCCAGCTCCTCGTGGACGTCTTCCGCCAGGGGCTCACGCGGTACGTCCACCCCCTCAAGGTCGAGGGGCGCCACTCGCCCACCATGTACCTCCCGCACGCGTGGGAGGGCGACCTGTTCCGGCCGCTCACCGAGAGCGCGGTGCTCGCGGAGGCGCTCGCCGACGCCTCGGCGGGCCGGCTCGATCCCGCCGCGCGGCTCGACGTGTGGGACCGCCGCTTCATCGAGGCGCGCGAGATCCAGGAGGCGGTGCGCGCCGGCGCCCGTCCGTGGAGCGACGAGCGAGACGCCTTCCGCGCGCTCGTGCGGATGATGCTCACGCGAGACGACCGGCTCGTCGAGCTCGCGGAGCGCTACCTCGAGCTCAACGACCTGCTCGCCATCCGGCGCCGCATGATCGGGACCGGGCTCGTGGGCGGGAAGGCGGCGGGCATGCTGGTCGCCCGGGCGGTGCTCGAGGTGACGGAGCCCGCCTGGCGGCACCGCTTCGAGCCGCACGACTCCTGGTACATCGGCTCCGACGTCTTCTACACGTACCTCGTGCAGAACGGCGCCTGGCACGCCCGCCGCGGGCAGCGGAGCCGCGACTCCTTCCTCGAGGGCGCGGCGCAGGCCCGCGAGCGGCTCCAGGCGGGCGCCTTCCCGCCCTTCGTCCTGCACCAGTGCGTCGCGATGCTCGACTACTACGGGCAGTCGCCGATCATCGTGCGGTCGAGCAGCCTGCTCGAGGACGGGTTCGGCAACGCCTTCACCGGCAAGTACGAGAGCGTCTTCTGCCCGAACCAGGGCGCGCCCGAGGAGCGGCTCGAGGCCCTCCTCGCCGCGGTGCGGACCGTCTACGCGAGCGCCATGAGCGAGGCGGCGCTGCGCTACCGCGACGATCGCGGGCTGCTCGATCGCGACGAGCAGATGGCGATCCTCGTGCAGCGCGTCTCCGGCGCGGTGCACGGGCGCTTCTTCTACCCGCAGGCGGCGGGCGTCGCGCTCTCCTACAACCCGTACGTCTGGAACCACGCCATCGACCCGGACGCCGGGGTGGCCCGGCTCGTGTTCGGCATGGGCACGCGGGCGGTGGACCGCTCGGACGACGACTACACGAGGATCATCGCGCTCAACGCGCCGCAGCTCCGGCCCGAGCACAGCCTGGACGAGGTCACCGAGTACGCGCAGCGCCGGGTGGACGTGCTGGACCTCGAGGCGAACCGCTTCACCTCGGCGCCCATCGACGAGGTCGTGGCCGAGAGCCCGAACCTGCCCATCGACCTGTTCGCCACGCGGCGCCGCGGGGCGGGCGGCGGCTGGGTCCTCACCTTCGAGAAGCTGCTCTGGGCCACGCCGCTCGTGGACGAGCTGCGCCAGCTCCTCGCGACGCTGCGCGAGGGCTACCGCTACCCGGTGGACGTCGAGTTCACCGCGAACTTCCTGGCCGGCGGGGACTTCCGGTTGAACCTCGTCCAGTGCCGCCCGCTCCAGGTGAAGGAGGGCGGGATCGTCCCGCCGCCGCCGGACGGGTTGCCCGACGAGGACCTCCTGGCGGCGAGCCGGGGACCCGTCGTGGGCCAGAGCACGAGCGCGCGCGTGGACCGGGTGATCTTCGTGGACCCCGACGCGTACGCCACGCTCTCCACCCAGGACCGCCACGAGGTGGCGCGCGTGATCGGGCGCGCGACGCGGGCGGACGAGGCGGGGCGGCGGGTGCTCCTGCTCGGCCCGGGCCGCTGGGGGACGACCACCCCTTCACTGGGAGTTCCGGTTTCGTTCGCGGAGATCCGCCGCGTGGCGGCCCTGGGAGAGGTGATGCGGCTCGGCGACGTCATCCCCGACGTCTCGCTCGGCTCGCACTTCTTCAACGATCTCGTGGAGTCGGGGATGCTGTACGTCGCATTCTATCCCACCCACCCCGGCCATCGGCTCGACGAGGCGCGCCTGCGGGCGGCGCCGAACCAGCTCTCGCGCCTGCTGCCCGACGACGCGCGCCTCGCGCAGGTCGTGCGCGTGGTGGACTTCCCGCTCCCGGGCGACGGGCGCGCGCTGTGGCTGCACGCGGACTGCGTTCGACAGGAGGTGATGTGCTACCTCCGCGCCGCCCGGGAATGACGCCGCGTCGTGGGACGCCCGCCGCGGCGCGCCCCGCTTCTAGAGAGCGGCCCTGATCCACTACACTCCGCGGGACCCCGAGACGGCGCGCTGCGCGCCCGGTCGCGGCGGTTCGAGGTCGGCGTGAGCGAGCAGCCTCCATCCGAAGGGCCACGACGGCGCCGCCGCCTCGATCGGAGGGGGCTGCTCACCTGGCTCTTCCCGGAGCTCCGGCTCGACGGCACGCCCTGGCGGGCGCAGTGGCGCGGACACGAGGACCGGCTCATCGTCCTCTCCGGCCGCATCGCGCTCGCGACCTCCATCGTCGGCCAGGTGCTGCACCACTTCGTCGTGGACGTCCCGCTGCGGCTGGAGCCCGCCGGCCGGTGGGCGGCGTACCGCTTCGGCAGCTCGGCGCTGTACGCGCTCCTCCTCCTCGCCACCCTCCTGCCCAGGCTGCAGCGCGGGGCGCTGGCGCGCCTCCCCCTCTTCGTCCTCGCGGTCGTGGTCAGCTCGCTGCAGGCGCTGACGGTCGTGTGGCTCCCGAGCGTCTCGTACCTCTACGCGTTCGTGTTCAGCGTGGTGGGCGTGCTCCTGCTGCGCCAGCCGGTGCCGAGCGCGATCGCGACGCTCTCGTTCTTCGCGGCCTGCCAGTGGGCGGTCGCGTGGCGCCACACCGACATCCACCCGTCGCGGCTGGTGAGCGTCTTCACCCTCGCGGTCGGGCTCGTCATCCTGTTCCGCGCGCGGATGACCACGGACGTGCGCGCGTTCCTCACGTCCCGGCGCGAGCGGCAGACGCAGCAGCGCCTCCTGGAGACGCAGGTCGAGCTCGATCGCGTGAAGACCAACTTCTTCACGAACGTCTCCCACGAGCTGCGGACGCCGCTGACGCTCATCCTCGCCCCGCTCGAGACGATGATCTCCGGCGAGCGGGCGGTCCCCGCCGACCTGCGCGCGGACCTCGAGCTCATGCTGCGCAACGCGCAGCGCCTGCTCCGCCAGATCAACACCCTGCTCGACCTCTCGCGCCTCGACGCGAAGCACGAGTTCCTGAGGCTGGAGGAGCTCGACGCCGTCGAGCTGGTGGGGTCGCTCGTGGAGAGCGGGAGGCCGCTCGCCGCGCAGCGCCACGTCGCCCTGGCCTTCGCCGTCGAGGGCCGCGTGCCGCCGTTCCCGGTGGACCGGGACAAGCTCGAGAAGATCGTCCTCAACCTCCTCTCGAACGCGATCCGCTTCACCGACGGGACCGAGGCCCGCCCCGGCGCCGTGACCGTGCGCTGCTCCCTGCGGGTGGACCGCTTCGTCTGCTCGGTCGAGGACACGGGCATCGGGATCCCCGACGACGAGATCGAGCGGGTGTTCGACCGCTTCCACCAGGTGCAGCGCCCCGCCACGCGCGGCCGCGGCGGCAGCGGCATCGGCCTCGCCCTCGTGCGGCAGCTGGCCGAGTTCCACATGGGCTCGGTGAGCGTCCGCAGCCGGGTCGGCGAGGGGTCCTGCTTCACGGTGGAGCTCCCCATCGATCGGGCGGTCTACCCGCCGGAGCGGCTCGACCGGCGGCAGGAGCAGGTCTCGGTCCCGGTGGAGCGGCGGCGCTCGCGGCCCGGCCCGGCCGAGCTGCACCTCGCGGGCGCCCGCCTCCCTCCGCGCCCGGTGCGGATCACCCCCACGCCGTCCACGCGCGCGGCGGCGGCGGCGAAGCCCCTCGTGCTCGTGGTGGACGACAACCGCGAGATGCTCGAGTTCGTCGCGGGGCAGCTCGCGGACGAGTTCCGCGTCCGGCTCGCCGAGCGCGCCGAGGAGGCGCTCCGGATGGCGGCGCTCGAGGCGCCGGCGCTGGTGGTGAGCGATCTCATGATGCCGGACCGCTCCGGGACGGACCTGCTGCGCGATCTGCGCCGCGACCCGCGGCTGCGCGGCGTCCCGGTGATCCTCGTCACCGCCAAGGCCGACCTGCAGAGCAAGATCGAGAACCTGCAGCAGGGCGCCGACGACTACCTCGCGAAGCCCTTCAGCGTGGCGGAGCTGCGCGCGCGCATCCGCTCGCTCCTGGAGCGGCGCAAGCTCGCCGTCGAGCTCGCCGAGAAGAACGAGTACCTCGCGAAGCTCAACTTCGATCTCGTCCTCTCCAAGCGGCAGGTGTTCCTGGAGACGATGGAGGCCTTCGCCGTCGCGGTCGAGGCGAAGGACCCGTACACGCACGGCCACTCGCGCCGCGTGTCGCTGCTCTCCGAGAGCGTCGCGCACGAGCTCGGCGTCTCCGACGCCGACCGCGAGACGATCCGGATCGCCGGCATCCTCCACGACGTCGGCAAGATCGGCACCCCCGAGGCGGTGCTGGTGAAGCCGGGCAAGGTCACCTCCGCGGAGTACGAGATCTTCAAGCGACACGCGCAGATGGGCTGGCGGATCGTGTCGGCGGTGAAGGAGCTCGACGGCGTCGCCCGGGCGATCCTCCACCACCACGAGCGCTTCGACGGCGCCGGCTATCCCCACGGGCTGGCCGGGCAGGAGATCCCGGCGCTGTCGCGGGTGCTCGCGGTGTGCGACGCCTACGACGCGATGACGAGCGACCGGCCGTACCGTGCCGGCATCGAGCACCGCCTCGCCCTCGACGAGCTCCTGCGCTGCAGCGGCACCCAGTTCGATCCCGAGTGCGTGCAGGCGTTCCTGCGGCTCTACGAGGAGGCCGCGCCCCGGTTCCCCGAGTTCCCCTCGGCCCTGCGCGAGCTCGCGACGTCCCGCGACTGCCTCCCGGGCGAGGGCCGCTGAGCGGCCGGGCGTCGATCGACCGCGCCGGCTCCGGCCGGCCCGCCGCTCACCCGCGGTCGCGCGGCAGCGGGAGGCGCGGCACGAACATGCCCACCCGCGCCGCGTACTCCTGGTGGGCCTGCGCCAGCGCGCTCGCGGCGAAGCCTCGCTCCTCCCGCGTCGCGGCGCGCCAGTAGGTGAGCGCGCCGAGCGCGATGGGAGCGAGGAGCCAGGGGTTCCCGGCGGCGACGAGCCCCCCGGCGAACGCGAGCAGGTAGCTCGCGTAGAACGGGTGGCGCACCAGGGCGTAGGGGCCGCGCGTCTGGAGGTGCTCGGGGACGTGCGCGGCGAAGGCGAGGAGGAGCGGCCGCTCTCGGTTGACCCGCGCCGCCCAGAAGAAGAGCCCGAGCGAGGCGCCGAGCAGCGCGAGCGCGCCGGCGAGCCGCGCGGGCGGGACGGGACCGGCCGCGATCGCGGCGGCCTCGGAGGCGAGGACGAGGCCTGAGACGAGCGACGCCCGGTAGCGGTGGGGGCCTTCGGGGCGACGGAACACGCGGCGCACTCCGCCGAGGAAGGTGGCGGCGACCCCCGCGAGCGCGGCGAGCGCGACGAGGCGCAGATCGCTCATCGGCGCCACCCCCGCGCGCCCTTGCGGCGCACGTGGAAGGCCGCGGCGGCGCGGGCGAGCGGGCCGAAGAGCCGCCACACCGCGACGCGCGCCTCGAGCAGCCTGCTCTCCGGCGCCACGCCGCAGAGGCGCGAGAACGACCAGAGCTCCCAGCCGCCCATCAGGTTCCAGACCACGGGGTTCACGTGCTTGCCCGACACCACCCGCGCGACCTCGGCCATCATGAGGTGGTGCTCGAGCCTCATGGTCGGGTGGACGTAGGACGCGCCGAGGGGACGGAAGCCGACCCGGCCGTACGCCTTCACGAGCTCGTCCGTGCAGCTCATCACCGCGTACCGCCGCCCCGACTGCAGCGTGGTGAGCGCGCAGTGCTTCACGAGCGTGTAGAAGAGATCGCTGCCGCGGAACTCGGGGTGCGTGCAGAACTTGGAGAGCTCGACGATCTCGTCGTGGGGCGGGGTCCCGGGCGGCAGCGTGACGTAGTCCTGGTGCTTGAGCGGCGAGTCCGGCGTGGGCGGGAACAGGAGCCGGACCGTCGCGACGATGCGGCCACGGTACTTCGCGACGAGGATGCGCGAGCGCGCGTCGAGGGCGTCCGCCATCTGCTCGTCGGTGGCCTCCGGCCCCGCCTTGCCCGCGTGCACGTACGCGAGGCGGCGAAGCGCGAGCACCTCCCGGTACTCCTCCTCGCTGCGGACGGCGCCGAAGTCCATGGCGCGGCTGGAGGAGCGGACGTGGAACCCGGTCTCGCGCAGCTGCTGCACGCTCGCGCCCGGGCCGAACTGCAGCAGGTACTGCCCGACGAGCTCGCGCGCCCCGGGCTCCTCGACGGACCAGGTCACTCCCAGCGCCAGGCTGCGCTTCGCGCCGTGCTGCGCGACCCGCGCGTGGACCACCTGGAAGCGGACCTCGGCCTGGCCCATGGTCGGGAAGGTGCAGGTGCCGCTGAACTCGACCCCGGGGATGAGGAACTTGTTCCGCAGGCTGGTGACGAGCTGCATCCCGTCCCGCGAGATGTCGACGATCCGGAAGTGGATGCGGTCGTCGTAGCGGACCGCGCTCGCCGCCACGCCCGTGGGGAGCCACTCGCGCTCGCAGGGAAACCGGGAGGCCCCGCGCTTCTCTTCGGGCGAGGGCTCCGGGTCCGCCGGCTCCGACCAGCGCACGGCCAGGATCTCCCGCCCGCGGTCGGAGCGGAGCGCGGCCACGCGGAGCGCGGCGAACGTGGTGGTGCTCGCGCCCACCCGCAGCGTCACGTCCAATTCGTCGCCGGGGGCGACCGTCCCGAGGGCAGGGCTGCGCACCAGCTCCACGCCGAGCGGAGACAGCCGCCAGACCTGCGCGGCCAGCTCGCCTGCCCGGCCCGCCACGCGGACCTGCGCCGAGATCGGGTCACCCGGCCGGACGTCAGCCGGCGAGATGGCGCCGTGGACCGGATCGCGCGCGGCGAGCGGGTGCACACGCGCCGTCGCGCCCTCGAGTCCGTCGAACCGGCCTCTCGGCAGCTCCGGCGCCGAGCGAGGGGGGTGGTAGAGCGGGGTGTTCAGCGATCGCATCTGTCTCCATCTCCAGGCCCCCCGGCCTCCCGCACTCGCGGGACACGCTAAGGTAGCAGAGCGGTCCCCTACGGGTCACATTTCACGTACCGTAGTGGGTGCACGCACATGTTGACGCCGGTCACGGATCGGAGGTCCAGATGGGCGCCGATTGCTCCTGAAATCGCTGCCGTTGCACAGGGTTACACCGGACTCCCGCCGCACTTTTTCCGGGCGGTGAAGCGGCTTCGCGGCTAAGGGCACCCGAGCGGCTGCGGCGGAAAACCGCACGCTGCCGCCCCCCACGCTCTCGATACCCCGACTCGGAGGCCCACCGTGAAGATCCTCGTCGCCGACGCTTTCCCGACCGAGCGCCTCGCCGACTTCCAGGCGCTCGGGCTCGAGGTCGCGCATCGCCCCGACGTCGCCGTGCAGGAGCTCGCCGCGGCCGCCCGCGACGCGGCGATCCTCGTGGTCCGCTCGAAGCAGGTGCAGGCGGACGTCTTCGACGCCGCGCCCGGCCTCTCCCTCGTGGTCAGGGCCGGCGCCGGCGTGAACACCATCGACGTGGCGGCGGCGTCGCGGCGGGGCGTCTACGTCGCGAACTGCCCGGGCCAGAACTCCATCGCGGTGGCGGAGCTCGCCATCGGCCTCGTGGTGGCGCTCGACCGGCGCATCCCCGACAACGTCGCGCTCCTGCGCGCCGGCAAGTGGGACAAGAAGACGTTCTCCGAGGCGCAGGGGCTCTACGGGCGCACGCTGGGCGTCGCCGGCGTCGGGTCCATCGGCCGCGAGGTGGCGCGGCGCGCGCAGGCGCTCGGGATGCGCGTCGTGGCCTGGTCGCGCTCGCTCGACGACCGCCAGGCGAAGCTGCTCGGCGTGGAGCGGGCTCCCGACCTGGCCGCGCTGGCGCGCGAGTCCGACTTCCTCTCCCTGCACCTCGCGCTCTCGAAGGAGACGCGGGGCATCGTCTCGCGCGAGGTGCTCGAGGCGCTGAGGCCCGGCGCCGCCCTCGTGAACACGGCGCGCGCCGAGATCGTGGACCAGGCGGCGCTCCTCGAGCTCGCGCGGGCAGGCCGGCTCCGGGTCGGCACGGACGTGTTCGCCGGCGAGCCCGAGAAGGGCAAGGCGGAGTTCGACAGCGAGCTCGCGAAGCTGCCGAACGTGTACGGCACGCACCACATCGGCGCGTCGACCGCCCAGGCGCAGGACGCCATCGCCCGCGAGACCGTGCGGATCGTCGAGGCGTTCGTGAAGAGCGGCGAGGTGCCGAGCTGCGTGAACGTGGCGCGGAAGACGCCCGCGCGCGCCCGGCTGGTCGTGCGCCACCTCGACAAGGTCGGGGTCCTCGCCAACGTGCTCGGCGCGATCCGCGAGGCGGGCATCAACGTCGAGGGGGTCGAGAACACGATCTTCGAGCACCACCAGGCGGCGTCGTGCACCATCGACCTCGACGAGCGCCCGCCGGCGCCCCTCCTCGAGCACCTGCGGACTCGCGTGGGGGACGTGCTCTTCGTGGGCTCCTTCGACCTGTGAGCGGCCCTCGGCGCGGGGACGTCCGCGGGGCGGCGCGGCGCGCTTGCCCGCCCCGCTCCGCGCGACTAGAACGCTGCGTCACCTCGAGCCGGAGCCCTCGGATGAACCACGCGCGCGCCGCCTTCCTCGCCGTCCTCCTCGCCTCCTCCTCCGCGGGCTGCGCCACCCGCGGCGGCGCCCCCGGCGCGATCCGGCCAGGCGCGCCGGGGCGCGCGGCGCTGAACCGCGCCTCCCTCGAGCTCGCCTATCCCCTCTTCTGGAGCGAGGACCGCGACGGGGACGGCGTCCTCGATCCCGAGGAGCTCGCCGTGGTGTGGGGCCTCGATCCGCGCCCGCGCGAGCACTGGGTGACGAAGGACGGCAGCTTCACCCACGCCTTCCTCGAGGCGTGGGACCGCGTCCGGGCCCGCGCCGCCGCTCCGCCCGCGCCGGAGGACGCGCGCCAGAGGGCGCTCGCGAAGGAGCTGGCGCAGAGCTACTTCACCGTCCTCGAGAGCGACTTCACGCCCGCGCCGGAGGAGGAGCGCGCGCTCGTGCGACACGTGCTCGAGGCGGCCCGGCTCGTCGAGCGGCTCCACGCGAGGCAGCTCGGGACGTACGGGATGGAGGCGCGGATCCCGCCCGCCGACGGCCGCTCGCGGCTGGTCTTCTTCCTGAACCAGGGCCCCTGGTGCAGCGGCCCCGCCACCGAGAAGGACCCCGCCTGCAGCGCGATCGCGCCCACCCCCGCGCGAATCTCCGGCCTCTACCCTCCCGAGCTCCAGACCGGCGCCGGGTTCTGCGACGCCCTCGCGAACGGCGCGCGGGGCGGCGAGCTCGCGCGGCCGTTCTCGCTCGTGTCGCGCGACGGGGCGGGCGACCTCGTGCCCGTCCCGTACCACGTCGCCTATCGCGAGGACATGGAGGCGATCGCGCGGGAGCTGGAGGCGGCGGGCGCCGCCCTCCGCGATCCCGGCGAGGCGGCGCTGCGGGCGTACCTCGCGGCCGCGGCCCGCGCCTTCCGCACCGGCGACTGGGCCGCCGCCGACGAGGCGTGGGCGCGCATGGACGCGGAGAGCTCGCGCTTCTACCTGCGCGTGGCGCCGGACGAGGTGTACTTCGAGCCGTGCAACCAGAAGGCCGGCTTCCAGCTGAGCTTCGCCCGCATCGACCGCGCCTCGCTCGAGTGGCAGCGCCGGCTCGACCCGGTGAAGGGGGAGATGGAGCAGGCCCTCGCGGCGCTGGCGGGGCCGCCCTACGCCGCGCGCGCCGTGTCCTTCCACCTCCCGGACTTCATCGAGATCGTCGTGAACGCCGGCGACGCCCGCGCGGCCCGCGGCGCCACCATCGGCCAGTCGCTGCCGAACTGGGGCGCGGTGGCGAACGAGGGCCGCGGCCGCACCGTCGCGATGACGAACTTCTACACGGACCCGGAGAGCAAGGAGATCCAGCGCCGGCGCGCGGAGTCGCTGCTCTGCCCGGCGACGATGGCGCGCTACTCGGACGACCGGGACGCGTCGGTGCTCGGCACCGTGCTGCACGAGGCGGCGCACAACCTCGGCCCCGCCCACGAGTACGCGGTGGAAGGGCGCACCGACGATCAGATCTTCGGCGGCCCGCTGGCGACCACGCTGGAGGAGCTGAAGGCGCAGACGAGCGCGCTCCACCTCACGGACTGGCTCGCCGCGCGCGGGATCCTCGACCGCGACCTCGCCGAGCGCGCGCACGTGCGCGACGTGGTGTGGACCTTCGGCCACGTGAGCCGGGGCATGTACGACGCGGAGGGGAAGGTGAAGCCGTACAGCGCCCTCTCGGCGATCCAGCTCGGCTTCCTCCTGAAGGAAGGCGGGCTCGCGTGGCGCCCCGAGGCGGATGCCGCGAACGGGCGCGACCGGGGGTGTCTCGACATCGACTTCGCCGCCTTCCCCGCCGCCGTCACCCGGCTCGAGCAGGTGGCGCTCGGAGTGAAGGCGCGCGGCGACGCCGCGGCCGCGCGGGCGCTGGAGGCCGAGTTCGTCCGCGGCGGGGGGGCCTTCGACGAGGTGCTGCGCGTCGTCGCGGAGCGCTGGCTGCGCCATCCCGGCGCGACGTTCCTGTACTCGGTCCGCTACTAAACCATGGTTCGTGATTCGCGATCACCTTCGGTGTCGCGAATCACGCCATGGTTTAGCCATGTTCTGACGGGGGCTGCGCCCCCGCCCCGCCGAGCGAAGCTCGTCGGGGCCCCACCCCTGCTACGCGGGGCCCGGGCGCGCTTCGCCCCTCGGGGCTCGCGCGCCGTCCCGCGGGCGCGGCTTCGCCGCGCTGTTTCCGAATCGCGCACGGTCGTTTAGGGCCACCCGCACGCTCGGCCGCCGGGGCGACGCCCGCCCGCGCGCGGCGAATGCGGAGCGTTGACGCCCGCTGCGGCGCGGCCGAACGTGGGCGGGCATGGGGGCGGGGGGAACGTCCGCGCGGCGAGGGGATCGGGACGGTGCGCCGCGCCCGTCGCTCGCGCGGCACGACGCGATCGCGCTGGTGCTCGGGATCGTCATCGGCGCGGGGATCTTCCGCGCGCCGTCCGCGGTCGCGGCGAGCGCGCCGGACGCCGCGGCGATCCTCGCGGCCTGGATCGCGGGCGGCGTCGTCTCCCTCGCCGGGGCGATGTGCTACGCGGAGCTCGCCGCCGCCTACCCGCACGCCGGCGGCGACTACCACTTCCTCACCCGCGCGCTGGGGCGCCCGATCGCCTTCCTCTTCGCGTGGGCGCGGCTGACGGTGATCCCCACCGGCTCCGTCGCGATGCTCGGCTTCGTGTTCGGAGACTACGCGGCCGACCTCCTCGGCGCGCCGCGCGCGAGCGGGCCGCTCGCCGCCGCCCTGGTCGTGACGCTGACGCTCGTGAACGCCGCGGGCCTCCGGGTCGCGCGCCGCCTGCAGAACCTCCTCACCGTCGCGCTCGTGCTCGGGCTCGTGGCGGTGATCGTGACGGGGTTCGCGCTCCCGCCGGCGCCGCCCGCCGCCGCGCATGTCCCGGCGCGGCCGGCGTTCGGCCTCGCCATGGTGTTCGTGCTGCTCGCGTACGGCGGGTGGAACGAGGCGGCCTACGTCTCGACCGAGCTGCGCGGGGGCCGGCGCGCCATCGCGATCACCCTCGTCGTCTCGCTCCTCCTCGTGACCGTGCTGTACGTGCTCGCGAACGTGGCGTACCTGCGCGGCCTGGGGGTCGACCGGGTTCGGGAGTCGAGCGCGGTGGCGGCCGACCTCCTCGCGCGCGGCCTCGGGCCGGCGGGCGCCGCGGCGATCGCGGCGATCGTCATCGCCGCGGCGGTGACGTCGGCGAACGCGACGCTGCTCATGGGCTCGCGGCTGGTGTGGGCCTTCGGTCGCGACTTCCCCCTCTTCGGCTCGCTGGGGCGGTGGAGCGAGCGCGCCTCCTCGCCCGTCAACGCCGTGCTGCTGCAGGGCGCGATCGCCCTCGCGCTGGTGGGGCTCGGCACCCTCTCCCGCCGCGGCTTCGAGGCGATGGTGGCGTACACGGCGCCGGTGTTCTGGCTGTTCTTCCTGCTCACCGGGATCTCGCTGTTCGTGCTCCGCCGCCGCGATCCCGCGGCGGCGCGCCCGTTCCGGGTCCCGCTCTACCCCGCCACGCCGGCCGTCTTCTGCGCGGCGTGCGCGTTCCTGTTGTGGTCGAGCCTCGTCCATGCCGGCCCCGGCGCCATCGCCGGCGTGGCGGTGCTCGCGACGGGGCTCGCACCCATGTGGCTCTCGCTGCGGCGGGCGCAGGCGCGCCCCTCCCCCGCGGCGTGAAGGAGGAGACGAGATGACCGCACGCTTCGAGGTCCCGTTCTCGGCGCGGCGCATCGCCGCGCGTGCCGCCGCCGCGGCCACCCTCGCCGTCGCGCTCGCGGGGCAGGCCCGCGCCCAGCTGGCACCGCCGCCCGGCGCGGCCGTCGAGGAGGCGCCCTCCCGGATCCCGGACGTGGTCTACGTGCCGACCCCTGAGCGCGTCGTCGCCACGATGCTCGACCTCGCGAAGGTCGGCCCCCGCGACGTGGTGTACGACCTCGGCTGCGGGGACGGCCGCATCGTCGTGGAGGCGGCGAAGCGCGGCGCCCGCAAGGCGATCGGCGTGGACATCGACCCGGAGCGGATCGCCGAGGCGCGCGAGAAGGTGCGCGCCGCGGGCGTAGGGGACCGGGTGGAGATCCGGGAGGGCGACCTCTTCGAGATGGACTTCTCCGACGCCACCGTCGTGACGCTCTACCTCCTGCCCGATCTCAACCTCAGGCTGCGACCGAAGCTCCTCGCCCTCCCGCCCGGCACCCGCATCGTCTCCCACGCCTTCGACATGGGCGACTGGGCGCCGCAGGAGGTCCGGCAGGTGGACGGCAAGACGGTCTACTTCTGGACCGTCCCCGCCCGCCCCAAGGCGCAGGCCCGGACCGCGAAGTAGCGGGGTTTTCGCCTGTGCCGCCGGCGCCTCCCGGCTAGATCCCACGCGCGCGCCGCTTCTCGCCGGATGGGCGTCCGCGGCGCGAGGAGGCGCGGTGCACGAGCGCAACGGGCTGGGCCGAGTCGCGGTGGTGGACCCGAGCGAGGCGGCGCGCCGCGTCGTGCGGGCCGTGCGTGCGCTGGGCCGGGAGGGGCTCGCGGACGGCGCAGTGGTGGTGCACGCCGCCGAGCCGCGGCGCGCCCCGGCGGTGCGCGAGGCGGACGAGGCGGTCGAGGCCCTCGCCGACGTGGAGGAGACGCTCCGGCGCGCGCGCGCCGACGCGGCCTGGCTCGGGCCCGCCCCGGTCGCGGAGCGGGCCGCCTTCGCGGAGGCGTGCGCCCGCGCCGGCGTGACGCACGTCGGCCCGCCCGCCGACGCGCTGCGCTGGCTGGCGGCGCCCGGGGCGCTCTCCGCGCTCGCCGAGAGGGTGGGCGTGCTCGCCGGCGAGGCGGCCGGTCTCGCCAGGCGCATCGAGGTCGTCGTCGCACGCGACCGGGCCGGCGCGGCGCGCGTGATCGGCGTCGGGGACGCCTCCCTCCGCGCCGCCGGAACCACCTCCCTCGTCGAGTCGCCACCCGCCGGGCTGGCGCCGGAGGTGGTGGAGCGCGCGCGCTCGCTCGGCCTGAGCGTGGCCGCCGAGGCGGGTTGGGTCGGCGTGTGCGGGGTGGAGCTCGCAGTCGACGCCGCGGGGCGCATCTCCCTCTCCGCCATCGGCGCCACCCCCGCCTCCGCGCCCGCCGTCGAGGAGGCGAACGGCGCCGACCTCGTGAGGCTCGCGCTGCGGCTCGCGGCCGGGCAGCCGCTCGACGCCGCCGCGCCGCCCCCGGCCGCGGCTCACGCGCTGGCGGCCCGCGTGGTCGCAGCGGGAGCCCCCGCAGGGCGGGTCGAGGTGCTCCGGCTCCCCTCGGGGCCGGGCGTGCGCACCGACGCGGCCCTCGACGAGGGCGACGACGCCCCCGCGGGCGCGGTGATCGCGACGGTGATCGCGCGCGCGGAGGAGCGCCGCGAGGCGCTCGAGCGGCTCGTGCAGGCGCTCGCGGAGAGCGACGTGCTCCTCCGCGGCGCGGCGCCCTCGACGGCATGGCTCCGCGCCCTCTGCGGGCGAGCGGAGATCCGCGCCGGACGTTTCGGCGCCGGGCTCCTCGACGCGCTGTCCTCCGCCGGGGAGCCGGCGGTGCCGCAGCGCCCGGAGGTCGCCGTCGTCGCGGCCGCGCTCGAGGCGTACGACGCCGAGCTGGACCTGGAGCGGGCGCGCTTCATCGTCGAGGCGCGGCGCGGGCGGCCTCGCGTGGGTCCCTCCTCTGGACGGAGCATCGAGCTCCGCCACGGGGGCCGCCGTCATCGCCTCGACGTCCGGCAGGTCGCCACCGACGCCTACCGTGTCGTCCAGGCGGGTGGCGCGCCGCTCGAGCTCCGGGTCGAGCGGCTCGGCGCCCACGAGCGCCGGCTCGCGTGGCGCGGCGGCCACGCGCGGCTCCTCGTCGCGAGCGACGGGCGGCGCCAGCTCGTCCAGGTCGACGGCGTTCCCCACGTCGTGCGGCTCGACCCGGCGGGCGTCGTGGCCTCGCCCTTGCCGGCGGTGGTGGTGGCGATCCCGGTCGCTCCCGGGCAGCGCGTGTCGGCGGGTGAGCCCATCGCGCGCGTCGAGTCGATGAAGGTCGAGATGGTGGTGCCCGCGCCGTACGGGGGGGTCGTGCGCGAGGTCCTCGCCGTCCCGAACGCCCAGGTCGACACCGGCGCGCCGCTCGTCAGGCTCGACCCCGAGGGCGAGGGCGCGCCGGAGCCGGCCGCTCCTCCGCTCTCCCTCGCCGCGGCGGCGCCCGTGGAGCCCGCCGACGCGGGCGGCCGCTACCTCGTCGCGCTCGCCGAGCTCCAGCGGCTGGTGCTCGGCTTCGACGTGAGCACGGCCGAGGCGCGCCGGCTCGCGGCCGCCTGGCGCGAGCTCGCGGGCGCCGCGCCGCACGGCGACGCGAGCACCCTGCGCGCCGAGTCGGCCGTGGTCGCCGCCTTCGCGGACGTTCAGTCGCTCTACGGCCGCGCCCGCCCGGCGGCGGAGGACGGCGGCGCGAAGCCCCCGCTCGAGGAGCTGTGGCGTTACCTCCACGAGCCCGAGGCGCGAGGCGCCGGGCTCGCGCCGTCGTTCGTCACGGCCCTGCGGCGCGCGCTCTCGCACTACGGCCTCTCGCTCGAGGTGCCCGGGGGGGCGCTCGAGGTGGCGCTGCTGCGCATGCAGAAGGCGTACGAGCGCGCGGAGGAGCAGCTCGCGCCGCTGCTCGGCATCCTCGAGCGGTGGCTCGCCGCGCCGGACGCGCCGGCCGCGCTCGCGCCGCGCGAGCAGCTCGACCGGCTCGCCGCGGTCGGCGAGGAGCGCTTCCGGGCGCTCGCCGACCTCGCGCGGGAGGTGCGCTACCGCCGTCACGACCAGCCCGGCATCGATCGCTTGGCCGCGGAGACGTACGCCCAGGCCGAGGCGGACCTGGCGCGGCTCCAGGACGCGGAGGCCGCGGAGCGCGAGGCGCTCGTCGAGCGGATCGTCCAGTGCCCCCAGTCGATCGCGACGCTGCTCGTCTCGCGCATGGCGGAGGCCGCGCCGCCGCTCCGGGCGCGGCTCGTCGAGACCCTGCTCCGGCGTTACTACCGCGACCGGGCGCTCGGGCCCGTCGAGCTCGGCGGCGTCGAGGGGCTCGCCTGCGCCTGGGCGGACTACGACCTCGACGGGCAGCGCTTCCGGGTGATCGCCGCCTTCGCGCTCCCCGGCGAGCTCGACCAGTCGGTGCGGCGGCTCGCGCGGCTCGCCGCCGAGGTCCCCGCGGACCGCGCGGTGGCGGTCGAGCTGTACGTCTGGCACGACGGGCCGGTGGAAGGCCCCGACGCTGCGGCCGAGCGGCTACGCGCCGCGCTCACGCAGGCCGCGTTCACGCGCGCGCTGCGACGCGCGTCGTTCCTGCTCGCGATCCGCGGTCGCGGCCTCGGCCGCCAGGCGAGCCAGGAGCACTTCACGTTCCGCGGCGGGCCGGCGGAGTGGATCGAGGATCGCCGTCACCGCGGCGTGCACCCCATGCTGTTCAAGCGGATGCAGCTCGGCCGGCTCGCGGGCTTCGAGCTCGAGCGCCTCCCCTCGGTGGAGGACGTCTACCTGTACCGCGGCGTCGCGCGCGAGGCGCCGAGGGACGAGCGGCTCTTCGCGGTCGCCGAGGTGCGCGCCATCGCGCCGGTCCGCGACGCCTCCGGGCGCGTCGTGCAGATGCCCCACGTCGAGCGCATGCTGCACGAGGCCCTCGCGGGCATGCGCCGGTTCCAGGCGCGGCGCGCGCCGGGGCAGCGGCTCGAGTGGAACCGCGTCCTCCTGACGGTGGGCCCGCCCCTGCCGCTCACGCCGGAGGAGATCCGCGGGCTGGCGGACCGCATGGCCCCGGCGGCCGCGGGGCTCGGCCTCGAGATGGTGCTCATCGACGCCCGGATCCCGGATCCGGCCACGGGCGAGCCCCGGCGCACCCTGCTGCGCTTCCTCGCGGACGACCGGGGCGGCGTCTCGATCCGCTGGGACGAGCCCACGGACCGGCCGCTCGAGCCGATGGCGGAGTACGAGCAGCGGGTCGTGCAGCTCCGCCGCCGCGGCCTCACCCACCCGTTCGAGATCGTGAAGCTGCTCGCGCCCCCGCGCGGCGGCCAGAGCTCCGTACCGCCGGGCGAGTTCGTGGAGCACGACCTCGACGCCGGGGGCGCGCTCGCCCCGGTGGACCGGCCGCCGGGGAAGAACGCGGCGAACGTGGTCGCCGGCACGGTGCGCAGCTTCACGCCGAGTCACCCCGAGGGGATGCTCCGGGTGGTCCTGCTGGGTGATCCGAGCCGCGCGATGGGCTCGCTCGCGGAGCCGGAGTGCCGGCGCATCGAGGCGGCGCTCGCGCTCGCCGAGCGGCTCGGCGTGCCGCTCGAGTGGTTCGCGGTGTCGGCCGGCGCCAGGATCTCCATGGAGAGCGGCACCGAGAACATGGACTGGATCTCCCGCGTGCTGCGCCGCATCGTCGAGTTCACCCAGCGCGGCGGCGAGCTCAACGTGATCGTGGTGGGCATCAACGTCGGCGCCCAGCCGTACTGGAACGCCGAGGCCACGATGCTGATGCACACCCGCGGCATCCTGGTCATGACGCCGGGCTCGGCGATGGTGCTCACCGGGAAGGAGGCGCTCGAGTACTCCGGCAGCGTGTCCGCGGAGGACAACCGGGGCATCGGCGGGTACGAGCGGATCATGGGGCCGAACGGGCAGGCGCAGTATCAGGCTGGCAGCGTCGCCGAGGCCATCGACCTGCTGATGCGCCACTACGCGCACGCGTACGTCGTGCCGGGGGAGCGGTTCCCGCGGCGCGTGCCGACGGCCGACCCCCTGGACCGCGACGTGCGCTCGTCGCCCCACGGCCCCGAGGGAGGCGCCGGGTTCGACACGATCGGCGACGTGTTCAGCGCAGAGCGGAACCCGGATCGCAAGAAGCCGTTCGACATCCGGCGCGTGATGGCGGCCTGCGTGGACCAGGATCACCCGCCGCTCGAGCGCTGGCCCGACCTGCGCGGCGGCGAGACCGCCGTCGTGTGGGACGCGCACCTCGGCGGCTTCCCCGTCTGCCTCGTCGGCATCGAGTCGCGCCCGCTGCCGCGGCTCGAGTTCGTGCCCGCCGACGGCCCCGAGCTCTGGTCGGCCGGGACGCTCTTTCCCCAGTCCTCGAAGAAGATCGCGCGGGCGCTCTCCTCCGCGAGCGGGAACCGCCCGGTGGTGGTGCTCGCGAACCTCTCCGGCTTCGACGGCTCCCCCGAGTCGATGCGCCGCCTGCAGCTGGAGTACGGCGCGGAGATCGGGAGGGCGGTGGTGAACTTCCGGGGGCCCATCGTGTTCTGCGTGGTCTCGCGCTATCACGGCGGGGCGTTCGTGGTGTTCTCCAAGGCGTTGCGCGACGACATGGAGGTGGTGGCGGTGGAGGGGGCGCGCGCGTCGGTGATCGGCGGCGCTCCGGCCGCCGCGGTGGTGTTCGCGCGCGAGGTGGACACCCGCGCCCGCAAGGACCCGCGCGTGCTCGAGGCCGAGCGGGCCGCCGCCGCCGGCGGTTCCCGGCTGCACCTCGAGGACGTGCTCGCCGCGGTTCGCGCCGAGAAGGTGGGCGAGGTCGCCGAGGAGTTCGACGCCATCCACACCGTGGAGCGGGCGCTCCGCGTCGGCTCGCTGGACCGCGTCATCCCCGCCGGGCAGCTCCGGCCGTACCTCGTGGACGCGGTGGCGCGGGGGATCGCGCGGGCGGGGCGCTGACCGCGCCGCGGCGCTCCGCCCATTCGCGCGCCCGCCGCCCGCGGGTGACGTCGCGCCGCCGCCCGCTCAGCGCGGCAGCGCGAGCGGCAGCTGCCCCTCGCGCGGATCGATCCCGCCGAGCACCGCCGCGCCGTGCTGGCCTGCGCGCGCGCACGCCTCCGCGATCGGCACGCCCGCGGCCAGGAAGAACGTGAGCGCCGCGGCGAAGCTGTCCCCCGCGCCGTACGCGCCGCCGCCCGCGGGCGGCGAACGCGGCGCCTCGAACGTGGCGGTCCCCTCCTCCGTCTCGATGCGCCCGCCGCGCGCGCCGTCCGTCAGCACCAGCGCGACCGGCGGCACCGGGTAGTCCGCGCGCGCGCTCGCCTCGCGCGGATCGCGGGCGCTGCCCACCACCACGTCGGCGCGGACCCCGGAGGCCGCGAGCGCCGGCCGGCGCCGGGCGGCGACCACGAGGAGGCGGGCCGCGCGCGCCGCGCGGAGCGCGGCGGGATCCTGCGCCGTGAAGTACGCCGCGTCGAGCCCCGCGAGCGCCCCCCAGGGCAGGGGGTCCTCGGCGCGGGGGTGCAGCGGCTCGCCCACGACGAGGATCGTCCGCTCGCCGGCGGGGTCGATCATGGCGATGGCGCGGGTGTGCGGCTCGGACCGGCGCACCGCGTGGACGTGCGCGCCGCTCGCCCCGAGCTCGGCCGCGATCGCGTCGCCCGCGGCGTCGTCGCCGATGGCCGTGTAGAGGTGCACCTCCGCCGGGCTCCGAACGAGCTGCCAGAACGCGACGCCCCCGCCGCCCCCGGGGAAGGCGAGCGGCGCCGCCAGGTGGACGATCGCGCCCGGCGCGGGCACCGCGGGGACGCGACCCGCCGTGACGTGCTCGACGTGGCCGACGACGGCGAGGCGGAGGCTCACCCGCCGGTTGTAGCGCGGGAGCGGCGGGCGGCGCACGCCGACCGCTACCTCGGCCCGCGCCGCTTGGCGGCCGGCGCGCTCCGCCGCGGCGGCGCCGGCTCCCCGTCCGCGCGCTCGTGACGCCGCGCCCCCTCCGCCCGGACCGGACGCGGGGCGTGCCGCGGCTCGCCGGCGCGCGGGTTCGTGCCCAGGAGCTCGATCCGCGCGTCGGGCATGCGCGGGTCGGGCCGCCGCGCGGCGCGGAGGAAGCGCTGGGCCGCGTCGGCGGCGACCTCGAAGCGCGTCTCCTCGGGCTGGATGACGATCTTCCCGATCTCGTCGCGGGTCACGCCGCCGCGCCGGCAGAGGAGCGGCAGCACCCAGCGCGGATCTGCCTGCCGCGCGCGGCCGAGGGAGAGCCGGAACCACACCGCGTTCGCGGGCGGCCCGGCGCGCGGCGCGCGCTTCTCGGCGCGCGCCGGCACCTCGCGGGCGGCGCGTGCCGTCTCGGGCAGCTCCTCGGGGGCGGGGCGCCGCGACCGATCGCGCCGCACGAGCGCGACCGCCAGCTCGAGCGCGGAGCGGCTCTCGGCGAGCCGCCGCGCCGCCGCGAGATCCTCCTCCGCGGCGTCTCCGGCGAGCGCGACCACGTCCGCGGCGAGCCGCTCGGCGTCGCCCGCGCGGATGGCCTCGGCGGTCGGCACCGGCGTCCACTCGGCGCGCACCCCCGCGTCGCGGAGCATCCGCTCGAGCCGGTAGCGCTCGGGCGGCGCGGCGAGGAGGACGGCGACGCCCTTCCGCCCCGCCCGGCCGGTGCGGCCGCTGCGGTGCTGCAGCGCCTCCGCGTCGCGGGGCAGGTCGGCGTGCAGCACGAGGGCGATGCCGGGGAGGTCCAGCCCGCGCGCGGCGACGTCCGTCGCGACCAGGACGCGGGCGCGGCCGTCGCGCAGCGACTTGAGCGCCCGCGTCCGCTCCGCCTGGGTGAGCTCGCCGGAGATGGCGACCACCTCGAAGCCCCGCTCGCCCAGGCTCACGGCGGTGTGCTGCACCGCCTCGCGCGTCGCGCGGAAGACGAGGGCGCTCGGAGGCTCCGCCTCGCGCAGCACGTTCACCACCGCGTGCTCCCGCTCCCTGGGCGCGACGACGTGCGCCCGGTAGGCGATGTCGGCGTGCGCCTCGCCGGCGGGCGTGGCGGCGATGCGCGACGCGTCGCGCGTGTAGCGCTTCGCGAGCTCGAGGATCGGCCTCGGCAGGGTCGCCGAGAAGAGCACGGTCCGGCGATCCGGCGGCGCGGCCCCGAGGAGCTTCTCGAGCTCCTCCCGGAACCCCATGTCGAGCATCTCGTCCGCCTCGTCGAGGACGAGGGCGCGGAGGGCCGAGAGGTCGAGCGCGCCGCGCTCGAGGTGATCGACGAGGCGCCCGGGCGTGCCCACCACGACGTGGGTCCCCTCGGCGAGGGCGCGCGCCTCGCGGCGCGGGTCCATCCCGCCCACGCACGAGGCCACGCGCCCACCCGCGTCCGCGAAGAGCCAGGCCAGCTCGCGCTGGACCTGGACCGCGAGCTCTCGCGTGGGCGCCACGACCAGCGCGCCAGGCGGGCCTGCCTCGCCGAAGGCGTCGGCGTCGCCGAGCAGCGTCTCCGCCAGGGCGAGCCCGAACGCGACGGTCTTGCCCGAGCCGGTGCGTGACGAGACCAGCAGGTCCTGGCCGCGGTGCGCGGGCTCGAGGACGGCGGCCTGGACGGACGTCGGCTCGAGGTAACCGCGGCGGTCGAGAGCGGGGAGGAGCGCGGGGTGCGCCCCGACGGAGCTAAAGGTGTTCACGGGCCCCCTTGTATCTCCCCCGGCGCCGGACCGTTAGGCACTTCTTAGGAAGCGCGCGCCGCCGCGTCCGGTCACATTGCGCACGGCACCGCGGGGGACGGAGCCCCCGGGGGCCGGAGGCGAGATGCGACGGACGGCGGGAGCGGGGCTTCGGGGCGGCTCCCGCCGGCGCCGCGCGGGCGTCGCGGCGGCGGCCGCGGCCCTGGCCGGCGCGCTGCTGACCCTCGGCGGCCCCGCCCCGCGCGCCGCGCCGGGGGACCACGGGGGATCGGCGGCCCCCGGCGCGCCGGCGCCCGCCCACCTCTCGGACACCGGGCTGTACGCCGACGCGGCCACGCGGCGGGTGGCTCCGGACGTGCTTCCCTACACGCCGCAGTACCCTCTCTGGTCGGACGGAGCCGCGAAGCGGCGCTGGATCCGCCTGCCCCCAGGGACGGCGATCGACGCCTCGGATCCGGACGCCTGGGTGTTCCCGGTCGGGACCCGCCTCTGGAAGGAGTTCAGCTTCGGGAGGCGCGTCGAGACGCGCTACATGGAGCGCACCGGCGACGGCAAGTGGCTCTTCGCGGCCTACGCCTGGACGCCGGACGGCGCCGACGCGCTCCTCGTCCCGGAGGGCGGCCTCCGCGCCGCGGCCGAGAGCCGCCCGGGGCTCCCCCACGACATCCCGTCGGTCTACGACTGCCGCGCCTGCCACGAGGGCGGTCCGACGCCCGTGCTCGGGTTCTCGTCGCTCCAGCTCTCGCCCGATCGCGATCCGCTCGCCGCCCACGCGGAGCGACCCGGGGCGGGCGACGTGGAGCTCCCGGCGCTCGTGGCGCGCGGGCTCGTCCGCGGCCTGCCCCAGGCGCTGCTGGACCGGCCGCCGCGCATCGAGGCGCCGACCGGGAGGGCGCGCGCGGCGCTCGGCTACCTCCACGCGAACTGCGGCATCTGCCACGACTCGCGGGGCCAGCTCGCGCCGCTCGGGCTCTCGCTGGTGCAGCGCGTCTCGGCGCCCGGCGGGGCCGGCGCGGCCCTGGCGACGGCGAGCGACGTGCCGTGCCGGTTCCACCCGCCCGGCACCGAAGGCGCCGCGCTGGTGCGGATCCGGCCGGGGCGACCCGCCGACAGCGTGCTCGTCGCGCGCATGGCGTCGCGCGATCCGCTCGTCCAGATGCCGCCGCTCGGGAGCCACGCCGTCGACGACGAGGCGGTGGCGCTCGTCTCCGCCTGGATCCGCGAGCTGCGGCCGCGGGCGCCGACGCTCTCTCGCAGCACCCATCCCAAGGAGGAAGCCCGATGAAGAAGCGCATCGTCCCCGTCACCCTCGGCGGCGCCGCCATCCTGCTCGCAGCGCTCGTCCTCGGCCGCGCGAGCGCGCAGGCGGGCGGTGACGTCGCCCGCGGCAAGTACCTCGTCACCGTCGGTGGCTGCAACGACTGCCACACGCCGTGGAAGCTCGGGCAGAACGGTCCGGAGCCGGACATGACGCGGCTGCTGTCCGGGCACCCGGAGCAGCTGACGATGCCCCCCGCGCCGACGCTGGCGAAGGGGCCCTGGATGACCACGGTGGCGGGCTCGATGACGGCGTGGGCCGGCCCCTGGGGGGTCAGCTTCACGGCGAACCTGACCCCGGACCCCGAGACCGGGCTCGGCAAGTGGACGGAGAAGGACTTCATCGACACGCTTCGATCCGGCCGTCACCTCGGCCGCGGGCGGGCCATCCTCCCGCCGATGCCGTGGCAGAACTACGGCACGATGACCGATGACGACCTGCGCGCGGTGTTCGCCTACCTGCGGTCGATCCCGGCGATCCGCAACCGCGTCCCCGAGCCCCGCCCGCCCGCCGTCGCCGCAGCGCAGGGGAAGCCGGCGCGGTGAGCCGCGCTCACCCGCACTCCTTCTCGACGAGCGCCACGGCACAGTCGAGCTTCAGGGCGAAGCGGCCGCGGCACACCGGCACGAGCCGCACCTCCGGACACTTCTCCTGGAGACGCCGGCGCAAGAGGATGAGCCGGCTCTCCAGGTTGTCCTTCAGGGGGGGCAGCCCGAGCCCCGGGTCGAGGCGCAGCTCGCGGTTCGTGAACTCGTTGCGGCCCTCGCTCCGGTTCAGCGCGAGCAGCTTCCAGAGGATCTTCCCCGGCACGTTGCGGACGAGGTACTCCCCGTCCACGAACACGCAGTCGTCGTTCCGGTAGTAGCAGAAGACGCGGGTGCGCGCCGGGGCGGGGCCGTCCCGCGGCGCCTCCCGCTCGACGGCGGGGCGCCGCACGCGGTCCATGCCCATGGCGATGAGGTTCCCGACCACCCCGAGGAACGCCTCGTCCCAGTCGTCGAAGCGGAGCGGATCCCGGCTCTCGAACGCGAGGACGCCGAGGAGCCGATCGCCTGCGAGGAGCGGGAGCGCGAGCTGCGCCTGCGCGTCCGCGAGCCCGGGGAGCGGAAGCTCGGGGTGGAGCGCGCCGCCGTCCCCGCAGGCCGCCGCCCGCTCGCGGATCGCGCGGCCGTAGCGCAGCTCCGAGCCGACCTTCGCCACCCGGACCAGCCGCCGCCGCTGGGCGACGCAGCCGATGATCCCCTCCCCCACCCGCACCGACGCGCCCAGGCCGGAGACGCCGTAGCCCCGGCTCGCGACGGTCACGAGCCGTCCCGCCTCGGAGGGCACGAGCACCATCGCGTGGGAGAACCCGAACAGCGCGTCGAGCGCCTCGAGGGCCTCCGCGAGGAGCGTCCGGAGGTCCGCCGCGCGGGCGATCCGGTCCGACACGAGCTGCAGCCCGCGCAGCTCCGTGAGCGGGCCCGCGGGCAGCGCGGGGGCCGGCTCCTCCGCCGCGGTGGCCGCCAGCAGCCCCTGCACGTGCTCGATCGAGAGCACCTCGTACACGTCGGCGGAGCGGAGCGCGAAGACTCCCGCCATGCCGGTGTGCGAGGCGATCACCTGGATCCGCGCCGCCATCGTCTCGAAGAGCGGCCCCTCGGTCTCCGCGTGGTCGAAGCGGAGCCGCAGCCGGTACGCCTCGAAGCTGAGCGGATGCCACACGACCACCGAGGCGAGCGGGTTCTCGTCGACGTTGCGCCTCGTCTTGTTGAAGAACTGGCAGGAGAGCGCCACGTGGCGAGCGTCCAGGTGGTGGACGTGCGAGAGGTACGTGACGTTCGGCTCTCCGTCGCGGCTGCACGTCGCGATCTGCGCCGGGACGACGCCTTGGAAGCACGGGCCGAGCTCCTCGAGCCGGATCATCGCGCGCCCCCGCCGCCTCCCTCGAGCGGCGCCCCCGCCCCCGGCCCGGGCGTCTGAACGAAGACCCCCTCCACCCTGAGGCGCACGACGTGACACGGCCAGTGCGCCAGGCGGAGGGTCGCGCGTGGCGGCACCCCCACGTAGCCCAGCTCCTCGGCGAGCGCGGCCCGGTACCGGTCCACCAGCGCCCGCTCCGGCTCCGCCGCGAGGCGCACCTCGATCGCACGGCCCTTCACCTGCACGGCGCGATGATCGAAGGCCCGGGAGAAGCAGACCGCGATCCGGCCGTTCTCGCCGACGTTCGCGAGCGCCGTCGCGCAGGTGGCGGCGGGCAGGAACACCATCAGCTCGCCGCCGCCGTGCACCACGCGAGCCCCCACCGCGCGTGTGGCGTCGGGCGCGAGGCGGGCATCGCGCGTGCCGACGAGCACCGAGACGCCCGACTCGAGAAATCCGGCGAGGTCCTGCGGGATCACGGCGCCTCCGTCGGGTGATCCTAAGCGGCGCAAGGTCTGCGCTCGATCCGTGCGTCGATCCCGAGCGGGTCCGGCGGCTGGTCGGGCGACGCGATCGACGCCCCGGCCTGCGTCCCGTCCTCCGGCGGCTTCTCGGCGCGCGCGACAACCGCTAACGTGGATCGTCCGCCCCGACGCACGCCCTGTGGAGAACGCGGTGACCCGAGAGGAGACGCTCCAGCTCGCGCTGCCTCCGTCCCCCGCGGCCGCGCCCGCCGAAGCGGCCGGAGCTGCGGGGATCCGCCCCGGATACCTGCTGGACGGGCGCTACCTGCTGCAGGCGCTGCTCGGCGAGGGCGGCATGTCGAGCGTCTGGCGCGCCGAGCACGTGCGCATCGGTCGCCCGGTGGCGGTGAAGATCCTGCGCTCCGAGGTGGCGGCGCACGGCGCGCGCGACGCGGAGCGCTTCCGGCGCGAGGCCCGGATCGCCGTGCGCCTGTCGTCGCCGCACGTGGTGGACGTGCTGGACTTCGGGGAGACCGCGGACGGCGCGCTGTACCTGGTGATGGAGCTCCTCCCCGGGGAATCGCTGCGCGAGCGGCTGCGCCGCGAGGAGCGGCTGCCGCCCGAGCGCGTCGTCGAGCTGTTGCGCCAGCTGCTCGCCGGCCTCGACGCGGCGCACCGGGCAGGCATCGTCCACCGCGACCTGAAGCCGGACAACCTCTGGCTCGTCCCCCTGCCCGACGGCGGAGAGCGGCTGAAGATCCTGGACTTCGGCATCGCGAAGCTCCAGGAGCCCGCTCAGGTCGCGGAGCCGACGCAGGTGGGGCTCGTCGTCGGAACGCCGCAGTTCCTCTCGCCCGAGCAGGCGGTCGGGGGCGAGGTGGACCACCGCGCCGATCTCTACAGCGCAGGCATCCTCGCGTGGCTGCTCGTCACGGGGCGTCACCCGTTCCCCACGCTCGATCCGCGCACGCTGCTGCGGGCCCACGCCTACGACCCGGTCCCGTCCCCCGTCGGCGAGCTGCCCTCGCTCCAGGAGCACCCCGCGCTCCTGCGCTTCATCGCGTGCGCCACGGAGAAGGACCGGACCGTGCGCGCGCAGAGCGCCGCCGAGCTGCTCGCCGTCCTCGAGGGGCGGACGCGTCCGCCGCCCCCCGCCCGCCTCCCGGCGCTGCGCTCCCTCCCGGACGCGCTGCTCGGCGCGCTGCGCGCGCGCCGGCCGGGACCGGTGCACGCGGCGGCCGCCCTCGCGATCGTCGCCGCCGCCGCCCTCGCCTGGGCGGCCCTCCGGCCGCCGCTGGAGTCCCTCATCTCCTCCGGGCGCCTCGCGGACGCGGAGGACCGCATCGCCGCCCTCGCCGCGCGCCGCGGGGCGGGAGATCCGGAGGTGCAGTACCTCCGCGGCCTCCTCGAGGCGGCGTACGCAGAGCACGACGCGCCCGAGCGGCTGCCCCACGCCTTCATCTCGTGGTCCCGCGCCCTCGCCGCCGGAAGCGCCGACGCGCTCGCCGCGCTCCGCCGCGAGGCAGCCTCCCCGCGCTGCGATCGGCGGCGCCTCGCCGCGCGCGCGCTCGGCGACTCCAGGGCGCCCGCCGCGCTCGAGGCCCTTCGCGAGCTGGCCGCGTCGGAGCCAGCCACGCCGGAGCCGTCCGGCGCGCTCGCCCGCGTGCTCCGCGACGTCGACCAGCGCTGCGGGGCGGGCGACCTCGCGCGCCGCGCCATCCGCGAGCTCGAGCCTCCTCGCGGTTGACGAGCCCCCGCCGTCCACGGGCGCGCCGGGGCCCTACGACGGGCGCGCCGGCGCGGCCACACCCTGGCGCGCGGCGTCCTCCTCCTCGGCGGCGCGGATGGCGCGGTCCAGCAGCTCGATCGGGTGCGCCGCGGGGAGGTCGACGTCCCGCTCGGCGAGCATGCGCCGGATGTGGAGCGAGCAGCCGGGGTTGGCGCTCGCGAGCAGCGCCGCGCGCGTGGAGAGCACCGCGTCCGCCTTCCGGCGGCCGATCTCGACCGCCGACTCGGGCTCCACGAGGTTGTAGACGCCCGCGGAGCCGCAGCACTGCTCGCCGTCGGGGATCTCCACGAGCTCGAGCTCGGGGATGGACCGTAGCAGCGCCCTCGGCGGCTCGTTCACGCGCTGGGCGTGGCCGAGGTGGCAGGGGGAGTGGTACGCGACGCGCGCGCGCACGGCGGCGCGGCGAGCGCGGGCCGGCAGCGCGGCGAGCAGCTCCGTCACGTCCTTCACGCGGGCGGCGAAGGCGCGGGCGCGCGGGCCGAACTCCGGATCGTGCTCGAAGAGCGCCCCCACGTCCTTGAGGTGCGAGCCGCAGCCGGCCGCGTTCACCACGACCACGTCGATCGCCTCGCGCTCGAAGCGCTCGATGAGCGCGCGCGTCAGCCGGCGCGCCTCGGCGTCCCGCCCGGCGTGCAGCGAGAGCGCGCCGCAGCAGCCCTGGCCGCGGGGCGCGACCACCTCCACGCCCTCGGCGGCGAGCACTCGCACGGTCGCCGCGTTCACGCCGGGGAAGAAGACCCGCTGGACGCAGCCGGTGACGAGCCCGGCGCGCAGCCGCCGCGCGCCCCGCGCCGGCGTCCGCGCGGGCACGCGGGCGAGGAGCTCGCGGAGCGAGACCGGCGGCGCGAGCGCCTCGAGCGCGGCGAGCCGGCGGGAGAAGCGCAGCAGCCCGAGCCGCCGCGCGAGCCGGCGCAGGCCGGTCGCGCGCCAGGCCCACAGCAGGAACCCGGCCGCGCGCAGCCGCCCGGGTCGTGGGAAGAGCGCGAACACCGCCGAGCGATGCAGCCGGTCCCCGGCTCCGCGCCGCAGGTCGCGCTCGACCCGCGCACGCGCCGCCTCGATGACGTGATCGTAGCGCACGCCGGACGGGCACGCGGTCAGGCAGGCCATGCAGCCGAGGCAGCGGTCGAAGTGCTCGGCGACGATGGGCGACATGGCGATGCGGCCGTCCTCGAGCGCGCGGTACAGGTCGATGCGGCCGCGCGGCGAGTCCATCTCCTCCTGCCAGCTCTGCCAGGTCGGGCACACCGGGAGGCAGAAGCCGCAGTGGACGCAGTCGTCGGCGGGGTTGCGCGCGCGCTCCGGCGCGCCGCCGCTGCGGCCGGTGCCGCGGTCCTCGGCGGGGACGCCGCTCGCGTCCCGGGCCGCCGTCCGCTGCGTGGCGATGAGCGCCTCGTCGCTGGTCGCCATTCAGATCCCTCCCGCGACGCGGCCGGGCGCGAGCCGCCCGTCCGGATCGAGCTCACGCTTCAGCCTGCGCATCAGCTCGAGGGCTGGCGGCGGATCGCCCCACGGGTCGGCGAGCGCGCGCAGCGCGGCGGGCGCGGCGGCGATCACGAGCGAGCCGTTGCCCGGCCGCAGCGCTGCACGCGCCGCGGCGACCGCGCTGCCGGTCGCGTCGTCGCGGACGAGCGTGCCCCCGGCGAAGGCGATCCCGAGCGTCGGGTACAGCACGAGCGCTCCCCCGCCCAGGGTCGCGGCGAGCGGCGCGAGGGCGCGGACGGCGCCCTCGAGCGCGGCGGGCGGGAACGCCGCCTTCGCGCGCACGTCTCCCGCCGCGCGGAGCGCGTCGTGCCTCGCCCAGAGGGCCGCCTCGTCGCCGCCCTCCAGCCGCTCGGCGCGCGCGTCGAGGGCGAGCACCCGCTCCGCCTGCTCCCGCACGCCGGGGGCGAACCCCTCGAAGCGGAAGGCGAGCCGGAACCCCTCCCCCTCCTGGATCGCCGCGACGGCGGACGGCTCCGCCCGCGCGTCGAGGGCGGCGCGGGTGAGCGCGGCGACCTGCGCGGCCGACAGCCCCCCCGCGGCGACGGTGGCCGAGGCCTCGGGCAGGGGGTGCAGCCGGAACACCACCTCGGCGACGAGCGCGAGCGAGCCGAGCGAGCCGCAGAGGAGGCGCGGCAGGTCGAACCCCGCCACGTTCTTCACGACCTTGCCGCCGCCGCGCGCGACGACGCCGTCCGCGCGCACCAGGGTGATCCCGATGACGAGGTCGCGCACGGCGCCGAAGCGCGTCCGCCGCGGTCCGAACGCGCTCGCGGCGAGCACCCCGCCCACCGTCGCGCGCTCCGGGTGAGGCGGGTCGAGCGCGAGCCGCTGCCCGTGCGGCTGCAGGTGGCGCTGCAGCGCGGCGATGGTGATGCCGGCCTCGACCGCGACGATCTGATCGGAGGGTGCGTGCTCGCGGACCCGATCCAGCCGGCGCGTGCGCAGCACCGCGTCCAGCCGCGAGGGCGGGGCGCCCAGCTCCAGGTCGGTGCCGCCGCCGACGAACACGACCGCGGCGCGGTCGCGGGCGAGGGCGCGCATCGCCTCGGCGGCCTCCTCGAGCGAACCCGGCTCGAGCGCCACCCGGGGGCGCACTCCGAGGACGGCGTCGCCGTCCGCCGGCGCGTGCACCGCGCTCACCAGCGCTCCGCGAGCCCGGCCGCCTCGGCGGGGTGGGGGCGGTACGGGCCGGGCTTCTCGCCGCAGAGGCGCGGCGTGGGGAAGACCTTGCCCGGGTTCATGAGCGCCGCGCCGTCGAAGGCGCAGCGGACGCGCTGCATGGTGTCGAGGTCGTCCGGGCCGAACTGCTCGGCCATGTACGCGGCCTTCTCCGCGCCCACGCCGTGCTCGCCGGTGATGGAGCCCCCGTAGCGGATGCAGAGGCGGAGGATCTCGCCGCCGAGACGCGCCGCCCGCTCCTCCTCCCCCGGCACGCGCGCGTCGTACAGCACGAGCGGGTGGAGGTTGCCGTCGCCGGCGTGGAAGACGTTCGCGACCCTGAGCCCCGCCGCGTCGGCGAGCCGGCCGATGTCGCGGAGGACGCGCGCGATCTCGGAGCGCGGGATGACCCCGTCCTCGACGAGGTAGCTCGGGCTGATGCGGCCCACCGCGGCGAAGGCGGACTTGCGTCCCTTCCACATGAGCTGCCGCTCGGCCTCGTCGCGGGGCACGCGGATCTCGAGCGCGCCCGCCCCGCGCGCGATCTCGATGGCTCGGGCGGAGACGTGCTCGACCTCCGCGCGGGGGCCGTCGGCGTCCATGAGGAGCGCCGCGCCCACGTCCGGCCAGTCGAGGCCGGTCGCCGCCTTCGCGGCGACGATGGCGAGGCGATCCATCATCTCGATGGCCGCGGGCAGGATCCCGGCCGCGATGATCCCCGAGACGGCCGCGCCCGCCTCGTCGGTGGACGGGAAGGTGGCGAAGAAGGTCCGCGTCGTCTCGGGCTTGCGCAGGAGGCGCACCGTGATCTCGGTCACCACCCCCAGCATCCCCTCGCTCCCCACGAGCGCGGCGAGCAGGTCGTAGCCCGGCGCGTCCGCGGCGGGCCCGCCAAGGTCCACGACCTCGCCGTCCGAGAGCACCACGCGCGCGGCGAGGACGTGGTTCGTGGTGAACCCGTACTTGAGGCAGTGGGCGCCGCCCGAGTTCTCCGCGACGTTGCCGCCGATGGAGCAGACGCTCTGCGACGACGGATCGGGCGCGTAGTAGAAGCCGTCGGTCGCCACCGCGCGCGTGACGTCGAGGTTGATCACCCCCGGCTCCACCCGCGCCCAGCCGTTCGCGAGATCCACCTCCAGGATGCGCCGCATCCGCGTGAGCGAGAGCACCGCGCAGCCGGGCACCGGCCGCGCCCCGCCCGAGAGGCCGGTGCCGGCGCCCCGCGGGACGAGCGGGACGCCCGCCTCGCGCGCCACGCGCACCACCGCCACCACCTCCGCGGTCGAGCCGGGCAGCACCACGAGGTCCGGCCGGACGCGCCCATGGGTGAGCCCGTCCGCCTCGTAGACGAGCAGCTCCGCGGGGTCGGTGATCACGTTGCGCGCGCCGACGATCTCCGCGAGCCGCCGGGCGACGCGCGGCGAGGCGCGGCCGTCGCGCCGAACAGTCTCCCCATGCACCGTGGCGGTCATCGATAGAGCACCTGCGGGAGCCACAGCCCGATCGCCGGGAAGAGGTACAGGATCAGCACGGCGAACACCTGGATCGCCATGAACGGCATCATGCCGGCGAAGATCTGGTTGAGCGTCACGTGCTTCGGCGCGACGCCCTTCAGGTAGAACGCCGCCATCGCGACCGGCGGGGAGAGGAAGGCGGTCTGCAGGTTCAGCGCCACGAGCAGGCCGAAGAAGAGCGGGTCGATGTTGAAGTGGCCCAGCAGCGGGATGAAGATCGGCATGAAGATGACGATGATCTCCGTCCACTCCAGCGGCCAGCCGAGCAGGAAGATGATGGCCTGCGCGAGGAGCATGAACTGGAGGGGCGTCAGGTTCAGGCCGAGCACCCAGTGCTCGATGATCGCCTGGCCGCCGAGGAGCGCGAACGCGGCCGAGAAGATCGAGGAGCCGACGAACAGCCAGCACACCATGGCGGTCGTCTTCGCCGTCAGGAAGACCGACTCCTTGAGCACGCTCCACTTGAACTGACGGTACGCGCCGGTGAGCAGCATCGCCCCCGCCGCGCCGAGCGCGGCCGCCTCGGTCGGCGTGGCCCACCCGAAGATGATCGACCCGAGCACCGCGAGGATGAGCGCGGTGAGCGGGAAGAACGACGTGAGCAGCATCTTCAGGATCTCGAGCCGCTCGAAGGTGAAGATGCTGTAGTGGAAGGCGAGCAGCGCGACGCCGGCCGCGAGGGCGATCCAGAAGGCGAGCGGCACGGGCTTGCGCCCGGGCGCGGTCTCGACCTGCGCGCCCTCCGCCCGCTCCGTCTCCGCCTTCAGCGCCCCGCCCGGCGCCTCCGCGCCGGGCGGCTCGGCGACCGCGCCGGGCGGCTCCTCGACGCCGGGAGGCTCGGCCACCGCGGGCGCCTCGGCCCCGCCCGCGGGCGCGGCCTCCTCCGCGGGCGGCTCCTCGACCCCCTCGTAGACGAAGGCGTCGGCTCCGCCGCCCGTCTCCGCGATCTCCTCCAGCCCGCCGGTGTCGATGACGACCGTCCGGGTGACGGCCTCGTAGACGACGAGGAAGGCGACCGCGCCGAAGATCGCCGGCAGGGCCGAGACGGCGAGCTGACCGGCGACCCACCGGCGCGGCGGATCGCCGGGCGCCGGACGGACGAGGGCGGAGACGAGCCGCGGCACCGCCCGGCGGTGCTCGCCGCCTGCGAGGGCGACGGCGCCCGCGGTGAGCGGCACCCGCCGCTCCTCCTCGGGCGGCATCGGCGCGAGGCGCGGCTTCAGCTTGGCGAGGACGACCACGTAGCCTATGTAGAGCCCCGCGAGCATGAGCCCGGGGAAGAACGCGCCCGCGTAGAGCTGGACGACCGACACGCCCGCGGTCGCCCCGTACAGGATGAGCATGACCGAGGGGGGGATGAGGATCCCCAGGCAGCCGCCGGCGGTGATCGCGCCCGCCGAGAGCTTGATGTCGTAGCCGGAGCGCAGCATCGCCGGCAACGCGAGCAGGCCCATGAGCGTGACGACCGCCCCCACGATGCCGGTCGCGGTGGCGAACAGCGCGCACGTCGCCAGCGTCGCGACCGCGAGCGAGCCGGGGATGAACGACATCGAGAGGTGCAGGCTCTTGAAGAGCTTCTCGATGAGGTTCGCCCGCTCGACCATGTAGCCCATGAACACGAACAGCGGCACGGCGATGAGGACGTCGTTCGTCATCGTCGCGTAGGTGCGCTGCACCATGAGGTCCAGCGTCTGCTGGACCGCGATGTCCGGGTTGACCCATCGATAGGCGAGCCACGCGAAGAGCACGCCCATGCCCATGAGCGTGAAGGCGGTCGGGAAGCCCAGCATGATGGCGACCACCACGAGCGAGAGCATCAGCAGCCCGAGGTGGCCCTGCGTCATCTGCGAGGGCGCCGGCATGATGATCACCGTCGCGAGGACGATGAGCCCCATGATCGTGAAGCCGAACAGGAGCTCCTTCCTCACGGCTTCACCTCCTCGTGCTCCTTGCGCAGGACGACCTGGTCGAGCGCGGCGATGTCCTCGTCCTTGACGTGGACCATCTCCTTCAGCTTGTCGACGTCCACCTCCTCCACGTCCTCCTCGCGCGACGGCCACGCGCCGTCCCGGAGGGCGACGACGCAGCGGACGATCTCGACCACGCCCTGGAGCAGGATGAGCGCGCCCGCGATGGGGATGAACGCCTTGAACGGATAGATGGGCGGCCCGTCGACCGTGATGGTCGAGTGCTCGCGGATGAGCCAGGACTCCTTCGCGTAGTACCAGCCCGCGAAGACCATCGCGATCGAGCCGGGCACGAAGAAGACGACGTACAGGAGGAGGTCGATGCTCGCCTGGACGCGCGGGGGGAAGAAGCCGTAGAGCACGTCGCCCCGCACGTGGCCGTTCTTCGCGAGGGTGTAGGCGCCCGCCATCATGAAGAGGACGCCGTAGCCCATGATCTGCGCGTCGAACGCCCAGGCGTGCGGGGTGTCGAAGAACTTCCGCGACAGCACCTCCCAGGTGATGAGCACGGTGAGCACGACGATGAGCCAGGCGAAGAGCTGGCCGATCCAGGTGGAGAGCTTGTCGACCGTGAGGAGGAGGCGCTGCATCGAGGTCCTAGCCCTTCTTCGCGGCGCCCTGCTTCTTGCCGAAGAAGTGGTTGTAGGCCATGCGGAAGTCGACGTTCGTGTCGTTCTGCCAGCGCGCGGCGCGCTGCGCGAACTTGCGCTGCGACTCGAGGACCTTCTTGAACATCGGGTTCTCGCTGGACCGCTTCTCCATCACGTCGTTCCAGATCTCGAGCTGCCGCTTCAGGATCGCGTCGGGGGTCTTGTAGAACTTCACCCCCTGCTTCTGCTGCATCTCCATGTAGTCGGTGGAGTAGCGATCGATCGCCTTCCACGACATGTCCGCGGACGAGGCCTGGACCGCGTAGGCGATGATGTTGCGGAGGTCCTGCGGCAGCGCCTTGTACTTGGTGCCGTTGAAGAGGATCTCGAACTGCTCCGAGCACTGGTGGAAGCTCTGGAGCATGCAGACCTTGGAGACGTCGGGGAACCCGAGGGCGCGGTCCGACGACGCGTTGTTGAACTCGGCGGCGTCGAGGAGTCCGCGGTCCATCGCCGGCACGATCTCCGCGCCCGGCAGCGCGTTCACCGCCGCGCCCAGGCCCGTGAAGATGTCGATGGACAGGCCGACGGTGCGGAACTTGAGCCCCTTCATGTCGTCGACCTTCGCGACCGGCTTCTTGAACCAGCCGAGCGGCTGCGTGGGCATCGGCCCGTACAGCATGGAGACGACGTCGAGGTTCAGCGACTTGTAGACCTCGTCGATGAGGTCCTTGCCGCCGCCGTAGTAGTGCCAGGCGAGCAGCATGTTGGGATCCATCCCGAACTCCGGGCCCGAGCCCCACAGCGCGAGGGCGGTGTTCTTGCCGTACCAGTAGGCGACGACGCCGTGGCCTCCGTCGAGCGTCCCCTTCGCCACCGCGTCGAGCAGGTCGAACGCCTTCACGACCGCGCCGGCCGGCAGCACCTCGATCTTGAGGCGGCCGCCCGACATCTCGTTCACCTTCTTGGCGAAGTCGAGGGCGTACTCGTGGAAGATGTCCTTCGTGGGCCAGGTGCTCTGGAAGCGCAGCGTGGTCGGGGCCTGCGCCACGTGGATGGTGGGACCTGCGGCGACCGCGGCGCCGGCGGCGCCCAGGGCCGCCTTGCGCAGGAAGTCACGGCGGGAAGGCACCTTCGTCTCGGACTGCGCGCTCTTCGCGTTCTTCTTCATTCTTCCGCTCCTCGTGCGGGTGAGCCGGTGGGTGGACGCCTGCGAAACACTTCCTTGGGACCGCGCACGACGGCCGGCAACGTACCGGCGGGGCGTCTTGGCGCATCCTCGGCCATGCCGCGGCGCGGCATGAGCCGTGTCGGCCTTCCCGGCCGCGGGCTGGACGCCTGAATGGGTGTAAGAGGCGCTGCGCGGAGGGCTCCGCGCAGCGTCGACCTTGGGTCTACTCGAGCGGCGGATGACGCTCGACCGTGGGAAGCCCCGAACGGCGCGCCGCTGCGGCGGGCGAGCCAGCGGTGCTCGACGGGTGTAACCGGTCGTCGGGTTCGCGGCTGGCCGCGCGGCTACCCGCCGGCTCGCGTTGCGGCCACCCTACGGCTGAGCGCTACTTGATCGCCAAGGGGGCTGGTCCCCCGTCGTTGTCGGCGTTCGTCAGCGACACCGTCGCGCTGGCCACGCTGTACAGAGGGTCCGTGCTCGCCGCCGACAGGTTCACGGCGTACGCGATCGGGCCGTCAGGCAGCGCGTCATCCACCCCGGTGACCGTCACCGTCTGCGCGAGGTTCCAGTCCGCGGGCGTGAAGGTCACGGCCGCAGGCGCGACGGTGCCTTCGCCGGGGTTACTGCTCGTCAGCGAGACCACCACGTCGGCGCTGGGCGGCGACGACAGCGTCAGCTGGAAGGTCGCCGTCCCGCCCGCCTCGGTCGTCACCAGGCCCGTCGACGGGCTCGCCATGAGCTGTCCCGCGGCGTCGTCGTCCGTGTTCGTCAGGGAGATGTCGCCCGGGTCGATCCCGCTGTAGCTCCCGTCCAGGCTCGTCGCCGCGCCGACGAGGACCGTGTAGAGCTGGTCGCCGTCGTTCACCAGGTCGTCGACGCCCGTGACCGTCACGGTCTGCGCCACGTTCCAGTTCGCCGCCGTGAACGTCAGCGGCGCCGGGGCGACCGTGCCCTCCGTGGGGTCGCTCGACGTGATCGGGACCGTCACGTCCGACGTCGGCTCCGAGGTCAGCACCACCGTGAACGTGACCTGGAGCCCCGCCTCGGAGGTGGACAGCCCGCTCGGAGCGCTCACCGCGATCCCCGCCGCGTCGTCGTCGGCGTTGGTCACCGACACCGACCCGGTACGCCCGCCGTAGCCCGGGTCCGTGCTCGTCGCGGAGAGGTTCACGGCGTAGGCGATCGGTCCGTCCGCCACCGCGTCGTCCACCCCGGTGACCGTCACGGTCTGCGCCGCGTTCCAGTTCGCCGTCGTGAACGTCACGCTCGCAGGCGCGACGGTGCCCTCCGTCGGATCGCTGCTCGACACCGCCACCACCACGTCTGCGAGGGGCTGCGACGACAGCGTCAGCTGGAAGCTCGCCGTCCCGGCTGGCTCGCTCGTCGTCAGGCCCGTCGACGGGCTCGCCACCAGCCCCGCCGCGTCGTCGTCCGTGTTCGTGAAGGTGAGGTCCGCCGGATCCTTCCCGGCGTAGCCCGCGTCGGAGCTCGTGGCCGGCCCGATCGCGACCTGGTAGGTCTGATCGCCGTCGTCCACCGCGTCGTTCACGCCCGTCACGGTCACCGTCTGCGCGACGCTCCAGTTGGCCGCGGTGAACACCAGCGACGCGGGCGCGACCGCGCCCTCCGTGGTGTCGCTCGACGAGACCGGGACCGTCACCTCCGCGGTCGGCTGCGACGTCAGCACCACCGTGAAGGTGGCGGAGGCCCCCGCCTCCGACGTCGTGGTGGCGCTCGGCGCGCCGACCGCGATGCCCGCCACGTCGTCGTCCGTGTTCGTGAAGGTGAGGTCGGCCGGATCTCTGCCTGCGTACCCCGCGTCGGAGCTCGTCGCCGGCCCGATCGCGGCCCGGTAGGTCTGGCTGCCGTCTGCCACGAGGTCGTCGACCCCCGTCACCGTCACGGTCTGCGGCACGCTCCAGTTCGCCGCCGTGAACAGCAGCGACGCAGGCGCGACCGTGCCTTCCGTGGGGTCGGTCGACGAGACCGGGACGGTGACGTCCGCGGTCGGCTGCGACGTCAGCACCACCGTGAAGGTGGCGGACGTGCGCGTCTCGGACGTCGAGGTGGCGCTCGGCGCGCCGACCGCGATGCCCGCCACGTCGTCGTCCGTGTTCGTGAAGGTGAGATCGGCCGGATCCTTCCCGGCGTACCCCGGGTCGGCGCTGGTCGCCGGCCCGATCGCGGCCTGGTAGGTCTGGCTGCCGTCTGCCACGAGGTCGTCGACCCCCGTCACCGTCACGGTCTGTGGCACGCTCCAGTTGCTCGCCGTGAACAGCAGCGACGCAGGCGCGACCGTGCCCTCGGTGGTGTCGTTCGAGGAGACCGGGACCGTCACGTCGGCGGTCGGCTGCGACGTCAGCACCACCGTGAAGGTGGCGAAGGCCCCCGCCTCCGACGTCGTGGTGGCGCTCGGCGCGCCGACCGCGATCCCCGCCGCGTCGTTGTCGCCGTTGGTCACCGACACCGAGCCGGTGCGGCCACCGTAGCCAGGATCCGTGCTCGTCGCGGACAGGTTCACGGCGTACGCGATCGCGCCGTCCGCCAGCGCGTCGTCCGCGCCGGTGATCGTCACCGTCTGCGCGGTGCTCCAGTTGGCCGCCGTGAACGTCACGCTCGCAGGGGCGACGGTGCCCTCCGTCGCGTCGCTGCTCGAGAGCGCGACCACCACGTCCGCGAGCGGCTGCGTCGCCAGCGCCACCTGGAAGCTCGCCGTCCCGCCCGCCTCGGTCGTCATGAGGCCCGTCGTCGGGCTCGCCACGAGCGCCGCGGTGTCGTCGTCGGTGTTCGTCAGGGTGATGTCGCCCGGATCGACCCCGTTGTAGCTCGGGTCCGCGCTGCTCGACGCGCCGACGAGGACCGTGAAGAGCTGGTCGCCGTCGTCCACCAGGTCGTCGACGCCCGTCACCGTCACGGTCTGGGCCACGTTCCAGTTGGCCGCCGTGAACGTCAGCGGCGCCGGGGCGACCGTGCCCTCGGTGAGGTCGCCCGACGTGATGGGAACCGTCACGCTCGCCGTCGGCTGCGAGGCGAGCACCACCGTGAACGTGACCTGGAGCCCTGCCTCGGAGGTGAACAACCCGCTCGCGGGGCTCACCGCGATCCCAGCCGCGTCGTCGTCGGCGTTCGTGACCGACACGGTCCGGACAGCCCCGTTGTACAGGGAGTCCGTGCTCGTCGCCGACAGGTTCACGGCGTACGTGATGGGACCGTCCGCCACCGCGTCGTCCACCCCGGTGACCGTCACGGTCTGCGCCGTGTTCCAGTTGGCCGAGGTGAACGTCACGCTCGCAGGCGCGACGGTACCCTCCGACGCGTCGCTGCTCGACACCGCCACCACCACGTCGGCGCTCGGCTGCGACGACAGCGAGAGCTGGAAGCTCGCTGACCCTCCTGCCTCGGTCGTCGTCAGACCCGTGGCCGGGCTCGCCACGAGCCCTGCCGCGTCATTGTCCGTGTTCGTGAAGGTGAGGTCCGCCGGGTCGCTCCCGGCGTAGCCCGGGTCGGCGCTCGTCGCCGGCCCGATCGCGGCCCGGTAGGTCTGGTCCCCGTCCACCGCAGGGTCGTCGACGCCCGTGACCGTCACGGTCTGCGGCGCGTTCCAGTTGGTGGCCGTGAACACCAGCGTCGCGGGAGCGACCGTGCCCTCCGTGGTATCGGTGGAGGAGACCGGGACCGTCACGGCCGAGGTCGGCTCCGAGGTCAGCACCACCGTGAAGGTGGCGGACGTCCCCGCTTCGGACGTCGAGGTGGCGCTCGGCGTGCCGACCGTGATCCCCGCCGCGTCGTTGTCGTTGTTCGTCGCCGACACCGACCCGATTCGGCCGCCGTAGCCGGGATCCGTGCTCGTCGCGGACAGGTTCACGGCGTAGGCGATCGCGCCGTCCACCACCGCGTCGTCCACTCCGGTGACCGTCACGGTCTGCGCAGAGTTCCAGTTGCCCGCCGTGAAGGTCACCGTCGCAGGCGCGACGGTGCCCTCGGTGGTGTCGCTGCTCGAGAGCGCGACCACCACGTCGGCGCTCGGCTGCGACGCGAGCGTCAGCTGGAAGCTCGCCGTCCCGCCCGCCTCGGTCGTGACGAGGCCCGTCGACGGGCTCGCGATCAGCCCCGCCACGTCGTTGTCCGTGTTCGTGAAGGTGAGGTCCGCCGGATCCCTCCCGGCGTACGCCGCGTCGGCGCTGGTCGCCGGCCCGAGCGCGGCCAGGTAGCTCTGATCGCCGTCCACCGCCGCGTCGTCGACGCCCGTCACCGTCACGGTCTGCGGCGCGTTCCAGTTGGCCGTCGTGAACACCAGCGAGGCAGGCGCGACCGTCCCCTCCGTGGTGTCGCTCGACGACACCGGGACCGTCACGCTCGCCGTCGGCTGCGACGTCAGCACCACCGTGAAGGTGGCGGACGTCCCGGCCTCGGACGTCGCGGTGGCGCTCGGCGCGCCGACCGCGATCCCCGCAGCGTCGTCGTCAGTGTTCGTCACCGGCACGGCCCGGGTGGCCCCGTCGTACAGGGTGTCCGTGCTCGTCGCGGAGAGGTTCACGGCGTAGGCGATCGCGCCGTCCGCCACCGCGTCGTCCACGCCGGTGACCGCCACGGTCTGCGCCACGTTCCAGTTCGCGACCGTGAAGGTCACGGTCGCGGGCGCGACGGTGCCCTCCGTGGAGTCGCTGCTCGACACCGCGACCACCACGTCGGCGCTCGGCTGCGACGTCAGCGTGAGCTGGAAGCTCGCCGTCCCGCCCGCCTCGGTCGTCGTGAGGCCCGTCGACGGGCTCGCCGCGAGGCCCACCGCGTCGTTGTCCGTGTTCGTGAAGGTGAGGTCCGCCGGATCCTTTCCGGCGTACCCCGCGTCGGCGCTCGTCGCGGGCCCGATCGCGGCCAGGTAGCTCTGGTTGCCGTCCACCGCCGCGTCGTCGACGCCCGTGACCGTCACGGTCTGCGCCACGTTCCAGTTCGTCGCCGTGAACACCAGCGACGCAGGCGCGACAGTGCCTTCCGTCGTGTCGCTCGAGGCCACCGGGACCGTCACCGTCGCCGTCGGCTGCGAGGTCAGCACCACCGTGAAGGTGGCGGACGTCCCGGCCTCGGACGTCGAGGTGGCGCTCGGCGCGCCGACCGCGATCCCCGCCAGGTCGTCGTCGCCGTTCGTCACCGACACCGCGCTCGTGAGCCCGCCGTACAGGGCGTCCGTGCTCGTCGCCGACAGGTTCACGGCGTACGCGATCGCGCCGTCCGCCACCGCGTCGTCCACCCCGGTGACCGTCACCGTCTGCGCCACGTTCCAGTTGGCCGAGGTGAACGTCACGCTCCCAGGCGCCACGGCGCCCTCGGTCGGGTCGCTGCTCGAGAGCGCGATCACCACGTCGGCGCTCGGCTGCGACGACAGCCTGAGCTGGAAGCTCGCCGCCACGGCCGGCTCGCTCGTCACCAGGCCCGCCGACGGGCTCGCCACGAGCCCCGCCGCGTCGTCGTCGGTGTTCGTCAGCGACACCGTGCCGGTACGCCCGGCGTACTGACCGTCCGTGCTCGTCGCGGACAGGCTCACGGCGTAGGCGATCGCGCCGTCCACCGAGGCGTCATCCACTCCGGCGACCGTCACGCTCTGCGCCACGTTCCAGTTGGCCGCCGTGAACGTCACGGTCGCAGGGGACACGGTGCCCTCCGTCGTGTCGCTGCTCGCGAGCGCGATCACCACGTCGGCGACCGGCTGCGAGGCCAGCGTCACCTGGAAGCTCGCCGTCCCGCCCGCCTCGGTCGTCGTCAGGCCCGTCGACGGGCTCGCCACGAGCCCTGCCGCGTCGTCGTCGTCGTTCGTGACGGACACGGTCCCGACAGCCCCGTTGTACAGGGCGTCCGTGCTCGTCGAGGCCAGGCTCACGGTGTACGGGATCGCGCCGTCCGCCACCGCGTCGTCGACCCCCGTGATCGTCACGGTCTGCGGCAGGTTCCAGCTCGCCGCCGTGAACGTCACGGTCGCAGGCGCGACGGTGCCCTCGGTCGCGTCGCTGCTCGACACAGCGACCACCACGTCGGCGAGCGGCTGCGACGCCAGCGTCACCTGGAAGCTCGCCGTCCCGCCCCCCTCGTTCGTCACGAGGCCGGTCGACGGGCTCGCCACGAGCCCCGCCGTGTCGTCGTCCGTGTTCGTCAGGGTGACGTCGTTCGGGTCGATCCCGGAGTAGCCCGGGTCCGAGCTGATCGCCGCGCCGACGAGGGCGGAGAAGAGCTGATCGCCGTCGTCCAGCACGTCGTCGACGCCCGTGACCGTCACGGTCTGCGGCGTGTTCCAGTTGGCCGCCGTGAACAGCAGGGAAGCCGGGGCGACCGTGCCCTCCGTGATGTCGCTCGAGGACACCGGGACCGTCACGTCCGACGTCGGCTGCGAGGTCAGCGCCACCGTGAAGGTGATTGAGACCCCCGCCTCCGAGGTGTACAGCCCGCTCGGAGCGCTCACCGCGATCCCGGCCGCGTCGTCGTTGCTGTTCGTCACCGACACCGCGCCGGTGCGGGTGTTGTAGCCCGGGTCCGTGCTCGTCGCGGACAGGTTCACGGTGTACGCGACCGCACCGTCCGCCACCGCGTCGTCCACCCCGGTGACCGTCACGGTCTGCGCCGCGTTCCAGTTGGTGGCCGTGAAGGTCACGGTGGCGGGGGCGACGGTACCCTCCGTGGAGGCGCTGCTCGACACCGCGACCACCACGTCGGCGGTCGGCTGCGACGCCAGCGTGAGCTGGAAGCTCGCCGTCCCGCCTGCCTCGGTCGTCACGAGGCCCGTCGACGGGCTCGCCACGAGCCCCGCCGCGTCGTCGTCGATGTTCGTGAAGGTGAGGTCCGCCGGATCCCTCCCGGCGTACCCCGCGTCGGCGCTCGTCGCCGGCCCGATCGCGGCCTGGTAGGTCTGGTCGCCGTCGTCCACCGCGTCGTCGACGCCGGTGACCGTCACCGTCTGCGCCACGCTCCAGTTGCTCGCCGTGAACACCAGCGACGCGGGGGCGATCGTGCCCTCCGTGGCGTCGCTCGAGGAGACCGGGACCGTCACGTCGGAGGTGGGCTGCGAGGTCAGCGCCACCGTGAAGGTGGCGGACGTCCCCGCCTCGGACGTCGAGGGGGCGCTCGGCGCGCCGACCGCGATCCCCGCCACGTCGTCGTCCGTGTTCGTGAAGGTGAGGTCCGCCGGATCGCCGGGCCTGCCGGCGTAACCCGGGTCGGCGCTGGTCGCCGGCCCGATCGCGACCAGGTAGGTCTGGTCGCCGTCCGCGACGAAGTCGTCGGCGCCCGTGACCGTCACCGTCTGCGGCACGTTCCAGTTGGTCGTGGTGAACACCAGCGGCGCGGGGGCGACCGTGCCCTCCGTGGGGTCGCTCGAGGTGATCGGGACCGTCACGTCCGACGTCGGCTGCGAGGTCAGCACCACCGTGAAGACAGCGGCCCCGCCCACCTCGGAGGTCGAGGTGGCGCTCGGAGCACCGACGGCGATCCCGGCCACGTCGTTGTCGGCGTTCTCGACCGCCACGGCCCAGGCGCGGCCGCCGTAGCCGGGATCCGTGCTCGCCCCGGCGAGGGTCACGGCGTACGCGATCGCGCCGTCGGCCACGAGGTCGTCCACCCCGGTGATCGTCACGGGCTGCGGCACGTTCCAGTTCGCCGCCGTGAACGTCACGGTCGCAGGCGCGACGGTGCCCTCGGTGGTGTCGCTGCTCGCCAGCGCCACCACCACCTCGGCGAGCGGCTCCGAGGTCAGCGCCAGCCCGAAGCTCGCCGTCCCGCCCGCCTCGGTGGTCACCAAACCCGTCGACGGGGTGGCCGCGAAGCCCGCCACGTCGTCGTCCGCGTTGGTCAGGGACGCGGCCGCGGTCAGGCCGTTGTACAGCGGGTCCGAGCTCGTCGCGGACAGGTTCACGGCGTAGGCGATCGGGCCGTCCGCCACGAAGTCGTCCTTCGCGGCGACCGTCACGCTCTGCGGCACGTTCCAGTTCGTCGCCGTGAACGTCACGCTCACGGGCGCGACGGTGCCCTCGGTCGTGTCGCTGCTCGCCAGCGTCACCACCACGTCCGCGAGCGGCTCCGAGCCGAGCGTCAGGCCGAAGGTCGTCGTCCCGTCCGGCTCGGCCGTGACCAGGCCCGTCGACGGGCTGGGGAGGAGCTCCGCCGTGTCGTCGTCGGTGTTCGTCGCCGAGACGCTGCCGGTGAGCCCCTGGTACTTGGGGTCGGTGCTGCTCGAGGACAGCGCGATCGAGTACCCGATGTCGCCCTCGTCCACGAAGTCGTTCACGCCGGTGACGGTCACGGTCTGGGCCACGTTCCAGTTCGCCGGCGTGAAGGTGACGCTCGCCGTGACCGTGCCCTCGGTGGTGTCGCTGCTCGTCAGCGCGACGACCACGTCGGCGAGCGGCTCGGACGTCAGCGCCAGCTGGAACGTCGCCGTGCCCCCCGCCTCCGTGGTGACCAGGCCCGTCGTCGGGCTCGGCGCGAGCCCCGCCGTGTCGTCGTCGGTGTTCGTGAACTCCACGTCGGCGGGGTCGATGCCGTGGTAACGCGGGTCGCTGCTCGTCGCGGGCGCGGTCACGATCGTGTACGCCACGTCGTCGTCGTCGACCCAGTCGTTCGCGCCCGTGACGGTCACGACCTGCGGCGTGCTCCAGTTGGACGGCGTGAAGGTGATGCTCGGAGACGAGACCGTGCCCTCGGTCGTGTCGCTGCTCGAGAGCCCCACCACGACGTCGGCGGCCGGCGGCTTGTTCAGGACGACGTCGAACGTGGCCGTTCCGCCCGCCTCGGTGGTCACCAGGCCGGACGTCGGGTTCACGAGGACCTGGTGGCCGCGCAGATCCCACGTACCCCTGACCCCTCCCTCGGCACCGCAGTCCGCGGTGTAAGCGCCGCGGATGAAGTCCTTCTCGGCGTACTGGCCCGGGTCGAAGGTCCCGGCGCACCGGGCGAGGTTGATACCCATCGTGTCGAACACGGCGGGCATGAACCGCGTCGTCACGCGGCCGTCGGTCCCGGTGCACGTCAACGTCCAGCCCACGCCGGTGCCCCAGCGGAACACGGACCTCACCTTGTCGATCTCGGCGGCGTTCGCCCAGGACTTCGTGGTCTGGTCGGGGACGCAGGTCTCGGTCCCCAGCGTCATCGTCGCGGGGACGGTGAGCGTGCCGGCCAGCACGTACGTCGTGAGCGACGTGGATTCGTCCCGGAGGTAGACCGTCGCCCGGCCCTGGGCGTCGAAGGGCACGTTGAGGTTCTGCGCGAGGCGGATCGGTCCGTCCGCCAGCGGCTCTCCCGTCTGCCAGGTGACGGTCCAATCGCTGAAGTGAGTCGTCTTGACGCTGATGGTGTTCGCGCCGAGATCTCGCGTCGCGGGCCCCACCTTCATCCAGAATCCGTTCCGATCCTGGGACTCGACGCCGACGTTGTCGATGCTGGTGCCGATCGGATATTGCTCCGGCCCCTTGAACGTGATCGTGACGGGGGCGGTGAAGCTCGCGCCCTCGGGCCCGAGGCGGAAGGCGCCGGCGACGGCGCCACGCGCCGTGTTCGTGATCGGCGTGATCGTGAACTCGGTCGGGGAGGCGACGGCACCGGCCGGGAACGAGATGGAGATCGCGCCGTCCGCGGCCGAGAGCGTCCCTCCCTCCGGCGTGATCGTGTCCGAGATGGGCGGGCCGGACGGAACGCCGGGCTTGGTGGGTACGGGAACGAGCGCGTCGTTCCCGTGATCGTTCGATGCTTCGATGCCACACGCGAGCGCGATGACCAGCAGCACCGTCGAGGCGCCACGGCGGTGCTGCTGAGTCAAGGGCATGGCGCGCAAGTTACCACCTCTTTTGGCGCACGTGACCGTGCGGCCCCGCTCGCGAGAAAGGCGAAAGGATTGCGCGAGCACCCGCGGAAGCTCGCCGTCACCGTCCGCAAACCAAGCCAACAGTCGCACCGGCCCAAAGCTTCCACGCGGCCAGAAGTGCTGGGCTTTCACCCGGGCTGATTGCGGCGGAGCGCCACATTGTCCCCAATGACCCACCCCCGCGGCAGATAGCTGCGGCGCGGTTCGGTCCTCGAGTCGATCGGCGACCTCAGGGCATCGGAACCGCCGCGAGGAGCGTCCGCCGTGTGCGACGACGGAGCAGGATGTGCGTGACGCGGGACGGCAAACCATCACGATCGGTGAACCGTCCGCCGTGGCGCGACGCGCGCGAAGGTACCTTGCACCACGGGTACCCGTAGACTCGGGCGTGCACGAGCTGCGTCTCTGCGACGAGGGGGGAGGCTGCCGGCAAGGACCTGGACGACCGAGGCGACATCCGGCTCGACCTGCACACAAACGCCGCCGCGAGACCACCTCGCCCCCGATCGTCCACGGAGGCGACGGTGCGTGGAGTCGGCTCCCGGTCGCGCGAGGACCGCGGAAGCGGGCTCCCTCCGGCGGCGCCTGTTCCCCCGGCGGGGCGGCTTCCTCCCGGGGGCTCGCCTGGACGTCCGCCCTGCTCCCACCTTGGCGCCATGGGGGAGCTCCTCTTCTTCGCCAGCTGTGCCGCGTCGGCCGTGGCGTGGGCCTCGCTCGGGGCGCGCCGCGCCGGCGACGGTCGGCGCAGCCCGATCGCGTACGCGCTCTTCGGCGGGGCCGCGGCGTTCGGGCTCGCCGTGCTCGCCTATGAAGCGCTCGCGGCGGCGGGCGTTCGCGTCGAGTGGGAGCGGCTCGTCCGGGGCGAGCTCGCCGTGGCGATCGCGCTGGCCGTCGCGGTCGGCCTCGTCGAGGAGGGGGCGAAGCTCGCGGGGATCCTGCTCGTCGTGGAGCGCGGCTGGCGGACCTCGGCGGTGCTCGGGGCCTCCGCCGGCGTGTCGGCCGGGTTCGCCGCGCTCGAGGCGCTCACCACGCTGCACGGGGCGGCCTCGCCGGTCGCGCTCGCGCGCGTGGCGCTCGGCCCCGCCGCGCACGCCCTGCTCGCGCTGCCCCTCGGGCTGGCCGTCGCGGCGGACGGCGGAGCGGGACGCCGCCCCTGGGCGACCGTCGCGGTCGGCCTCGCCGTGTCGGCGACGCTGCACGCCACCGGAGATCTGAGCCTCGCGCGCGCGCCCGCGGGCCAGCTCGGCTACGGCCTCGCGCTCCTCGCGGCGCCGCTCTGGGTCTTCGTGCGCGCCCGCCTCGCGGCGCGGTCGCCCGCCCCCGGCCGCAGGGCGATGGCGGCTACCTGACCCCGGCCGCCACGTACGCCGCCACCTCGCGCCAGACCTGCTCGAACTGCGCGCGGTCGAAGCCGCTGCCGCTCGTGAGCCAGTCGAAGTGCGGCGGCACGCGCGTCGGATGGTGGAAGTGGCCGATCACGTCCAGGTGATCCGCCCACGCCGCGTGGACCACGTCACCCCAGAGCTGGCTGAGCGTCGGGACCATCCCGTCGTTCGCGCGCACGTCGGTGCGCCAGCCGTACGCGCGCCGCAGCACGGCGGCCTGCGCGCGCGTGAGGCGCGGCTGCCGCTCCGCGGGGGTGCGAGAGGCGATCCGGTACAGCGCCACGTACACCGCGTGCGTGGTCTGCGCGTAGGGGTCGAGCCCCGCGCCGATCGCGGAGCGGAGCCCCGGCGGGCGGGCGCGCGTGAGGACGCAGCCGTAGCGCACGCCCGGGCGATCCTGGGTGGCCGCGTTGAACACGTCCATCGAGCCGGGCGTGATCTGGCCGACGAGATCCTGATCCTTGCCCAGGCTCGAGAAGAACGACTCGATCTCCACGCGCCGATCGCGCGAGAAATCGGCGAGCAGCTCGTGCATGAGCTGCTGGACGAGGCTGCCCGGCGGGGCCTCGCGGCGGCGGAGGAGGCGGGCCACGCGGAGCCCGAGGCCGATGGGGAGCCTCCCTGCGCGGAGCACGTAGATGGTGAGCAGCGACAGCAGCCGGAGCACCTGCTGCCCGAGCAGGCTGTTGAAGAGGTGCGCCACGGGCGTGCCGTGGTGGGGCGTCGAGACGCTGACGACGGTGCGGACCGCGCGCGCGTAGCGCTCCACCTCGCGCGGCGAAGGGAGCGACACCTCGGGCGTGACGACGAGCCGCGCGTCGAGGCCGCCGCTCGAGTGGCCGATCACCGAGACCGTCCCGCCCTCCGCGTCCACCGCCTCGGCGATGCTCTCCACGAGCCGCGCGGCGCGGACCCGCAGGGACGCCGTGGGGACGGTCGGCACCACGCGGACCGAGCCCCGTACGCCTAGCGCGGGACCGATCTCCGACAGGTAGTCGCGGACGTGCCCGAAGTAGGCGAAGTCGCCGAGGTTCGCGAACCCGAAGAAGCCGGGGACGAGCAGGAGGTGGTGCGGCCCGTTCACGCGGGGCAATCTACCCGAGCGAGCGGCCCCACCGGCCTCCCGGGCGTGGCGCGAGGCGCCGCCCCCCCGAACGAGCGCGCACCGCGCCCGCCTGACCCGCACGCGGCCGGGTCCAGCTTCACGCCGGTTCCGGGCCGGCATCGCGTCGGGGACGCGGGTGTACCGGGTCGCGTGACGTCGGGTCGCCGCCACGGTGGCGCTCCGCGCGGATGCCCTGCGGGCGGGATCAGACGAGCACGTCGCGCAGGGAGGCGTCGCGATCGAAGATCGCCTTCGCGTACGGGCAGAGCGGGACGAGGCGGGTGCCGCTCGCCCGCGCCCAGGCGACCGCGGCGTCCACCAGCCGGCGCGCGACCCCCTGACCGCGCAGCGCGTCCGACACCTGCGTGTGCTGGAGAAGGGCGCGGTCGGCTCCCTCGCGCTCGTAGGCAAGCTCCGCGACGCGGCGGCCGCCCTGCTCGACGTAGAACGCCCCCCACCGACCCTCCTCCTCCTGCCGCACGTCCAGCCCGCCGGCCTCCACGTTCACCTCGCTCATGCTCCAGGAGTAAGGCTCGGGCGCCCGCGCCGCACGCCTGACGGCGGCGGCCTGGAATGTGACGCGTCCCTGACCCAGGGGTATCATCGACCACACCTGCAGCGGAGGTGTTCCGACGTGCGGAGCAACGGGGGCACCGCAGCAGACGGTCTGGCGGACGCGCTCTTCGAGGAGGCCGGCGCCGGCCTCTGCCTCGTGAGCGCGTCCGGGAAGGTCCTCCGCGCCAACCGCGAGTGGCTGCGCGTCACCGGCCACCTCGAGGGTGAGGCGCTCGGGCGCGAGGTGGCGGAGCTGCTCCCGTGGGATCGCGCGCTCTCGCGCGCCCTGGACGAGCCGCTCTCCGCCGGGGAGCGGCGCGAGCTGCCGCGGCGGCCGCGGAGGGTGAACGGGCGCGAGGTGTGGTGGGAGGGGCGCGTCACGGGCGTCGCGCTCGAGGGCGGGACCGGTCGCCTCCTCGCGCTGCGCGACGTCACCGCCGAGGCCGTCCCCGGCCCGTTCCGCGACGCGGGCGCGCGCTACCGCCGGCTCTTCGACGAGCTGCGCGAGCACGTCTTCGTGTACACGGTGGTCCGCGACGGCGCGGGCCTGGTGATCGACTGGATCCTGGCGGACGCGAACCACCAGGCGCTGGCCCTCCTCGGCGCACCGCTCGAGCGCGTCGCCGGGCGCCGCGCCTCCGAGCTCTTCGGCGCCGCCGCGCTCGCGGAGCAGCTCGCCGCGTCCCGCGAGGTGATGGCCACCGGGCGCGGCCTCACGTTCGAGCGCCGGTTCGCGTGGGACGGCCGGCACTACCTCACCTCGCTCTTCCCGCTCGACCACTGGAACCTCGTCGCGGCCGGGATAGACACGACCGAGCGGGTCGCGGCCGAGGAGGCGCTCCGCGCGGAGGACCGGCGCAAGAGCGAGTTCCTCGCCATGCTGTCGCACGAGCTCCGGAACCCGCTCGCGCCCATGCGCACGGCCGTCGCCGTCCTCGAGCGGGCCGCCCCGGGGGCGCCGGAGGCCAGCCGGGCGCGCGCGGCGATCACCCGGCAGACCGAGCACCTCGCGCGGCTGGTGGACGATCTCCTCGACGTGACCCGCATCGCGCACGGGAAGATCCGGCTGCGCACCGAGCGGCTCGACCTCGCCGCGCTGGTGCGATGCACCGCCGACGACCACCGCGACCTCCTCGCCGCGAGCGGCGTCGCGCTGCGGGTGACGGGCGCGGTCGAGCCGCTGCCCATCCTCGGCGATCGCACCCGTCTCGAGCAGGTGGTCGGGAACCTGCTCGCGAACGCCGGCAAGTTCACGAGGCGCGGCGGCAACGTGACCGTGACGCTCGGCCGCGAGCGCGACCGGGCGGTCTTCTCGGTGGCGGACGACGGCGAAGGCATCGACCCCGAGCTCGTGCCGCGCCTGTTCGCGCCGTTCGTGCAGGCGGACGACGGCCTCGACCGGCCGCGCGGCGGCCTCGGCCTGGGGCTCTACCTCGTGAGATCGCTGGTGGAGCTCCACGGCGGCAGCGTGGCGGTCCGGAGCGGCGGCTCGGGACGCGGCGCGGAGTTCACGGTCGGGCTGCCGCTCGTCGAGGAGGCGCGGGCGCCCGAGCCCACGCGCGATCCGCTCTCGGGGAAGGGCCCGCGGCGCGTCCTCGTCATCGAGGACAACCCGGACGCCGCCGAGATGCTGCGCGACCTGCTCGCCGGGGCGGCGCACGAGGTCGAGGTCGCCCCCGACGGCCGCCAGGGCGTGGCGCGGGCGCGCGCGCTGCGGCCGGACCTGGTCCTGTGCGACATCGGCCTGCCGGTGATGGACGGGTACGAGGTCGCTCGCACCCTGCGCGGTGACCCCGACCTCTCGGCGACGCTCCTCGTCGCCCTGTCGGGCTACGCGATGCCCGACGACGTCGCGAAGGCGGCGCAGGCCGGATTCGACCGCCACCTGGCGAAGCCGGTGTCGCTGTCCGAGCTCGGCGCAGTGCTCGCGGCGGCGGCGCGTAGCGTCTGAACGTCCGATCCCGAAGCCGACGAGCGAAGCGAGTCCGCCGGGGCGCCATCGCGTTCGCGGCGAAGGCGCCCGCGATGGCGCAGGGGACCCGGCGAGCCAGGGTGGGGCTGCACACGCCGAGCTCGGCTCGGCGGGGCGGGGGCGCAGCCCCCGTTAGACGCCGCGCCCCGTCCGGAAATGCGTTAAACCCTCGCGCCGACACCGCCCGAGGGTTCCCATGAACGACGCCTTCACCGCGCACCTCCGCGCGCAGCTCCGCCAGCTCGAGGCCGACGGCCTGCTGAAGCGCGAGCGGGTGCTCACCACGCCGCAGGGCGCCTGGGTGGAGGCCGACGGCCGTCGCGTCGTGAACCTCTGCGCGAACAACTACCTCGGCCTCGCCGGGCGCCCGGAGCTCGTGAAGGCGGCCCAGGAGGCGCTGCCGCGGCACGGGTTCGGCCTCTCCTCGGTCCGCTTCATCTGCGGGACGCAGGACGTCCACAAGGAGCTCGAGGGGCGAATCGCCCGCTTCCTCGGCTTCGACGACGCGATCCTCTTCTCGTCGTGCTTCGACGCGAACGGCGGCGTGTTCGAGGCGCTGCTCGGCGAGGAGGACGCGGTCGTCTCGGACGCGCTCAACCACGCCTCCATCATCGACGGGATCCGGCTCTGCAAGGCGCAGCGCTACCGCTACGCGAACGGCGACATGGCGGAGCTCGAGGCGCGGCTCCGCGAGGCGGACGCGGCCGGGGCCCGCTTCAAGCTGGTCGTGACGGACGGCGTGTTCTCGATGGACGGATACCTCGCGAGGCTCCCCGAGATCTGCGACCTCGCGGAGCGCCACGGCGCGCTCGTCATGGTGGACGACAGCCACGCGGTGGGGTTCATCGGCGCGAAGGGGCGCGGAACGCCCGAGCACTTCGGCGTGATGGGCCGCGTGGACCTCGTGACCGGCACGCTCGGCAAGGCCCTCGGGGGAGCGTCGGGCGGGTACGTGGCCGGCTCCCGCGAGGCGGTGGAGTGGCTCCGCCAGAAGGCGCGGCCGTACCTGTTCTCGAACACCCTCGCCCCCGTGATCGCCGCCGTGAGCCTGGAGGTGCTGGACCTCGTGGAGCGGAGCGACGACCTGCGGCTCCGGCTTCGCGAGAACGCCGCCCACTTCCGCGCCGGGCTGACGCGGCTCGGCTTCGAGCTGCTCCCCGGCGAGCACCCCATCATCCCGGTGATGCTGCACGACGCGCCGCTCGCCCAGGAGTTCGCGCGCCGCCTCCTCGAGGAGGGGGTCTACGCGATCGGCTTCTTCTTCCCGGTCGTCCCCAAGGGCCGGGCGCGCATCCGCACGCAGATGAGCGCCGCGCACTCGCGGGAGGACCTCGACTTCGCCGTGGGCGCGTTCGAGAAGGTAGGCCGCGCGCTCGGCGTCATCCGCTGAGAGGGACCATCGATGAAGGCGCTGGTGAAGTCGCGGCGGGCCGAGGGCATCTGGATGGTGCACGACGCGCCCGTGCCGGAGGTGGGCGTCCACGACGTGCGCATCCGCGTCCGCAAGAGCGCCATCTGCGGCACCGACGTCCACATCTACAACTGGGACGAGTGGAGCCAGCGCACCATCCCGGTGCCGATGATCGTCGGGCACGAGTACGTCGGCGTGGTCGACGCGGTGGGCGGGGAGGTCGAGGCGTTCCACCCGGGGGACCGCGTCTCGGGCGAGGGGCACGTCACGTGCGGCTTCTGCCGGAACTGCCGCGCGGGCAGGCGGCACCTGTGCCGCCACACCATCGGCGTCGGCGTGAACCGGCCCGGCTCCTTCGCCGAGTACGTGGTCATCCCCGCCGACAACGTGTACCGCATCCCCGACGACATCCCGGACGAGGTCGCCGCGATCTTCGATCCCTACGGGAACGCGACCCACACCGCGCTCTCGTTCGAGCTCGTCGGCGAGGACGTGCTCGTCACCGGCGCGGGGCCGATCGGCGTGATGGCGGTGTCGATCGCCCGGCACGTCGGCGCGCGCCACGTCGTCGTCACCGACGTGAACGACTACCGGCTCGGGCTCGCGCGGAGGATGGGCGCGACGCGCGCCGTGAACGTCGCCCGCGAGGACCTCCGCGCCGTGATGAAGGACCTCGGGATGAAGGAGGGCTTCGACGTCGGCCTGGAGATGAGCGGGAACGGGCGGGCGTTCCGGCAGATGCTCGAGGCGATGAACCACGGCGCCAAGGTGGCGCTCCTCGGCATCATGCCCGGCGAGGAGGCGATCGACTGGAGCCAGGTCGTCTTCAAGGGCCTCGTGCTGAAGGGCATCTACGGCCGGGAGATGTACGAGACCTGGTACAAGATGGTCGCGATGCTGCAGAGCGGCCTCGACATCTCGCCCGTGATCACCCACCGCTTCCCGATCGACGAGTTCCAGCAGGGCTTCGACGTGATGCGGAGCGGCCAGTCCGGCAAGGTCGTGCTCGACTGGGGGACCTAGACGCGCCGCGGGCGATCCCGGTCCGCTCGGGGTTGTCGAAGGTGCGCGGCCCGGGGGCGCGTCAGCCCGAGAGCGGGTCCTCGCCCTCGGTCCACGACGGCAGCACCCGGTCGTCGAGCTGGAAGTTCTCGCCGTCGTGCTCGGTGAAGACGACGTAGACGCTCCGCTTCGGCACGCGCCAGGTCTTCTCCAGCTCGTCCATCACCGCGAGGGCGAGGCGGCGCTTCTGGTCGGCGGTGCGCCCGCGGCGGATGTCCGCGTCGAGGAACGCGATCCCCTGCTCCGGCCGCTCGGCCCTCCCGAACACGAGGTCCTCCCGGCCGTAGGCGCGGAAGGTGATGCCGATGTGATCGGTGCCCGTGTCCATGATCTTCGCGAAGTGCCCCACGACGGCCTCCGCGAAGCGGCGCTTCTCCTCGGGCGTGGGGCTGAAGTTCAGGTCGAAGGAGAGGTGGGGCATGGCGGGCTCCGGCGTCGAGGGAGGTCCGCTGTCGAGTAAGCGCCGCGCGGCGACGTCGCGACGGCCCGGGTGGGAGCGCCGGCGCGGGCCGGCTGACGCGCGGCGGCCGCGCGGTTACGCTCCGCTCCGTGCGCGTGGTGAGCAGGTGGGGGGCGACTGCGGACGAGGCCGCGGAGGAGTTCCCCTGCGATCGGCTGTGCGCGGGCGCCGACGCCGCCTACCTCAGGGCGGTCACCGTCCGCGCCGCGCCGCCCACGGTGTTCCGCTGGCTGTGTCAGCTTCGGGTGGCGCCCTACTCCTACGACTGGATCGACAACCTCGGTCGTCGCAGCCCGCGCGCGCTCACGCCCGGCGCGGAGCGGCTCGCCGCCGGCCAGACGGTGATGACGATCTTCGAGCTCCGGGCGTTCGAGCCGGACCGCTCGCTCACCGTCGTGAACAAGGTCCGCCGGGGCGGGCGCGCGCTGTTCGGCGAGGTCTGGGTGAGCTACCGCGTCGTCCCCGCGCCGGGCGGCGCTTCCAGGCTGACGGCGAAGGTCCTCGTCCGATATCCCCGTGGCCCGTTCGGCCGGCTGATGCGCGCCGTCCTGCCGATCGGGGACCTGCTCATGATGCGGCGCCAGCTCCTCAACCTGGGAGCGCTGGCGGAGCGCGAGGACCGGAGCCGCCGCTGATCCCTAGTCCCGAAGAGTGGGACCCACCGTCGAGGATCTGGGGACAGACGAACCCGGCCCGGGTTGAGTATCCTGCGCGTCCCCATGTCGTCCGGTAGCGACAGCGCCGCCCGCGGACGCGGCTCCTCCGCGAGCCCCACCCTCCCCGAGGCCCGCCGCGCGGCGCCGGAGGAGGTCCTCCGCCAGGTCGAGGCGGCGGGGCGCAGCCCGGTGGTGGCGGCGGTGCTCGAGGTCGCGGACGGAGCGGTGCTGGTGCTCAACGCGGAGCGCCAGATCGTGGCGTCGAACGATCGCGGCCCGCTGGCCGGCGATCCCGGCCACGCCCTGGGGCTGCGCATGGGGGAGGCCCTCGGCTGCGTGAACGCCCTCGCCGCGGGCGACTGCGGGGTCACCCCGGCGTGCGGGCAGTGCGGCTCGCTCGCCGCGCTCGTCGGCTGTCACCGCGAGGCGCGCTCGCTCGAGGCCGAGTGCCTGCTGCGGAGCGAGCTGCCCGGGCACGGCGCGCTCGAGCTCAACGTCCGCGCGACCCCGCTCGTGATCGACGGCCATCGCTTCACGGCGGTCTCCCTGCGCGACGTCTCCGCCGAGAAGCGGCGCGACGCGCTCGAGCAGCTCTTCCTGCACGACGTCCTCAACACCGTGGCCGGGCTGCGCGGCTGGGCCGCCCGCATGCGACGCGGCACCGTCGACCCCGCGGCGGCCTCGGCGCGGATGGATCAGCTCTCCGCCCAGCTCGAGCGGGAGATCCGCGATCACCGCGCCCTCGTCGCCGCCGAGCGCGGCCTGCTCGTGGTGGACCCCGGCCCGGTGCGGGCGGCGGACGTCCTCGCCGACCTCGCCGCGATCTTCGCCTCGCACCGCGCCGCGCGCGATCGCCGGCTCGCCGTCGCGCCGGCGCCCGCCGAGCTCGTCCTCGTCACCGACGCGTCGATCCTCCTCCGCGTGCTCGCGAACATGGTCGTCAACGCGCTCGAGGCCACCGCGCCCGGCGGGGTGGTCCGCGTCCGCTGCGACGCCCAGCGCGGCGAGGTGGGGTTCGAGGTCCACAACGCCGAGCTCATTCCCCTCGACGTGCAGTCCCGGATCTTCCAGCGCTCCTTCAGCACCAAGGCCGCGCGCGGGCGCGGCCTCGGCACCTACGGCATGAAGCTCCTCGGCGAGGGCCAGCTCGGCGGCGAGGTGGCGTTCACCTCGGACCCGGCGCGCGGCACCGTCTTCTCCATCCGCCTGGCCGCGGGCGGGCCTCGCTCCGCCTGAGGCCGGGGGCGCGGCCCCCCGGCATCATCTCCGCGCGCCCGAGCGCCTCCCCTCGATCCGCGCCTCGGCGGTGCCCCGCACCGGCGTCTCGGGAGCCAGGCCTTCCGGAATCGCGAGCTCGCTGCCCATCACCTGGATCCGCTGCCCGCCGAGCCGCATCCGCACCGCCCCGGAGAGCTCCCACGCGAGCTCCAGGTCGAGGGCGTCCCCGTGCGCGCGGCCCCTGCCCGAACGCAGCGTCCCCTCGACCCGCCCCTGCGCGCCCTCGTTCTCGTCGAGCTCGAACGCGCAGCGCTGCCCTGCCTCGAAGGCGAGCTCCCCCTTCGGCCCCGCCCGTGCCTGGAGCTCGCAGCTCTTGCCTCGCGCGGCGAGCCGCACCCGTACCCGCCCCGGTCCGCCCTGCGAGACGACGGCCCGCCCCTCCTCGCGGAGCTCCTCCTCGGGAAGGCCGCTGGCGCGGACGCGCACCGTCGCCTCGAGGCGGTACTCGCCGGCAGGCGCCGGCGGCGCCGCCGTCGCGGGAAGGGCCGCGCACGCGGCGATCAAGGCGAGCTGCATGAAGGACGTGCTCCGCATCGCTCCTCCTCGTCGACTGCCCGGTTCCCACTCGGCCCCCCGGTGCGACGGCCGCCCGGAGGCTCACGCCCCCGGCCGGGCGCTACTGTGCGAGAATCGCACGTCCGGACCGGCCGGTCCGCAAACTCGAGGAGGAAGTCCGTTGAACAAGAACACCATCATCGCGCTGCTCGTCGGCGTGCTCGCCGGTCTCGTGATCGGCTACTCGGTCGGCTCGAGCATGTCGGCCAGCGCCCCCCCGCCGGTCATGGCCGCGCCCGCCGGCGCCCCACCGGCCGGCATGCCCGGCATGCCCGGCGCGCCCGCGCCCAGCGGCGGCATGGACGTCCAGCAGCGGATCGCGACGCTCCAGCAGGTCGTGACCCAGGACCCCAAGAACGCCGGGGCGTGGACGCAGCTCGGCAACGACTACTTCGACACGAACCAGCCGCAGAAGGCGGTCGACGCCTACGGCAAGGCCCTGGCGCTCCAGCCCGGAAACGCCGACGTGCTGACCGACCAGGGCGTCATGTACCGGGCGCTCGGGCAGTTCGACAAGGCGGTCGAGAACTTCCGCAAGGCGAACGAGGCGAACCCGCGCCACATGCAGTCCCTGTTCAACCTCGGGGTGGTCTACGCCTACGACCTCAAGCAGCCGAACAAGGCGATCGAGGCGTGGGAGAAGCTCGTCGCGCTCGAGCCGAGCAGCCCCCAGGCGATCCAGGCGCGCACGCAGATCGAGCAGCTGAAGAACGCGCCCAAGTAGCCTTCGGGGAGGGTCGGGCGCACGACCTGGCGACGGTGCCGGGTGCCCGCCCGGGTCGGGCGCGCTCGCCTCGACTGGAGGCGCGCGCGACGCCGGCAGGTGCGGTATCTCACCCACGTGAGAACGCACCGCCTGCTCGCCGCCTCCACCCTCGCCGCCGTCGCCCTCCTCGCCAGCGCCTGCGCGTCGCGCCGCAGCGCGCGGCTCGCCGAGCAGCCCATCTCGCCCGAGCGCGACTGGGACTCGGAGCTCCGCCGCGATCACCCGCTCGTCGGCAAGATCTGGGACCAGCGCGGGCAGCGCTTCGTCGACGAGGCGACCCTGGCCGCCTCGGTGTCGGCCGCCGAGTTCGTGATCCTGGGAGAGGTCCACGACAACCCCGATCACCACGCCGTCCAGGCGCGCCTCGTCGGCGCCATCGGCGCGACGCGCCGTCCGGCGCTCGCCTTCGAGATGCTCGAGGAGGACGATCAGCCCGCGGTGGACGCGGCGCTCGAACGCCACCCCTCGGATCCGGACGCCCTCGCCCGCGCCGTCGACTGGGAGCACAGCGGCTGGTACGCGTTCTCGATGTATCGGCCGATCTTCGTCGCCGGGCTCGCGGCGAAGATGCCCATCGTCGCCGCGAACCTCCCGCGGAAGGTGGCGAAGGACGTCGCGTTCCAGGGCGAGGCGGCGCTGCCCGAGGAGGTGCGGGCAGCGCTCCAGCGCGCCGGCCCGCTCGCGCCCGAGACCATCGCCACCTGGCGCGCGGAGATGAAGTCCTCGCACTGCGACGCGCCGATGCCGGAGGAGATCCTCGATCGGCTCGCCCTCGCCCAGCGCGCCCGCGACGCGCAGATGGCGCTGCGGATGATCGGCGGCGCCGCCTCCGGCGCCGTGCTCGTGACGGGGAACGGGCACGCCCGCGTCGACCGGGCGGTCCCCGCCGTCCTCGGGCGCGAGGCGCAGGGACGGACCGTGCTCGCCGTCGGCGTGCTGGAGGTGCAGGAAGGGCTGCTCGAGCCCTCCCGCTACGCCGCCGACCTGAAGGCGGCCACGCTCCCCTATGACTTGGTCGTGTTCACCCCCGCGACCGAGCGCGAGGACCCGTGCCTCGCCCTGCGCGGTCACGACTTCTCGAAGCCCAAGGCGCCTCCACGCCGCTGACCGGGAGTGCCCCGCCGCGACCTCCCACCCCGAGAACGAGAGGACGCCGCCGGCCCCGAGCCCAGCGGCGTCCAACCCCTCGTGGCGACGCGAGGGGCTCCCGCTGAGAGAGCTCTAGTTCGTGGCGGACGCCTTCTGCGGCGTGGTCTTGGCCGTCTTCGTCTGGGTCGCCTTCTTCTCGGTCTTCTCGGTCTTCGCTACCGCGGCCTTGCCCTTCTCGGAAGCGCTGGTGGAGGACGCGGTGGTCATCTGCTTCTCGCCGCAGGGGAACGCCGGGGTCGCGAGGCCGAGGATCGCGAGCGCGGTGGCGGCGCGGAGGACGAGCTTCATGAAGGACTCCTTCCGTTTTCTGGGCCCCGGAGCGGAGCCTCGCGTCCCATGCCGGCCGCGACAGGCTGCCGCAACCCGTCCGCCTCGAAGCGGACGTTTGCGCCCCGTCGTCGCCCGTGCGCGCCCTGCCGCTCGAGGCCCCGCCGGGCGCCCCTCTTGCGGGCGACCCCACCGAAGGGCTGGGGCGGTGACCGTCCAATGACGCCGCCTCGGTAAGCCGCAGGGATGCGTGCGCTCCTCGTCCAGGGTTCCACGCCGCCGACGTACTGGGGCTACGGGCACAGCCTCCCCTTCATCCGGAAGGACGCGGCGCTGCCGCCCCTCGGCCTCGCGACGCTCGCCGCGCACCTGCCTCCGGGCTGGGAGCTGCGGCTCCACGATCTGCACCTCGGTCCGCTCCCCGACGAGCTGATCCGCTGGGCGGACGCGGTGCTCGTGTCGGGCATGCTCGTCCAGGCGCCGTCGATGCTTGCGACGCTCGCGCGGGCGCGCGACCTCGGGAAGCCGGGCGTCGTGGGTGGGCCGGCGCCCACCACCTCGCCGGAGCGGTTCCCGGAGGCGGCGTACGTGTTCCGCGGCGAGGCGGAGGGCCGCCTCGATCGGCTCGTCGCCGCGCTCGAGCACCCGGGGTCCGTCCGCGAGCGCGAGCTCTCGCCGCGCGGCGACGGCCGGCCCGATCTCGCGCTCACGCGCGTGCCGCGCTTCGACCTGCTCGCCCTCGACCGGTACGCGAGCCAGGCCATCCAGGTGTCGCGCGGCTGCCCGTTCAGCTGCGAGTTCTGCGACATCATCGAGGTGTTCGGGCGCGTGCCGCGCGTGAAGTCGGCGGCGCAGGTCCTCGCCGAGCTCGACGCGCTCTGGCGCCTCGGCGCGCGCGGGCCGCTGTTCCTCGTGGACGACAACTTCATCGGGAACCGGCGCGCCGCGGCGCGGCTCCTCCCGGAGATCGCGCGCTGGCAGCTCGCTCATGGGCGCCCGTTCGACCTCTACACGGAGGCGAGCCTCGACCTCGCCACGCTCCCGGACCTGCTCGACGGCATGGTCGCCGCCGGCTTCTCCGCGGTGTTCGTGGGGGTCGAGACCCCGGAGCCCGCCGCGCTCGAGGAGGCCGGCAAGCGCCAGAACCTGCGCGTCGACCCGGCGGAGGCGGTGCGGCGCCTCACCGCGGTGGGCCTCGAGGTGTTCGCCGGGTTCATCGTCGGCTTCGACGCCGATGGCGCCGAGACGTTCGAGCGGCAGCGCGCGTTCATCCAGGGGCTCCCCATCCCGCGCGCGATGGTCGGCACCCTCACCGCGCTGCCCGGCACCGCGCTGTGGCGTCGGCTCGAGCGCGAGGGTCGACTCCGCTCCGAGGCGACCGGCGACCAGTTCGACCGCACCAACTTCGAGCCGGCCATGGGGGAGGAGCCGCTCCTCACCGGCTACCGGCGGCTGCTCTCGGAGCTCTACGACGAGGACGCGTACTTCCGGCGCTGCGCGCTGCACCTCGCCCTCTCCCGGCCGCTGCGGTCGCCGCTGCGGAACGGCTCGCTCGCCGCGCTCGGGCGGGCGGTGTGGCGCCTCGGCCTGCTGGGCCCCCGGCGCCGGCACTTCTGGCGCCTCGTCGGCGCGGCCCTGCGGCGTGGCCCGGCGGCCGTCCCGCGCGCGGTGACGCTCGCGATCCTCGGGGAGCACCTCGTGCGCTACACGCACGAGGAGGTGCTCCCGCGCCTCGACCGCCGGCTCGCGGAGCTGCGCGCGGCCGGCGGCGGCGGCGGTCCCGCGCGAGCGGTGGCGTCGCCGGTGACCTGACGGCGGTGACCGCGACGCGGCGGGACGCGGCGGATCGAGAGGCCCGCTCCTCCCGAGCGTGGCGTCTCCGCGCACCGCAGACGCGGACGCGGCGGCAACAGTCGTTTATGTTGTCGAGCGCCACCCCCGTGACGCTCGCCGACCTCATCGACCTCGAGGCCCAGCTCGCCCGCGACCGCGAGGCGCCGTCCGGCGCGCTCGAGCGGCGCGACCGCGCGCTCCTGGAGGACGAGCCCGCCGGCCTCCCGCGGGGGGAGCTGCTGCGTCGCTGGCTCGCCGCGCTGCGCGAGCACGAGCCCGGCCTCCTCTTCCCCGGCCGGACGGTGTCCCGCACGCTGTCCGGCGTCCGGGTCGCGCTCGCGGCGATCGGGCTCGTCCTCGGGTGGGGCGCCGCGGCGGCCCTCCTGCGCTACACCGGCGAGCACCCGGTGAACGTCTGGGACGTGCTCCTCGCCCTCGTCGGCGTGCAGCTGCTGCTCCTGCTGTCCCTCGTCGCCGCCTTCCTGTTCCCGCTCGCGACCCTCGGCGCGCCGCTGCTCGGCGTCTTCCGCGAGGCGATCGCGGCCGTGTCCGCGCGGCTCGCCGGGCGCGCCGCGGGGCCCGCGCGCGGCGAGGAGTGGCGCGCGCTCTGGCACCGGCTGCGGAGCCGCCGCTCGCTGTACCACCACGTGGAGCCGTGGCTGCTGCTCGGCGCCACGCAGGCGTTCGGGGTCGCCTTCAACGCCGGCGCGCTCCTCGGCTGCCTCCGCCTCGTCGTCTTCTCCGACGTCGCGTTCGCGTGGAGCACCACCCTCGTCGATCTGGACGCGGCGCGCTTCCACGCGCTCGTCGCCGCGCTCGCCCGGCCCTGGGCCTGGCTCTGGCCCGACGCCGTCCCCTCGCTCGCGCTGGTCGAGGCCACGCGCTACTCGCGCCTCGAGAGCGCGTACCTCGGCCACGGCGGGGCGGGCCGCGCGGCGGATCCTGCGCTCGTCGGCGGGTGGTGGCGCTACCTGCTCGCCGCGGTCGCGACCTACGGGCTGCTCCCGCGCGCCGTCGCCCTCGCGCTGGCGCGCCTGCGGGCGGCGCGGCTCCTCGCGCGCCTGCCGCTCGACGACGCCGAGGTCTCGCGGGTCGTGAGCAGGCTCGCCGAGCCGCACGTCGAGGCGGGGGCCCTCGCGCCGGAGCCGGAGATCGCCGCCGCGCACCGCCCGCTCGCGCCCGCGGCGGCGCCCGCGAGCGGCGACCGCTGCGCCGTGGTGCTCTGGCGCGACGTGCCGGCGCGGCCCGACGTGCGGGCCGCGATCGCCCGTCACGTCCGGCGTGACATCGCCTCCGTCCACGCCGCGGGGGGGCGGGACGACGCGGGCGCGAGCTGGGGTGCGGCGGTGGACGGCGCGGAGCCGGTGGTGGTGGTGGCCGAGGCGTTCGAGGCGCCGGACCGGGCGGCGCTGCGCCTCGTGCGCGAGCTCCGGGGCGCGCTCGGTCCGCGCCGCCACCTGCTCGTGCTCGTGGTGGACGTGGGCGACGGGCGCGTCGGGCCCGCCTCGGAGGCGAGCGTTCGCACCTGGCGCGAGGGGCTCGCCCGCCTCGAGGATCCCTACCTCGCCGTCGAGTCGCTCGAGGAGGCGCCGTGACCCCGGACGTGCCGCGCTTCGCGGTGGTCGGCCGCGTGAACAAGGGCAAGTCGAGCATCGTCGCGACGCTGGCCGAGGACGACACCGTCCGCATCGACGCGCGCCCGGGCACCACCACGGAGGTCCGCGAGTTCCCGGTCCGCGTGGACGGCCGCACGCTGTTCGTGCTCGTGGACACCCCCGGCTTCGAGGACGCCCCGCGCGCCCTCGCGTGGCTCCGGGCGCGGGAGCCGAGCGCCGCCGAGCGTCCGGCGCGGGTCGCGGAGCTGGTGCGGACGTTCGAGGGCACCGACGAGTTCGTCGAGGAGCGCCGCCTCCTCGCGCCCATCCTCGCCGGCGCGAGCGTCCTGTACGTGGTGGACGGCACCCACCCCTACCGGCCGAACTACGAGGCCGAGATGGAGATCCTCCGCTGGACCGGCCGGCCCGGCATGGCGCTCGTGAACCGCATCGGCGCGGACGACCACGCCGCCGAGTGGCACCGCGCCCTCGACCAGTACTTCAAGATCGTGCGCGACTTCGACGCGTTCGCGGTGTCGTTCGAGGAGCGGGTGCACCTCCTGCGCGTCTTCCGGGAGCTCCGCCCCGACTGGCGCGCGGCGGTGGACGAGGCGGTGGCCGCGCTCGTGGCGCAGCGCGGGCGCCGGCGCGCCGAGGCCGCCGCGGTGGTCGCCGAGCTCCTCGTGGACGCGCTCACCCACACCGAGGAGCTCGCGGTCGAGGACGAGGCCGCCATCGAGGAGCAGCGCGATCGGCTCGAGCGGAGCTTCCACGACGCCCTGCGCGCGCGCGAGGCGGAGGCGCGCCGCCGGATCGAGGCGCTGTACGGCCACCGCGAGGCGCGGTTCGAGGAGGCCGCCGGCCTCGAGCGGCCGGTCTACCGGCAGGACCTGTTCGCGGAGGAGGCGTGGAAGCTCCTCGGGCTCTCGCCGGCCCAGCTCGTCGCGGCGGGCGCGCTCGCGGGCGCCGCCATCGGCGGAGCCGTGGACGCGGCCGTCGGCGGGGCGAGCATCTTCGCGGGCACCGTGCTCGGCGGCGCGCTCGGCGGCGGGGGCGCGCTGTACGGGGTGGGGAAGCGCTACGCGCGCGTCCGCTCCGTGGGGCCGCCGGGGATCCCCGGCCTGATCGTGGACGTGCAGCGCTACTGGTCAGGCGCCCGGCGCTTCCGCATCGGCCCGCACGCGCAGCCGAACTTCCCCTGGGTCCTGCTCGACCGGGCGCTGCTGCACTACGACAGCGTGGCCCGCCGGACGCACGCGCGCCGCGGCGCCATCCCGGTGCAGGGCGAGGGCGCCCGCGCCGGGATGGTGACGGAGTTCGCGCGCGGCGAGCGGCGCGCCCTCGAGACCCTCTTCCGCCGGCTCCGGCGCGAGCCTCACGACCCGCCGCGCACCGTCCGCGACGCGCTCGAGCGGGCGATCGCCCGCATCCTGCGCCGCGTGGATCCGCTCCCCGGCGAGGAGCCCGGCGCGGAGCCCCTCCCGGACGGCCCGGGCCCGGGCGGTGCCACGCCTGCGCGCTGACGGGGGAAGACCGATGTTTGGTCCATGGGCTCGCTCCTGCACCGCGCGTTCACGGCCGCCGAGGAGGCGCTCCTCGCCCGCACGCTCGTCGGACGGCGGCTCGCCCGGGACGTCCGGGGAGGCGACGGCCTCGTCGCGTTCGCGGCGGGGGCGGAGATCGACCGCGCCTTGCTCGATCGCGCGCGAGAGCGCGAGCTCCTCGACGAGGTGGCGCGGGCGGCCGAGCCGGGCACCAGCGACACCGAGCTCGAGGACCTGTTCCTGTGGCTCGCGGAGCGCCGGCGGAGCCGCGGCGCGTGACCGGTCCGAGGACGGCGCTCGTGGTGAACGTGCGCGCGCGGCGCGGGGAGGACTGGTTCGCGCGCGCGCGCGCCGGCCTCGCCGGACGCGGCGTGGAGCTCGCCGCGGCGCACGCGGTGGATCCGGACGAGCTCCCCGGGCGCGTGCGCGAGGAGCTCTCGCGCGGCGCCGAGCGGATCGTGGTCGGGGGAGGCGACGGCTCGATCGCGGCGGCCGCGGGCGTGCTCGCCGGCACCCGCGCTGCGCTCGGCGTGCTGCCGCTCGGCACCGCCAACGACTTCGCGCGGAGCCTGCGCATCCCGGACGACCTCGAGCGCGCGCTGCGGGTCGTCTCGCGCGGCGCCGTTCGCGCGGTCGACGTGGCGTGGCTCGGCGACCGCGCCTTCCTGAACGCCGCGAGCCTCGGCGTCTCGTCCGAGCTCACGCGCCGGCTGCACGGCGGCCTGAAGCAGCGCGTCGGGAAGCTCGCCTACCCCGTCGCCGCGCCGGCCGCGGCGGTCGGGCAGCCGGCGTTCAAGCTGCGGCTCGAGCTCGACGGGCAGGTGCTCGAGGAGGACGCGCTCCAGGTGGTCGTCGGGAACGGGCGGTTCCACGGCGGGGGCCGGCTCGTCGCCCCCGGCGCGCGGATCGACGACCATCGCCTCGACGTCTACGTCCTCCGCGCCGCCGCCGACGTGCGCAGGCCGGACCGCCTCCGCGACCTCGCCGCCCTCGCCCGCTACGGCTGGCTGCTCCTGCGCGGGCGGCACCTCGAGCACCCGCGCGTCTTCCACGCACGGACCGGCCAGGTGCGCGTGGTCACGGATCCGCCGCTCGAGGTCGACGCCGACGGCGAGCTCGCCGGCCATACTCCCGCCGAGCTGCGCGTCGCCCCCGGCCAGCTCCTCGTCATCGCGCCGCCGCCGCGCCGGTGGGCGAGACCCTGGAGGAGCGAGGTGCGCGAGGTCCGGGTGTGAGGACGACCGGGGCTGCGCGGTGATCACCGACCGCGACCTTGTCATTCGTCACATCGGCTCGCGCTGGACTCGGGACGAGGTGCCGACCGCGCGAGCGTGGTGGGCACGCGCGACGGAGCAGTACGAGCGAGGGAAAGGCGGGCTACGAGGAGGCCCGCGGGGCGGAGTCGCCGCGGATCGGCGTCGCCGGAAGACGCTGCGGTCGGCTTTGCTCCCGTTCCGCCGACCGCGGTCACGTTGCCCACAAGCCCTGCTGAATGGCAGCTGGCGCGGCGCCGGCGTACCCCGTCCGCTCGGAGGCGCTCTCACGCCGGAAACGATCCATGTGCTCGCGCCCGTAGGTCTGTTCGGCGTGCAACAGGTTGTGCGACCTGCAGGCGACTCGGAGGTTCTCGACCGTCGAGGGTCCGCCCAGGGCCTGCGGGTGGATGTGGTCGAGCTCCAGCTGCCAGCGGCTGTTGCAGCGCCGCCCGTCCGGAGCGACCCAGGCGCAGCGTCCGCCGTCGCGCTTCCAGACCTCGCGCCGCACTATCGCCGGGATCGTGCTCGTGGGCGCGGCGGGCTCGGCAGAGGGCCGTGGGTCCCGGTCCGCCTTCCGCTGACGCTGCAGCTGCGGCGCGACCGCGCCCTTGCGCTTGCCGTGCTTCTCGACGGCGCAGCGGATGGCCTCGCGGAGCACCGCCGCGAGATCGCCGTCCGGGATCTTGTGCGAGAGCAGCGCGGTGAGCGTCGAGGTCCTCCTTGCAGCCCCGGTCGATGGTGACCCGCAGCGACCAGTCGCTCTCGCTCACCGCGCGGGTCTCCGCCCGCGCCTTCTGGCGAGGAACGTCGGGCAGCGCGGAGACCGTGGGCGGCAGCGACCCACCAGCCGCCGCCGGCGCGGGGATCGCCTCCTGCGGCTCGGCAGGTCCGGCATCCACTGCCGCCAGCGGCAGCGCCGGGGCGCTCGCGGCTGGAGCGCGGTCGGGCAGCTTGCGGACGCCCGTCCGCGGAGCGGTGCGCGCCTGGAGCGAGGCGACGAGGTGATCCACCTCGGCCTTGGTGCGGTAGGCGGCCCGGGCGACGAGGTCGGGCAGGTTCTCCTCGGTCAGCACCTGGCCGAGCAGCTGGACGGTGGAGATGCAAAGGCGGCCATCGCGCAGGGCGCCCTCGAGGCTGGGGAACCGGCGCAGCACCCGCATCGCCTGGATGCGTCGCCCGGCCGCGCCCTCGCGCAGGTGGAGCACCTCCAGGCAATACGCCCAGAGCGAGGGGTAGCCGGCGTCCACGTACGCGCGGCGGCGATCGAACTCCTCGAGGTGGAGGAGGAACTCGACCTGGACGTCGCGCTCCTGGCCTGCGAGCTCGCGCAGGCGCTGGGCGAGCAGGGTCGAGTCGAGGGCGGAAGGGGCGACAGCGGGCATGGTGCACCTCCTTGTGCACCGTTCGTAACACGCGATTTGCGGCTCTCCTGGAACGCACCAGGCTCGCGCCTGCGCTGCGTTCCGGGCCCGCCCCTTCGCCGTCCACGCGGCGCGCAGGACGCGCACGGCGCGCCCTGCCTACGCTCGCGAGGAGCGTGTTCCCGACGCGCCGAAGACGTGTGAGCGCGTTTCGTCTCGAACCTCGTCAAGAGGGCAACGTTCACCCACCGCAACTGGGACTCGCGTGGCTCGCAAGAGCTATCGCTGGAGATAGCAAGGACTATGAGTGAATGCCGCCGTCGGCCGAGCGTGCGCGCAACTTCCTCGGACCTGCTCTGCCCGCACGTCCAGTCCTCGCGCCGACGGCGACGAAGACCCGCCGCGTGCCATGCCCGAGGCGCGCCGGGAACCGGGCGCTTCTCCCCTCGATGCCCGAGCCCTCTGCGTCGAGCGGCGGCACACAACCCCGCGCGCGCGCGCGTGCTGTCGCCGTGGGATGTGATGAATCGAGAGACCGCGACCCCGACGTCGCCCCGGTCGGATCACTCGAGGCCGGTCATCCCGAACGTAGCTCCGTCGCGTCAGCGACCGAGCGGAGTCGAGGGACCGCGACCCCAACCACCCCGACCTCGACGACCCCAACCACCCCGACCTCGACGGACCTCGACCCCGACCCTACTCGTCCTCCACCAGGGCGGCGAGCTCGCCGTGCACGTCGCCGCCGAGGTTCAGCTCCACGAGCCGGCGCAGGTGCGCGATGCTCTCGAGATCGATCGCGTGCCAGCGGATCCCGACGCGCGTCCCCTCGCGATGCGCGACCGCCCCGTCCATCCGGACCACCGCGTCGCCGCCGCCGAGCCGGAGCGCGAGCGCGCACGGCTCGCCGCGCTCGGCGTCGAAGCCGTCGCCCACCTCGATGAGCGCGCCCTTCAGCGACACGTCGACGAGCCTGGCCGGCGCGACGCCGTTCCGGACGTGCAGCTCGACGCTCGACTGGAACGGGATGCGCGAGAACCGCCGCCGCTCGGGTGCGTCCGCCATTTCGCCCCTCCTCGTCGCCCGAGCCAGGGATCCGGGGCGTCCGAGCGAGGGTCGCCCGGACGGTCACCGCGACGCAACGGGGGGGCCGGGGCGCGCGTGTGCGCACACGTCCACGTGCGACCCGGTCACCATCACCGGGCCCAGGCGCGCGTCGGCGAGGGCCTCGAAGATGGCGCGAGAGACCACGGCGGGATCCTGGAAGACGTCGGCGACGACGGACGCCGGAAGGATTTCCCGGGCTTCCCCGGGACGCCGGTGGGGCTGGAATCCGGAGCGCCCGAGCAGCTCGAAGGCGTCGCGGTAGCGAGCGGGTTCGGCGCTGGAGAGCGCGAATCGGATGACCGTCCACATGACCCTTTCGGCAACCTCCGTCCCGACAGTCGACCCACCAAGTGCCCGAAGGGGAGCCGCCAGCGGGTGAGGCAGGGTGTGCGGCGCTCGCCCGCCAGGGTTGCGCCGCGTCCTCGTGGCGTGGTGTGTGGTCCCTCGTGCGAACGCTCGACGAGCTCGTGACATTCGTGCGCGAGCGAACCGCGCCCGCCCCCGTGCCGCTCGTGCCCGAGATCGTGCTTCACCAGGCGAGCGAGCTGACGCCGCTGTGGCACGCGACGGCGGCCGAGCTGGCGGGGTGGGACGACTCGCCGTTCTGGGCGTTCCCCTGGGCGGGCGGGCAGGCGCTCGCGCGCCACCTGCTCGATCACCCGGAGCTCGTCCGTGGCCGGTCCGTCGCCGACTTCGCGACGGGCAGCGGCCTCGTCGCCTTCGCGGCCCTGCGCGCCGGCGCGGCGCGGGTGCTCGCCCTCGACCTCGACCCGTTCTGCGAGGCGGCGGTCCGGGCGAACGCGGCGCTGAACGGGGTCGCGCCCGAGTTCCGCGCCGGCGACGCGATCGGCGACGCGCTGCCGGGGGTGGAGGTGCTGCTCGCCGGCGACGTCTTCTACGAGCGATCGCTCGCCGCCCGGAGCACGGCCTGGTTCCGCGCCCTCGCCGCTCGAGGCGTGCGGGTCCTGGCAGGCGACGCCGGCCGCACCTACGCGCCGCCCGCCGGGTTCGAGGACCTGGCCAGCTACGACGTTCCCACCAGCCTGGAGATCGAGGACGGTCCCTCGCGCCGCGCGCGCGTGCTCGCGTTCCTGGCCTGAGCGTCCCGCCCCGGTCGGCGCCGCGCGGGCGGCGCGTCCGCCGGTCGGGTGTTAGGCTCCGCGGCCATGCTCGACGTCTCCGCCCCGCCCGGCCCCGAGGATCCCGAGCGCCGCTGGCTCGCCGAGGTCTATCAGCCGGACGCCCGCCAGCTGACGCTCCGCGCCGCGCTGGCGGGCTGCGCGCTCGGAGCGGTGATGGCGCTCTCGAACCTCTACGTCATCCTCAAGACGGGGTGGAGCCTCGGCGTCACGATCACCGCCTGCATCCTCGCGTTCGCCTTCTTCCGGGCGGCGCGCGCCGCCGGGCTCGCGCGGACGGAGTTCGGCCCGCTCGAGAACAACGCGATGGCCTCCGTCGCCTCGTCCGCGGGGTACATGACCGGCGGCGGGAACATGGCGGCGCTCCCCGCGCTCCTGATGCTCACGGGCGCGCGCCCGGACGCGCTCCCGCTCGTCGCCTGGTTCGCGACGATCGCGGCCCTGGGCGTCTTCGTCGCCATCCCCATCAAGCGCCAGCTCGTGAACCGCGAGCAGCTCCCGTTCCCGACCGGCACCGCGACGGCGGAGACGATCCGGGCCCTCCACGGCGACGCCTCGAGCGGCAAGGCGCGGCTCCTCGGCGGCGCGGCGCTGCTCGGCGCGGCGCTGGCCTGGCTGAAGGACGCGCCCGCCGCCTGGACGCCTCTGCGACTCCCCGCGACGCTCGGCCTCCCCTTCTCGATCGCAGGGCTCCCCGCCGCGCGCTGGGGGCTCGCCGCCGAGACCTCGCTCCTGCTCGTCGGCTCGGGCGCGCTCGTCTCCTTCCGCACCGGCTGGTCCATGCTCCTCGGCGCGTTCCTCACCTACGGCGTCCTCGCGCCGGCGATGGTCGCGCGCGGCGCCATCGAGGCGGTCACCTACCGCGCCATCGTCCAGTGGACGCTCTGGGGCGGCGCCGCACTGCTCGTCAGCTCGGGCCTGCTCACCTTCGCCCTGCAGTGGCGGAGCGTCGTCGCGTCGCTCGGCGGCCTCGGGCGCGCGGTGCGCGGCGGCGACCGCGGCGACCCGCTCGCCGCCGTCGAGGCGCCGGCGTCCTGGTTCGTCGGGGGGCTGCTGGTGCTCGGTCCGGCGGTCGTGCTGCTCATGCGCGCGCTGTTCGGGATCCCGCTCTGGGTGGGCGCGCTCACCGTCCCCCTCGCGGTCGTGCTGGGGTTCATGGCGGCGCGCATCACCGGCGAGACGGACACCACGCCGACGAAGGCGTTCGGGCCGCTCACGCAGCTCCTGTACGGCGGGCTCCTCCCCGGCCAGCTCGTGCCGAACCTGATGGGGGCGAACGTGACGGGGGGCATCGGCCTCCACGCGGCGGATCTCCTCACCGACCTCAAGAGCGGCTACCTCCTCGGCGCGCGCCCCCGCCCCCAGCTCGCGGCGCAGCTCCTCGGCACGATCGTCGGGGCGGCGGCGATCGTGCCGGTGTTCGACCTGCTCGTGCCGGACGCGAGCGTGCTCGGCTCGGAGAAGTTCCCCGCCCCCGCCTCCCAGGTGTGGGCGGGCGTCTCGCGCGTCCTCGCGGCTGGCGTCGGCGCGCTCCACCCGACGGCGCGGGTGGCGATCGCCGCCGGCGCGGCGCTCGGAGCGGCGCTGGTCCTGCTCGAGCGCCTCCTGCCGGCCCGGGCGCGCGCGTTCGTGCCGACCGCCTCGGGCCTCGGCCTCGCCATGGTCATCCCGGGCACGAGCTCGATCGCGATCTTCGTCGGCGCGACGCTCGCCGACGCCCTGCGGAGGACGCGGCCGGCGCTCGCGGACGCGGCCGTGCTCCCCGTGGCGTCCGGGCTGATCGCCGGCGAGAGCCTCATGGGCATCGTCGTGGCGATCGTGCTCGCGCTGGGGCTCGGCGGGTGACCCCGTGAGCGCGGCGAGACCGGTCGCGGTCGTGTGCGGGAACGTGACGCTCGATCGCGTCGGGGCCGGGCTCGTGCCGGGCGGCTCGGCGTGGTACGCGGCGCACACCCTGCGCGCGCTCGGCGCGGACGCGCGGGTGCTCACCTCGTCCGGCGCCGACTACCCGAGGGAGGCGCTCGCGGGCGTGGAGGCGCGGATCGCCCCCGCGCCGCGCACCACGCTGTTCGTGAACGTGCACGCACCCGGCGGCGAGCGCACGCAGCGGGTCGAGGCCGCCGCGCCGCCGCTCGATCCCGCCTCGCTGCCCGCGGAGTGGCGTGGGGCGGACGTGCTCCACCTCGCCCCGGTGCTGGGCGAGCTCTCGCCGCGCGCCTTCGCCGACGTCGCCGGCGCGGGGCGGGTCGGCCTGGGCGTGCAGGGGCTCGTGCGGGCGGTGGCACCCGACGGCGCGGTGCTGCAGCCGCGCTGGTCCTTCGCGCCCGAGGACCTCGCCGGCGTGACCGCCGCCTTCGTCGGGGAGGACGATCTGCGCGGCCAGGGCGATCTGCTGGCGCGCCTCTCCGCCGCCGTGCCGATCGTCGTGTTCACGCGAGGCGCCGCCGGCTGCGAGATCATGGCGGAGGGCCGCACGCTGCGCGTGGGGGTGTTTCCGACGCGAGAGGTCGATCCGACGGGCGCGGGGGACGTGTTCGCGGCCGGGTTCCTCTTCGCCCTCGCGCGCGGCGCCGACCTGGCCGAGGCGGGCCGCCTCGCCGCCGCGGCGGCGTCGATCGTGGTCGAGGGCGTGGGAGGGGAGACCCTCGGCCGCGTCGGCGAGGCGTTCCAGAGGGCGAGGATCGTGACTGTCGCGGGGTAGTGGCGCCCGGTCGAGGTCGAGGTCGAGGTCGAGGTCGGGGTCGTCGTTCTACCTCCCCCTCCCCATCGTCCGCAGCGCCGCCGTCCACAGCCGCACCTCGCTCCTCGTCAGCCGCGCGCGGCGGAGCGGCGAGAGGAGGTCGCGGACGGCGTGGCGCTCCGGGCCGGCCAGGAACCCGGTCTCGCGCAGCGCCGCCCGCAGCATCTCCTCCAGCCCGCGCAGCTCGCCGTCGGTCGCGCCCGCTGCCGCCGGGGCTGGCTCGCGCGTCGCGAGCGCGGCGCGGCGGAGCTCGTAGGCGTACAGGAGCACGGCCTGCGCGAGGTTCACGGACGGCTGCGCCTCGTCGGTGGGGATGGCGGAGAGATCGTGGCAGCGGAGCACCTCGTCGTTCGCGAGCCCGCTGCGCTCGTCGCCGAAGACGAGCGCGGTGCGGCCCGCCGGCGCGCGCTCCATCGCCTCGCGCGCGACCTCCGCCGGGGAGAGCCGCCGCTTGCCGCGCACGCGCCGGGAGCTCGTCCCCACCACCCAGGCGCAGTCGGCCACGGCCTCGTCGAGCGTCCGGACGAGCCGGGGGCGGTCGAGCAGATCCTCGGCGTGCACGGCGACGCGCCTCGCGGTCGCGAAGTCGTGCGTCCCGAGCTCGGCGATGGCCCAGTCCGCCAGGCCGAAGTTCTTCATGGCGCGCGCCACCGCTCCGAGGTTCTCGGGGTTTCGCGGCCGGAGCAGGACGATGCGCACCGGCGGCGCCGCGGGGTTCGCTCGGGACATGCGCGCATCCTAACCGCACTCGCCCGCCCGCTCGGCCGGCGTCCCCACGCGCCCGCGCGCCCGTCCACCGCCTCGACGGGAGCGCCCCGACGAGCCCCCTCGCGCCCTGCGTCTGCGCGAGGTTCCATGGGGCGGCCGGGAGGTGAGGTCATGCGGGTTCGAGAGGTGATGACGCGAAACGCCGTGACGATCGGCGTCGACGAGACGTTGGTCGCCGCCGCGCGGAAGATGAAGGAGCTCGGCGTCGGCGCCCTGCCCGTGCTCGCGGAAGGGACGCTCACGGGGATCCTCACCGACCGGGACCTGACGGTGCGGGCGACCGCGGCGGGGGCGGACCCCAGGCGGACGCGCGTGCGGGACGCGATGACGCCGCAGGTGGTGGCCTGCACCGAGGACGACGAGCTCGCCGAGGCGGCGCACGCGATGGAGGCCTGCGCCGTGCGGCGCCTCATCGTCCTCGATCGGGAGGGACGCCTCTGCGGGATGCTCTCGGTCGAGGACCTCGCCGGCGCGAGCACCGCGCTCGCGGCGGAGGTGCTGCGCCGGGCGCGGGACCCCATGCTCCCCGCGCCTTGAGGGGGCGCGACGAGCGTGCGGCGCCCCGGACCGGGGCGCCAGGTCGGGTGTCGCGTGCTAGAAAGCGCGCGTGCTCGACGGCCCCTTCCAGCTCCCCATCGCCTTCGACGTCGCCGCCGCGTTCCTGTTCGCCATCACGGGCGCGATGGCCGCGGTGCGCAAGCGCTACGATCTCGTCGGCATCCTCGTCCTCTCCTTCGCGACCGGGCTCGGCGGCGCGCTGCTGCGCGACGGGCTCTTCCTGCAGCAGGGGCCCGCCGCCGTCCTGACCGACGGCCGCTACCTCCTCGGCGTCCTCGGCGGCGGCGTCACCGGCGCGTTCTTCGGGCGCCACCTGCACCGCGTCCGGCTGGTCATCGAGGTCATCGACGCCCTCGCGCTCGGCGTCTACGGCGTGGTGGGCGCCCAGAAGTCGCTCGCCGCGGGGCTCCCGCTCGTGTCGGCCGCGCTCGTCGGCTGCGTGAACGCGGTCGGGGGCGGCGTGCTGCGCGACGTCCTCGTGCGCGAGGAGCCGCTCATCTTCAAGCCAGGCGAGTTCTACGCGCTCGCGGCCCTGGCGGGGGTGGTGCTGTTCATCGGCCTCGCGGCCGGGGCGCGCCTGCCAGAGGAGACGGCCGCGCTGGCCGGGATCGGTCTCGCGTTCATGGTACGGCTCCTCTCGATCCGGCTCGGCTGGCGTACGGGTGCGTTCGAGCCCGAGGGGTCCCCGCCGACCCGTCCATGATCCTGGCGCCTGCCCGGTTGCTCGCAGTCAAGGCGAGCGACCGACCCGTTTGCGTACAGTCCGCGCGCCTTGGAGAGACCCATACAGGTCTTCAACCCGCGGTACGCATCAGGAGCTCGAATGCACTTCGCCCGGATCCTCGTCCTCTCCCTCGCCGCCGCGCTGCCGCTCTCGGCTCTCGCGGCCGGCGGTCACGACGGCGTCGGCTGCGCCGGCTGCCACGCCATCCACACGGCCAAGGGCGAGATCATCTTCGCGGTGGGGCCGAACAAGGTCGCCCAGAACCCCCGCACGAAGTCGGCCTACACCGCCTCGACGGCGCTCTGCCTCGGCTGCCACGAGGAGTCCTCGAAGGGCGGCCAGGGCTATGCGCCGGTGGCCGGTCACATGAGCCACCCCTACGGCCTGGCGTCGGTGAACTCGAAGGTCGCGAACGTCCCCGCCGACCTGCTCCGCAACGGCCGCTTCGAGTGCGTCGGCTGCCACGACCCGCACCCATCGAACCCGAACCACAAGTACCTGCGCGTCGACACCGCGAAGGGCCAGAACATGGACGCGTTCTGCGGCGTGTGCCACTCGGTGAAGGCCGACCCGAGCGTCGTCTCGAAGAAGGCCGCGGTCTTCACCTCGATGGATCAGCGCGCCGGCGTCGCCGCCCCGGCTGCCTCGAAGAAGTAGCCCTCCGTCGCCGCGTTGTCCCGAGGCCCCCGGCGAGCGTCGCCGGGGGCCTCGCCGCATCACCGCGAGAGGGGCCCCGGCAGCTGGGCGTGCCGCGCGCCCGGCCCCGTCGGTCGCCAGACCTCGAGCATGCCGGTCGGCGAGGAGCGGTAGACGCGCTCGAAGCGCGCGCGGAGATCGCGCTCCATGCGCGCGCCGCACGGGCTCGCGAGCGCCTCCGGCGTCGCGCCGTACAGGAGCACGTAGTCCACCTTCGCCCGCACGGCCGCGCGCAGGTCGATGCAGGGGGGCTCCCCCTCCATCCGCCCCAGCGATCCGGCGAGCAGCAGGAACGGGTTGTTCTGGTCCGGGAAGCGGACCGGGCAGTGGTCGGTGAACGCCTGGCTGTTCTTCAGATCCACCCCGCCGTTCCGGGCGACGATCCAGCCCGTCGCGTGCAGGAGCGGCTTCACGCGGTAGCCCAGGTTCCGCCCGTTCTCGTCGCGCGGCCCGTGCGGCGAGACGGCGACCGGCAGGAGCACGCGGTCCGGCCCGAGGGTCTCGGCGGCCGCGACGTACTCCTCCACGTGGGCGGAGAGCTGGAGCTGCTTCTCGAGGCGGATCCCCGTCACCACCACGGCGATCCCGGCGAGGGCGAGCGCCACGCGCCGGACCGCGATGGCGGGCGCCGCGCCGGTGGCGATCCACGCCGTCACCGACAGGAAAGCGAACAGCGACAGGCGGTCCGAGACGTGCGCGCCCGCCGCCACGACCTCCGGGATGGCGAAGTAGAGGACGGCGAAGGCGGCCGCGGCGAGGAGCCACCCGTCGTACGGGCGGAGCGTGCGCGTGCCGGTGGCGCGCACCAGCGCGAGGTGCACCACCCCGACGAAGAGCACCAGCGACACCGCGCAGGCGAGGAGGATCTCCCGCCGGTCGATCGAGACGAGCGCGTAGGCGGTGGCGAGCTTCGCGGCGAGCTCCAGGAACGGGAGGCGCGAGGAGACGCTGTCGGAGTGCGCGAGGAGCCACGCGACGAGCAGCGCCCCCCCGGGCAGCGCCGCCAGCGCCACGGCGCCCGAGCGGAGGGCGTAGGCTCGGAGCACGAGGCGACGGCGCGCGGGGCGGCCGCGGGCGCGGTGCAGCGCGAGCGCGAGGCGCCAGGCGAGCAGGGCGCCGATCGCCAGGAACGCCCCGGCGAACGCGACGGAGTGAGCGAAGAAGAGGAGCAGCGACAGCACCGCGAGCGCGAGCCAGCGCGCCGGCCCGAGCCGCCCACGCCTCCGCGCCCAGAAGCCGACGGCGAGCAGCGCGAGCGCGAGCCCGTAGCAGAAGTTCCAGAAGCCCATGTGGAACGGGAACGCGTGCACGAACGGGAACGCGGCGAGGGCGGCCCACCATCCGTCCCTCCCTCGCGGGAGCAGGGCGCGGAAGCCGAGCGGGAAGAGCACCGTGTAGCCGGTCAGCACGAGCTTCTCCGCCGTGACCGGCCCGACCACCTGCAGGAGCCCGGCGAGGATCGCCTGGGTGAGCCAGTTCGGCTGGGCGCCCCAGTTCGCGACGTACCAGTGCTGCAGCAGTGGGGACTCGCGGTAGTGCAGCAGGGCGAGCACGTTCTCGACGTGCAGGGGTCCGTCCTGCGTCGGGAAGTAGGGCGCGATCCAGATCGGCAGGACGTGGAGCAGGAGCAGCCCCGCGAAGATGGCCGGGGCGATCCACGCCCCGGGCCGAGGCTCCGAGAGGGCGGCCCGAGGCGCGCCGGCGTCCCCGGGACCCCACGCGAACCGGAGGCTCCCGAGGTAGTTCACCGCGAAGGCGACGCCGATGCCGGCCGACTGGGCCACGTAGCGGAGCGCGCCGAGCTCCGGGCGCCCGAGCAAGCGCCGGAGCGCCACGGCCACGAGCACGAACGTGGCGAGCTGGATGACGCCGCCCGCCAGGCACACCGCGTGGTAGCGCAGGAGCCGGCGCACGATCCCGGCGCCCAGATCTCGCCGATCGCTGAACGTGAAGCCGTCGTTGAGGAGGAAGTTCGTGACGATGCTCGTCTCGATCGCGAGCGCCGAGGCGACGACGTCCTGGAGCTCCAGCACCGCCGCGAACAGGTGCAGGGCCGCGAGGTTCACGAGGACGCCCGAGAGCCCGACCAGGGCGAACCTCGCGACACGACCCTTCATCGGGCATTCCCCTCCCGGTGCTCACCCTGTGAGCCCCGCTCCCGAAGGGCATTCCCGCGACGGGGCGCTACGCCCACGAGGGTGTCGCGGACATGGCTCCGCCGTGCGCCGCGTCACCCTCGCCCGCCGTGCGGTCAGGCGCAGCGTTCGTGCTCGCAGAGCGAGAGCACGATCCCGAGCACGTCCTCGAGGTCGAACGGCGCCTCGCCCCGTTCACGCGCCCGAGCTCCCCCTTCTGCGGTCATGGTGATCACCGGCACGTCCCCCAGCCGCGGATCGGCGCGGACGGCGCTCACGAACCCCCGCGCCGCGCCGCTCGCCCGCCGCAGATCCACGATCACCACGGCGGGAGCGACGCCGTCGCCGAGCCGAGCGAGCCCGTCGGTGAGATCGCTCGCGACGACGACGTCGGCGCCACGGCCGGCGAGCGCCTGCACCACCGAGGCGCGGACGTCCGCGTCGTGCTCGATGAGGAGGACTCGACGGCGCTCGGGCATCGCACGAGCCTACCGCGGCCGCGCGCGCTCTTCGGTCTCACGACCGCGGGACGCGCCCGTGTGGCCAGGGGTGCGCGGCGCCCTGCACCGCCGATCAGTTCACGAACGAGCCGCGCGGCCGCTCGGCGGCGACGCCGAGGAGCTCGAGGCCCTGTCGTGTCAGGAGATATCTCACCGTCCCGCTCCCGCGCTCGGTGTCGATCCTCGCCTCGAACGCGGGGCCCGTGATGGCGCCGAGCTGGAGCGTCCGCTTCAGATTGACGACACGTCCGTTCATGAGGTCGCCGGCGACCTGCCCGACGGAATCGTCGCGCCGGTACAGGTCGACGGCCGCCTCGTGCAGCGTCGCGGCGAGCGACGGCGAGAGCGGGATGGACGAGAAGAGGACGGAGATGAGGGTCCAGGCCTGGGTGGCTTCCGCGGACATCGCGCGCATTGTACCCCGCCCGGCCGACCGGGCGCCGCCGGCGCCCGCGGCCGGGCGCGGTGGGGTGTAGTCTGCGCGCGTGAACCTGCTCCTCGTCGAGGCCTCGGAGCTCGCGCCCGATGGCACCGCCCGGCTCGCCGGGCGACGCGCGATGCACGTCCACGGGGTGCTGCGCGCCTCGGCGGGGGACCGGATCCAGGCGGGCGTGATCGGCGGCCGGATGGGCGAGGCCGAGGTGCTCTCCGCGAGCGAGGGCGAGGTCGTGATCGCGCCGCGGCTCGAGCACCCTCCTCCGCCGCCCTCGCCCGTCGCGCTGCTCGCCGCGCTGCCCCGGCCGAAGATCCTCCGGCGCGTGCTGCAGGCGGTCGCGTCCATGGGCGTGAAGCGGCTGGTGCTGCTCGGCAGCTACCGCGTGGAGAAGAGCTATTTCGGCACGCCGTTCCTGGATCCCGCCGCGATCCGGGCGGAGCTCGTCCTCGGGCTCGAGCAGGGTCGTGACACCGTGCTGCCGGAGGTCTCGGTGCGCCGCTTCTTCAAGCCGTTCGTGGAGGACGAGCTGGACGAGACCTTCCCGACGCGCGCGCGGCTCCTCGCCCACCCGTCCGGGAGCGATCCGCTCGAGGCGCTCGCGCCCGGCGCGGAGCGGGCGTGCCTCGCCATCGGTCCGGAGGGCGGGTGGACGCCCTACGAGGCGGCCGCGCTGTGCGCGCGCGGCTTCACGCCGTTCTCGCTCGGGCCGCGGGTGCTCCGCGTGGACGCGGCGGTGCCGTACGCGGTGGGCCAGGTGGAGCTCTGGCTGCGCCGCGCGGGCGCCGCTCCGCCGCCCCTCCGCTGAGCGGCCCGGGCGCGTCGACCCGGGCGGGAACGCACCTTCCGCGGTGGCGACCTGCGGCGTGCACCCCATCACGGTTGGGCCTCTCCCGACCCGTGGTGTATCTGTACTCGACACTCTCGCCCCGCCGCACCGCCGGCTCACGAGGTCTCGACATGAACGTTCCGGAGCTCTCCCCTCCCGCCCGCCTCCTCCTCGGCCCCGGCCCGAGCCCCGTCCACCCGCGCGTGCTCCGCGCGATGTCGACGCCGCTCCTCGGGCACCTCGACCCGAAGTTCCTCGAGATCATGAACGAGGTGCAGGCGCAGCTCCGCGGCGTCTTCCGCACCGAGAACCCGTTCACGATCGCCGTGTCGGGCACCGGGTCCGCCGGGATGGAGGCCGCGCTCGTCAACGTCGTGGAGCCGGGCGACACCGTCGTGGTCGTCGCGGCGGGCGTCTTCGGCAACCGCATGGCCGACATCGTCGGCCGCTGCGGCGCGAAGCTCGTGAAGATCGAGATCCCCTGGGGCGAGACCTGCGATCTCGGCCGCATCGAGGAGGCGCTGAAGGCGGAGCGCGTGAAGGCCGTGGGCCTCGTGCACGCCGAGACCTCCACCGGCGCGCACCAGCCGCTCGAGGGGCTCGGCAAGCTCTGCCACGCTCACGGCGCGCTCCTCGTGGCGGACACGGTCACGTCGCTGGGCGGCGTCCCCGTCGAGGTCGACGCGTGGGGGATCGACGCCTGCTACTCGGGCACGCAGAAGTGCCTGTCCTGCCCGCCGGGCCTCGCGCCGCTCACCCTCTCCGCGCGCGCGCTCGACGTGGTCCGCGCGCGCAAGACGAAGGTGCAGAGCTGGTACCTCGACGCCTCGATGATCGCGGACTACTGGGCGGAGGGGAAGCGCGCGTACCACCACACCGCGCCCATCAGCATGGTGTACGCGCTGCGCGAGGCGCTCCGCCTCGTGCACGAGGAGGGGCTGGAGGCCCGCTTCGCGCGCCACCGCCGCCACTCGGCCGCGCTCATGGCTGGCCTCGCCGCCCTGGGCTGTGCCCCGCAGGCGCAGGAGGGGCGGCGGCTGCCGACCCTCAACTGCGTGAAGGTGCCGGCGGGCATCGAGGAAGCGCCGGTCCGCAAGGCGCTCCTGCTGGAGCATGGCATCGAGATCGGCGGCGGCCTGGGACCGCTCGCGGGCAAGGTCTGGCGCATCGGCCTCATGGGCGAGGGAGCGCGGCAGGAGAGCGTGCTCGTGGTGCTCGCCGCGCTCGAGCAGGCGCTCGCGAAGCAGGGCAAGGCGCCGAAGCCGGGCACCGCCACGTCTGCGGCCCTCGAGGTGTACGCGCGCGGGTAGCGCCGCCACGGGTCGCCCGACGCCGTGGTCGTCGTTCCGCTCGTCGCGTCGACGGCGCAGGCGCACCCGGGTCGGGCGGTCGGGGTCGCGGTCGCGGCCGGGGTGGTCGCGGTCGCGGTCGCGGTCCGTCGCGGACGGGGTCGCGGTCGGGGTCGGGGTCGCGTCGACGTTGCGCGCGGGATGAGCGGCTTCGATCCCGCCCCGCGCATCGTCCCCCCTCGCGCGTAACCCCAACGACCGCTCCCCCGCTCGCTCCCCTTCCGGCCCACCGTGCTTCCGCCCTCGGTGCGCCTCGTGGGGCATCCGGGCGGGCAGCCGCCCAGGGGTGGTCCCACCGGGCGGGCGCCCCCGCGCGCGACCGCACAGGCGCATCGCCGCGTTCTCTCGCAGCGTTTTCCTCGGCGCGGCCCGGAACGTCGGGGGCGAGCTCGGGACCGAGCGCTCGCTCTCCGTGTGCCCCAGTCTCGCCGCCCGTACGCCTCTCCCCCGAGCCCCTCCAGGCTCGCCCCGCCGGGTTCGCTTCCGGGGCTCGCTTGCCCTCCATAGGTTCGCCGACGAGTGGGAAACGGAGGCATCTCGAACATGCACGTCGGTGACGACACCGTTGGCCTCGTGGCCGAGTTCAAGCGTCGGAAGGGGCCGGCGTGGCGGCGCGCGCTGGACCTCCTCACCGAGGCCTCGCAGCGCCGCTCCGCGGAGCGCGAGGCGACGAGGCGTCCCCGGCCGCTGCCGGAGGTCAGGGTGGCCCGCTCGCGGCTCGACGCCGCGATCGAGGCGCGCGTCGCGGTGCGCGCCGGCGTCCGGCTCGAGGACTTCCTGCGCAACCGGCTCGCCAAGTACGCGGCCCGGCTCCCCGTCACGCTCGAGGACCTGCCGGTGGTGATCGACATCGACGGAGGCGAGCCGGTGGTCCGCGCCCGCCCCTCGGCGACGCCGGTCCCCGCCACCTACGCCGCCTCGTACGCGACGTACGCGGCGCCGGCCCGGATGGACGAGCAGGCGCGCTGGATGAAGTCGCTGGTGGAGCGCGAGGGGCCCTTCGCCGCGCAGGAGATCCGCGAGGCCGAGGCCGAGGTCGCGGCGCTCGACGGCCGCGTGGCCGCCGCCCGCGAGCGGGCCGAGCAGCTCGCGCGCTCCCTCGCCGACGATCTCGCCGCCGGCAAGGTGCCGGGCCCGGTCGCCGTGGACGCGACGCCCGAGCAGCTCGGGCGCCCGCCGGTCGCCTCTCCCGTGCCGGAGGTGGCCCTGCGCGGCTTCGTCCTCGCGCTGGTCGTCGCGGAGGCCTTCTTCTTCTCCGGCCCGATCCTCGCCGCCCAGGGGGTGGACCCGACCTACATCGTCGAGGCCTTGAGGGGCTCGCCGGTGCCGGTCGGCATGGCGGTCGTCTTCGCGCTCGGCGCCGCCGCCGCGGTGTTCGCGTTCGCGTCGGTCGCGCTCGAGCGCGCGGCCCAGCTCGACGCCGCGGCCGACGGCGGGCGCCGCCGGGGCCTGGGCGGCAGCGCCGCGCTCTTCGCCGCGCTCCTCGCCGGCGGCGTCGTCGCCGCCGCGACCGCGCCGAATCGGCTCGCCCACGTCGCCCTGCTCGCCCTCGTCCCCTTCGCCGGCGCGCTCCTGCTGCGCGCCGCCGCGCGGCTCCAGACCAAGCGCGACGCCGCGCTCGAGGCGGCCCTCGCGTGGGATCGCGTGCTCGCCCGCGACGTGTCCGAGCGTGCCCGCCGCGGCGAGATCGTCGACCAGGCCCGCGCGGAAGTGGAGCGCCTCGAGACCGAGCGCGCGGAGGCGCGCCGCCGCGTGCGGCTCCTAGAGCAGCGTGCCGTGTCCGCGGAGCGCGCCTCGGCCGAGCGCGGCAAGCTCGAGTCCCGGCGCCTCGACCGCCTCGCCGAGTCGCTCGCCGGTGCGCTCGAGCTCGACCGCTACGCCTTCCTCCGCCTCACCACGGAGGCGACCCACGACGCCCTCGTCCGGCCCGTCCGGCGCCTCGAGCGGTCCTCCGAGCGGCTGGGCGTCGCGGGATGACGGTGGTCACCGCGCCCTGACGCGCGTGCCGCCGGCGAGCGCGTCGGTCGGGTGCAGCACGACGCGGTCGCCCTCCGCGAGGCCCGACGCGATCGCCGCGTGGGATTCGCCCTGCTCCGCGATCGTCACCTCGCGGAGCCGGGCGCGCCCGCCCTCGACGGCGAAGGTGGCCCACCGGTCGCCCTTGCGGAAGAGCGCCGACGCCGGCACGAGGAGGGCGTCGTCGCGGGCGGCGACCACCACGCGCGCCTCGAGCGAGAACCCGTCCCCGAGCCGCTTCCAGCCCTCCCCCACCGGATCCACGATCGCGAGGACGCGCTGCTCCTCCACGCCGAGCGCCGAGACCTTCGTGAAGGCAGCCGGCTCCACGCGGCGCACGCGCCCGGCGAGCGTGCCAGGACCACCCCAGCGAACGATCTCCACCGGCGCGCCCGGCGAGACGCGCACCGCCTGCGTCGTGAGGAGCTCCACCTCCACCTCCAGCGCGCAGCAGTCGCCGATCTCCAGGATGGGCGTTCCCGCGGCGATGGGCCCCTCGCTCTCGCGGAGCACCGCGAGCACCCGTCCCGAGGCGGGGGCGCGGAGCGGGACGCGCTCTCCCCCTCGCGCCGACGCGCCCGCCAGGGCGGCCCGCGCCGCCTCCACCTCGGCTGCCGCCCGGCGGACGGCGTGCTCCGCCCTGCCGGCCTCCTGCGCCCCGGCCTGCGCGGCCGACTCGGCGGTCTCCACGCTGGACGCGGACGCCGAGCCGCCCGAGGCGAGCGCCCGGACGCGCGCGAGGTCCCGGCCGGCCTGCGCGGCCTCGACCCCGGCCCGGTCCGCCGCGGCGCGCACCTCCTCCTGCGCCGCGCGCGCGACTCGCAGCCGCGCCTGCAGCTCCGCGCGGGTGCGCGCGTCGAGCGGCGCCGACGCGGCGGGGGTCACGACCGCCACCACCGCCCCCGCCTCGGCCTCATCCCCGGGCCGGAGCGCGACCCGCTCGAGGTGCCCCGAGACCGGCGCCGAGACGACGAAGCGCTCGCGCACGCGCGTCTTGCCGGTGCCGTCGACGGTCTCGCGGATGGGGCCGCGCGCGACGGTGCCCACCTCCACGGGCACGCGCCCGGGCCGGAGCGCGAGCGCGACCGCGCCCGCGAGCGCGGCGGCGGCCAGGGTGAGGAGCGCGGCGCGGGTCGGGCGGACGGCCATGCTCACTCCCTCGACTTCAGCACCTCGACCAGGTCGAGGCGGCGGATCCAGCGGAGCGCGACGAGCGTGACGAGGGCGGAGGCGCTCGCGACGACCAGCGCCGCCGTCGCGAAGGTGGGGCGCGCGATCGTCGTCGGCAGCCGGTAGAGGTCGGTGCTCGTCGCGCTGGCCGTGTACGCTACGAAGGCGTACGCCACGAGGAAGCCGGCCGGCACCGCCGCGGTCACGTGCAGCGCGATCTCGCCGGCCAGGAGCCGCCAGGCCTCGCCGCGCGTGAAGCCGATGACCCGGAGCGTGGCGAGCTCCCGCTCGCGCTCCGAGTACGTCACGCGCGTGGAGCTGTAGACCACGCCCGCCGCGATGGTCAGGGCGAGCACGGCGATGACGGCGAGGTAGAGGCCGAGGAGCTCGGCGATGAGCGCGCGGAACGCCGCCACCGCCGCCGCCCGCAGGGTGACGCCGGCGACGTTGGGCCGCGCGCGCAGCTCCGCCTGGACCTCCGGCAGATGGCGCGGGTCGATCGCGAGGTGCGCGCCGGAGACGAGCGCGCCCTCCCCGAGCAGCGCGCCGAGGTGGGCGCGATCGACGGTGGCCTGCACGCCCAGGTAGTCCTCGACCGTCGCCACGACCGGGAGACGGAGGCTGGGCCGGCGCCCCTCGAGCACCTCGGCCTCGAGGGCGTCGCCCGGGACGACGCCCAGGATCTCGGCGAGCTTCTTCGAGAGGACGATCCCCGCCGGCGGGACCGGCACCACCGCCCCGTCCCCGTCCACGAGCCGCGTCAGGGCCGCGTCGCGGTCCACGCCCAGGAGCGGGGTCCGGTGGGTCCGGTGGCCGCTGCGGAGGACCGCCGCCACCGCGCGGAACGGCTCGACGCGGCGGACGCCGGGGAGCGCGCGCAGCTCCGCCTCGACGTCCCCGGCGAGCGCGTGGGTGAACGTGACGGTGCCGTCCTGCCGCTGCCCCTCGACCATGACGCGCAGGAACATGACGTCGAACGCGTCCCCCGCGAAGAAGGCGACGACGAGGATGCCGATGGCGAACGCCAGCCCCAGGGCCGAGAGGGCGGCCCGCGCCGGGCGGCGCGCGACGTCCCGCAGCACCATGCGCGCGCCGGGCGAGGCGAGCCGCGCCCCAGCGAGCCGCTCGAGGGCGCTGCGCCGGTAGGTGGGCGGCGTGGCCGGGCGCATCGCCTCGGCGGGCGGGAGCCGCACCGCGCGCCCGACCGCGCCGAGCGCGCCCGCGAGCGCCCCACCCACCGCGAGCGCGGCCGCGAGCGCCACGACGCCCACGTCTCCCTCGAACACCAGCACCGGCAGCCGGTAGAAGTCGGCGTAGGTCCGCGCGAGGCCGTGCCCGAGGGCCGCGCCGCCGGCGGCGCCGAGCGCGGCCCCGGCGCCCGCCACGAGCGCCACGAGCTTGGCGTAGTGCAGCCCGATCTCGCCGGAGCCGTACCCGACGGCCTTGAGCATCCCGATCTGCTGCCGCTGGGTCGCCACGAGGCGCGACATCACGAGCGAGACCAGGTAGGCAGCGACGCCCAGGAAGATGACCGGGAGCGCCGCCGCCACCGCCTTCAGCTGCGAGATCTCGTCGGTCAGGAACCGGTGAGAGACGTGCTCGCCCCGCCCGTAGGCGCCGAGCCCGCCGTACGGCGCGAGCACGCGGTCGACCGCGGCGACGACCGCCTCCTCCCGCGCCCCCGGCGCGAGCTGGAGCGACACCTCGTCGAAGGCGCCCTCGAGGTCGAGCGCGGCCTCCAGCGCCTCGCGCGGCAACCAGAGGATCCCGTAGTGGCGGTCGTCGGGGAACACGTCCCCCGGGCGGATGGCGTAGACCACCTCGGGCGAGATCGCGATCCCCACGACGCGCACTCGCTGCGCCCGCCCGTTCACCACGAGGTCGAGCACCGCGCCCGGGGCCAGCGCGTTCGCCTTCGCGAAGCCCTCCGACGCGAGCGCCTCGTCGAGGGCGCCGGGCGCGAGCGCGCGCCCCGCGCGCAGGTAGGGCACGTTGAGCTGCGGCTCGCCGGGCGGGAGGGACAGGACGCGCGCGGTGGCGGGCTCGCCGGAGCCCGGCACCGTCACCGTGGCACCGCCCACGACGCGGGTCTCGAGCGTCGCCACCCCCGGCAGCTCCGCGAGGCGCTCGCGCACCGGCTCCGGGACGCGCCGCGCCTCGGCGAACACCTGCGCGAAGCGGTGCGTGTCGTAGTAGCGGGCCCGGCTGCGCTCGAGCGCGCGGTACGTCGCGACCGAGCCGACGAGCAGCGCCACGGCGCACGCGACCAGGGCGGCGATGGCGACCGCCTGCAGCGCGAGGCGCCGCAGGTCGCGGAGCAGCTTGCGATCGAGGGCCCTCACCAGGACAGCTCCGCCGCGGACCGCCGCCTCGCGTTCCGCTGCTCGCGCACGATCCGGCCGTCGGAGAGGGCGATCACGCGGTCCGCCATGTCCGCGATGCTCGCGTTGTGGGTGATGAGCACGGTGGTCGTGCCGACCTCCCGGTTGACCCGCTCGATCACCTCCAGCACCAGCCGTCCGGTGGCGGCGTCGAGGGCGCCGGTCGGCTCGTCGCACAGCAGCACGTCCGGCCGCTTCACGACCGCGCGCGCGATGGCGATCCGCTGCTGCTCGCCCCCCGAGAGCTGCGCGGGGAAGTGGTCGAGGCGCGATCCGAGCCCGACCATCTCGAGCGCCTCCTCGGGTCGCAGGGGGTGCTCGGAGATCTCCGCCGCCAGCGCGACGTTCTCGCGCGCGGTCAGGCTCGGGACGAGGTTGTAGAACTGGAACACGAAGCCCACGTGGTCGCGGCGGTAGCGGGTGAGGAGCCGGTCGTCGCGCGTGGCGAGATCGTGATCGCGCCAGCGCACCGTCCCGGCGGTCGGCGCGTCGAGCCCGCCGAGCACGTTGAGGAGCGTGGACTTGCCGCTGCCCGAAGGGCCGAGCAGGACCACGAGCTCGCCCTCGTGGAGCTCGAGGTCCACCCCGCGCAGCGCGCGCACCTCCACCTCGCCCATCCGGTAGACCTTCTCGATCCCCCGGGCGCGGAAGACGGCTGGCCGCACGTCGGTCATGGCCCCTCGCCACCTCGATGCTCCGCCCCGCCCGCGCACGCGTCAATGCGCGCAGCAGCGCGGACCTGGGTGGGGCACGGAGGAGAGGGAGCGGGCGGGCGCGGCCGCGATCGCGCCCAGCGCGGTCGAGGTCGAGGTCGGGACTTCGCCGTCGAGGGTGCAGCCCCTACGGCCCCCGCACCGGCGCGTAGAACGACACGCCGCGGACGTTGGCGTTCACGTTCAGCGGATGCTGCAGGGGCGGGAAGGCGCGCTGCTCGCAGTCCATCCGCTCGCAGAGGCGGCACGTGACGCCCACGGGCACCACCGCCTCGCGGCTCTCGAGGTCGACCCCGTCGGCGTAGACGAGCTCCTTCGCCCGCGACGCCTCGCACCCGATGGCGAGCGCCAGCACCGAGCGGGGGGCGTGGTACCCCGCGCCCTCGCGGTTCACCGTGCGCGCGACCCAGAAGAACGTCGCCCCGTCGGGCATCCGCGAGAGCTGGGTGCGGAAGAGGCCCGGGGTGGTGAAGGCCTCGAACACGTTCCAGCGCGGGCAGGCGCCGGAGAAGCGCGCGAAGCGCAGGCCGGAGGCGCTGAAGCGCTTCGAGATGTTGCCGGCGATGTCGACGCGCACGAGGTGCAGCGGCACGCCCTCCGCGCCCGGGCGGCGCAGGGTGGTGAGGCGGTGGCAGGTCTGCTCGAAGCTCGTCCGGAAGCGGTGGCCGAGCAGGTCGATGTCGTAGCGCTCCGAGCGCGCCGCCTCGAGGAACGGGCCGTAGGGCATGAGCACGGCGGCGGCGAAGTAGTTGGCGAGCGCGACCCGGGCGAGGGCGCGCGACGACTCGCTCGTGAGGTGCCGGTCCGCGGCGATGCGGTCGAGCACGCCCGCCATGGTGAGCAGGCCGATCTGGTAGGCGAGCTGGAAGTTCCGGCTGCCGCGGCGGAGCACCTCCGACAGGGAGAGCACCTTCGACTCCTCGTCGTAGCGGCGCACCGCCCCCTGCAGCTCCGCGGCGCGCACGACGCGGACCTGCACGCCCAGCTCCGCCAGGTAGCGCACCAGCCCCGCGTAGAGATCGTCGCGATCGATGCGCGCCTCCCGCCAGATCGCCTCCGCCCCCTCCTCCAGCTCGGCGAAGTGGTTCATGTGGCGCTGGACGAGCTCCGAGACCTCCTCGGTGGGCAGGTGGGAGGAGTCGAACCCGGACAGATCGCCGTCCGAGAGGGTCGCCGCGAGGGTGTCCGCCGCCTCGCGCGCGGCGCGGTAGGCCTGGTACAGCGTGAGGACGGCGCGCCCGGCGTTCGGCGTCGCGGCGCAGAGGTCGTGCACCTCCGCGTTGGTCACGTCGTGCGCGTCGAAGATGGGATCGCCGAAGACCTCCATGAGATCGGCCACGCTCCGGGCGTGGTTCTCCGCGGAGAGCGCCTTGAGGTCGAGGTCGAGGATGTCGGCGAGCTTGATGAGGAGCGGGGCGGACAGGCTGCGCCGGTTGTGCTCGATGAGGTTCAGGTAGCTCGCCGAGATGCCGAGCCGCTCCGCGAGGTGCGCCTGGGTCAGGCCGCGCTGTCGTCGAAGCGAGCGAACCTTGGCTCCGAGGTGGGCCGCATCCCGCATGGAGCGCCTCCTTCAGGTCGGGACAGGCCGGGCTCCCAATCGCCAACCTGTTGACGCACCCCGACATTTTCAACATCCACCGTGTGACAGGTGCGCTTTACACGCGTTGGGCAGCTTAACGGCGTGTAATCCCTGGAGGTATTGACCTTGATCCAAATCACGACAACCTTTCTGGCGAACTGGAGGACACCGCACGATGCCCGACACCGAGTCGAAGCCGCTCACCCTTCCGCCCGGGATGGAGCTCCTAGGCGCCCTGCCCCCCCGCGCCGAGGAGGTGCTCACGCCCGACGCGCTCCAGTTCGTCGCAGACCTGGTGCGCCGCTTCCGGCCCCGGGTCGAGCAGCTCCTGGAGCGCCGGCGCGAGATGCAGCGCCGCTTCGACGCGGGCGAGCGGCCGAACTTCCTCTCCGCGACCGAGGAGATCCGCGCCGGCGCCTGGACCGTGGCGCCGCTGCCGGACGACCTGCAGGACCGCCGGGTCGAGATCACCGGCCCGGTGGACCGTAAGATGATCATCAACGCGCTCAACTCCGGCGCGAACGTCTTCATGGCGGACTTCGAGGACTCGAACTCCCCCACCTGGCGGAACGTCGTCGAGGGCCAGGTGAACCTCAGGGACGCCGTCGATGGCACCATCGAGTACACCGCGCCGGACTCCCGCAAGCACTACCGCCTGAAGGACCGGACCGCGGTCCTCATGGTGCGGCCGCGCGGGTGGCACCTCCTGGAGCGGCACGCGCTCGTGGACGGCAAGCCCGCCACCGCCGCGCTCTGGGACTTCGGCCTCTACCTCTGGAACAACGCGCGGCGCCTCCGGGAGAAGGGCTCGGGGCCCTACTTCTACTGTCCAAAGCTCGAGAGCCACCTCGAGGCGCGCGTCTGGAACGAGCTCTTCACCCTCGGCGAGGACCGCCTCGACCTCCCGCGCGGCGCGATCAAGGCGACGTGCCTCATCGAGACCATCCCCGCCGCGTTCGAGATGGACGAGATCTTGTGGGAGCTGCGCGAGCACTCGGCCGGCCTGAACTGCGGGCGCTGGGACTACATCTTCTCGACCATCAAGCGGTTCCGCGCCGATCCGAAGCACGTCATGCCGGACCGCGGGCACATCACCATGGACAAGGGGTTCCTGCGCGCCTACGTGCAGCTCCTCATCCAGACCTGCCACCGCCGCAACGTCCACGCCATGGGCGGCATGGCCGCGCAGATCCCGATCAAGGACGACCCCGCGGCCAACGAGGCCGCCCTCGCGAAGGTCCGGGCCGACAAGCTGCGCGAGGTCACCGACGGCCACGACGGCACGTGGGTGGCGCACCCGGGCCTGGTCCCCATCGCGAAGGCGATCTTCGACCAGCACATGAAGACCCCCAACCAGCTCCACCGCAAGCGCGAGGACGTGCACGTGAGCGCGCGCGACCTCCTCAAGGTCGCCGAGGGCCCGCGCACCGAGGCGGGCCTGCGCCACAACGTCCGCGTCTCCGTCCAGTACCTCGAGGCCTGGCTCCGCGGGACCGGCTGCGTCCCCATCTACGACCTCATGGAGGACGCGGCGACCGTGGAGATCTCGCGCTCGCTCGCGTGGCAGTGGATCCACCACGGCGTCACGCTGGACGACGGCTCCCCGCTCACCGTCGAGCGCTTCCGCACCGTCCTCGCCGACGAGATGGACCGCGTCCGCCTCGAGGTCGGCGACGCGGCGTTCCACGGCGGCCGCTTCGAGGACGCCCGCGCGCTGTTCGAGCGCATGAGCACGCAGGCCGACTTCGTCGAGTTCATCACCCTGCCCGCCTACGAGCTGCTCGAGGCCGAGGGCGAGCAGCGGGAGCGGCTCCTCGCGGGGGGCGCCGAGGCCGGCGCCGACTCGCCCGCGCCGCCGCACCCGGATCCGCGGCGCTGGGAGGGGATCGTCCGGCGCTACGGCCGCGCCGAGGTGGAGCGCCTCCGCGGCTCGGTGCGCGTCGAGCACACCCTGGCCCAGCTGGGCGCGAACCGCCTGTGGGACCTGCTCCACTCGGAGCCCTACGTCCACGCCCTCGGCGCCCTCACCGGGAACCAGGCCGTGCAGATGGTGAAGGCGGGCCTCAAGGCCATCTACCTCTCGGGCTGGCAGGTGGCCGCCGACGCGAACACCGCGGGGCAGACCTATCCGGACCAGAGCCTCTACCCGGCGAACTCCGTCCCCGAGGTGGTCCGCCGCATCAACCGCGCGCTGCAGCGCGCCGACCAGATCGAGCACGCGGAGGGCAAGGCCGGCACCTGGTGGTTCGCGCCCATCGTCGCCGACGCCGAGGCGGGCTTCGGCGGTCCGCTCAACGCCTTCGAGCTCATGAAGGCGATGATCGAGGCGGGCGCCGCCGCGGTGCACTTCGAGGATCAGGTGGCCTCCGAGAAGAAGTGCGGCCACCTCGGCGGCAAGGTCCTCGTGCCCACCTCGACGTTCGTCCGCACCCTGAACGCGGCGCGCCTCGCCGCCGACGTGATGGGCGTCGCGACGATCCTCGTCGCGCGCACGGACGCGGAGGGCGCGAAGCTCGTGATGAGCGACGTCGATCCGTACGACGCGCCCTTCATCGAGAGGGGCGAGCGCACCCCCGAGGGCTTCTACCGGATGAAGCCGGGCCTCGAGACGGCCATCGCGCGCGGGCTCGCCTACGCGCCGTACGCCGACGTGATCTGGTGCGAGACGCAGACCCCGGACCTGCACGAGGCGCGGCGGTTCGCGGAGGGCCTCCACGCGAAGTTCCCCGGCAAGCTCCTCGCGTACAACTGCTCCCCCTCCTTCAACTGGAAGCGGAACCTCGACGACGCCACGATCGCGCGCTTCCAGCGCGAGCTGGGCGCGATGGGCTACCGGTTCCAGTTCGTGACGCTCGCCGGGTTCCACGCGCTGAACCACTCCATGTTCCAGCTGGCGCGCGGCTACCGCGACCGCGGCATGGCCGCCTACACCGAGCTGCAGCAGGCGGAGTTCGCGGCGGAGCGGCAGGGCTACACCGCCACGCGCCACCAGCGCGAGGTGGGCACGGGGTACTTCGACCTCGTGGCCACGGCCGTCTCGGGCGGCACCGCGTCCACCCTCGCGCTGGAGGGCTCGACCGAGGCGGCGCAGTTCACCGCGGCGGGGAAGACCGGGCGGACGCACGCCGCGGAGCAGGTGCAGGCGGCGCTGCACGAGGACCACGCGCGGATCGAGGCGCTCGTGGATCGGCTCGCCGAGGCGAAGGACCTGTCCGCCGTCACCGCGGCGCTCGAGTCGCTCACGCAGCTCCTCACCGAGCACTTCGCGCACGAGGAGCACCAGAAGGGCTTCTACGGCCTCCTGAGCGCCACCTCGCCCGAGTACCGCGCGCTGGTGGCGGGGATGATCGAGGAGCACCGCGAGCTCCTCGGGACGCTGCAGCAGCTCCGCGAGCGGACGAAGGGCCAGGCGACGTCCTCCGACCTCGCGCCGCTCGCCGGCGCGCTCGGCGCTCGCGTCCGCGACCACGAGGCGCGCGAGATGGTGCTCGCGCGGGCGCTCCACTGATCATGAGGCTGGGCGGGCGGGGGGCCTCCCCCCACCGCCCGCCCCGCGAGGGCCACCCGCGGGCGTGCGAGCGCCGGGCGGGAAGCCCGAACTTTCCGCGGGGAGAAACCGCCGTCAGGGGTTACGTTGTCTCTCGTGCTGGAGCCGTCGTCCCGACCCAACGAGCCCACGGGGCCCGACGTGGTCGTGGGCGTGCCCGCGGAGCCGGACGTGACGGCGGCGAGCGAGGCCGCGCTCGCGCTCGAGTCCGGGCTGCAGCAGGCCTTTCCCGGGCGCCCCGCCCTCGCCGTGGTGCTCACCGGCAACCCGAGCGGCGCCACGACGGCGGACGCCGCGCTCGCCTCCGCGGAGCGTGGCCACCCGCCGGCCGTCTACACCGGCGGTCATACCGGGCCCGAGGCGGCCCTCCCCACGCTGCTCGAGATCGCGATCGCCCGGGAGGCGCCCGCGTGCGCGCTCCTCGAGCCCTTGCCCCGGCCGGCGGACGCGGCGTGGCTGCGGGCGCTGCTCGACCCGATCCTCTCCGGCGGGTTCGATCTCGTCGTCCCCTCCTACGCCCGCGGCCGGCTCGAGGGCGTGCTCGTCACGGGCGTCGTCTATCCCCTCACGCGCGCCCTGTTCGGGCAGCGCCTGCGCCAGCCGCTCGGGCGCGAGCTGGTCCTGTCGCGGCGGCTCGCGCAGCACCTGCTCTCCGACACCGAGTGGCGGACGGATCCCGCGCACGCGGGCGAGGACCTGTGGTGCGTGTCGAAGGCGCTCGCGCGGGAGGTGCGGATCGCGCAGGTGTTCATCGGGCCGCGGCCGCGCCCGGCGGCCCAGCCCCAGGACGTGTCGGAGGCGCTCGCGCGCGTGCTCGACCTCATCTTCCACGAGATGGAGGTGCACGCGCACCACTGGCAGCGCGTGCGGGAGTCCGCGGCGGTCGCGACCTTCGGGGACGAGCACCTCGCCGAGGAGCCGGTCGCCGCGCCCGCGGTGGCGCCGCTGGTGGACGCCTTCGCGCTCGGCTGGCGCGACCTGCGTCCGATCTGGAGCGTCGTGCTGCCGCCGCAGACGCTGCTCGCGCTCCAGCGGATCCCCCGCTCGCCGCCCGAGAGCTTCCGCATGCCGGACGCGATCTGGGCGCGCGTCATCTACGACTTCGCGGTGGGCTGGCGCTTCAAGGCGATGGATCGCCGCCAGCTCCTCCGCTCGCTCACCCCCATCTACCTGGGCTGGGTCGCGAGCTTCGTGAACGAGGTCGCGCCGCTCGGCCCGGACGCGGCGGACGAGCGCGTCGAGCGGCTGTGCGCCGTGTTCGAGGACGAGAAGCGCTACCTCATCTCGCGCTGGCGCTGGCCGGATCGCTTCAACCCGTGAGGGAGAGGCCATGTGGGAACGCGTACGAGAAGTGCTGGACGAGGCCTTCGAGCGCCTGCGCATGGTGCTCGCCGCGGACCTGCCGGGGATCGTCGCGATGCTCATCGTGGTGGTCTCGGCGGTCGTCGCGGCCTTCGTCATCCGGGCGATCCTGCGCGCCGCCCTCGCCCGGATCGGCTTCGACCGGCGGGCGCGCGAGTGGGGCATGACCTCCGGCCGCGACCTCTCGCCCGGCCACGAGCCCTCGGTCATGGTGGCGCGGGGCGCCTACTGGGTGGTCATCGCGACCGGGCTCGCCCTCGCGCTGGAGGTGCTGGGCGCGAGCACGGTGAGCGCGTTCGGCCTGTCGCTCCTCGTGTTCCTGCCGAAGCTGGTGCTGGGCGCGATCATCCTCCTCGTCGGCATCGGGATCGCCCGCTTCCTCGAGCGGAGCGCGCTCATCAACGCCGTGAACCAGCAGATCCGGCAGGCGCGCCTCATCGCGCTCGCCGTGAAGTGGCTGGTCCTCGTGCTCGCGGCCGCGATGGCGCTCGAGCACGTGGGGGTCGGCGGGCTGCTCCCCACCATCGCCTTCACCATCGTGGTCGGCGGCATCGTGCTGGCCGTGGCCCTGGCGGTGGGGCTCGGGGCGCGCGACGCCGTGTCGCGCGCGCTCGATCGCGAGGCCCGCGCGGAGCCGCGCCCCGGCGAGCCCCGCGCCCCCGAGGAGTCGAAGGTCCAGCACCTCTAGCCCGCCCCCATGGCCCCGCGCGACCGCCGCAGCGGCATCCTGCTCCACCCCACCTCGCTGCCCGGCCCGCACGGCCTGGGCGACCTCGGCGCCGGAGCGCACCGGTTCGCCGCGTGGCTCGCGGAGGCGCGCCAGCGGCTGTGGCAGGTGCTGCCGCTCGGCCCGACCGGCTTCGGAGACTCTCCCTACCAGGCGCTCTCGTCGCGCGCCGGGAACCCCCTGCTCGTCTCGCTCGAGACGCTCCGCAACGAGGGGTGGCTGGAGGACGGCGAGCTCGCCGGGGCGCCCGCCGGGCCCCCGGACCGGGCGGCGTACGAGGCGGCGGGCCCGTGGAAGCGCGAGCGGCTCGGCCGGGCGGCGGCGGCCTTCTCCGCGCGCGCGGGCGCCGAGGCGCGCGCCGAGCTGGAGGCGTTCCGGGCGCGCGAGGCGGACTGGCTCGAGGACTGGGCGCTGTTCGCCGTCCTGAAGGACGCGCACGAGGGCCGGCCCTGGACCCGCTGGGCGGAGCCGCTCGCGCGCCGCGAGCCGCGCGCCCTCGACGCCGCGCGCGCGCGCTACGCGACCGCGATCTTCGCCGAGGTGTTCTCGCAGTGGTGCTTCGCGCGGCAGTGGGAGGCGCTGCGCGCGCGCTGCCGCGCCCTGGGGATCGCGCTGCTCGGCGACTTGCCCATCTACGTCGCGCACGACTCGGTCGAGGTCTGGTCGCGCCCGGAGCTGTTCCGGCTCGACGCGCGGGGCGAGCCCACCGTCGTCGCCGGGGTGCCCCCCGACTACTTCAGCGCCACCGGCCAGCTCTGGGGGAATCCGCTCCCCGACTGGGAGGCGGTGGCCCGCGACGGCTTCCGGAGCTGGATGGAGCACATCCGCGGGACGCTCGCGCGCGTGGACCGGATCCGGCTCGATCACTTCCGCGGCTTCGAGGCGTACTGGGAGATCCCTGCCGGCGCCGCCACCGCCGAGGAGGGCCGCTGGGTCCCCGGGCCTGGCGCGCGGCTGTTCGAGGCGCTCGAGCGCGCGCTCGGCCCGCTCCCGTTCGTGGCGGAGAACCTCGGCGTCATCACCCCGGAGGTGGAGGCGCTCCGGCACCGCTTCCGCCTGCCCGGCATGGCGGTGCTGCAGTTCGCCTTCGGCAACGATCCGCAGGCGCCGACGTTCCTGCCGCACAACTACGAGCGCGACACCGTCGCGTACACCGGCACGCACGACAACGACACGGTGATGGGCTGGTGGGAGGGCGGCGCCGGCGACAGCGTCCGCACCGCCGAGGACGTGGCGCGGGAGAAGGCGCGGGCGCGCGCCTACCTCGGGACGGACGGGCGGGACATGAGCTGGGTGATGATCCGCGCCGTCCTCTCCTCGGTGGCGGACACCGCGATCGTGCCGATGCAGGACGTGCTCGGGCTGGGCTCCGCGGCGCGGATGAACACGCCCGCGACGCTCGACGGCAACTGGCGGTGGAGGGTCCGGGAGGAGGCGCTCACGGCGCAGGTCGCGGCGCGGCTCGCCGAGGCGGCGGAGCTCTACGGGCGCGCGTGACGGCGGCTCGCGAGGCGCGCTCAGCCCGCGCGGAACGTGCGGACGCCCAGCACCGCCGAGACGAGCCACGAGAGCACCGTGAGCGCGATCGCGACGAGGAGCGCCCGCCAGAAGCCGATCCCGTACGCCCCCATGATCACGGCCAGCCAGATGGCGGCGTAGAGCAACCAGGGCAGGACGAGGAACCAGAGGAACTTGGCGAGCGTCACGTAGTACGCGAGCGACAGCACGATCGAGACGGTCACCGCGCGCCCGAACGTGTTCGCCGGGTTCGCCGGCGACACCCAGGCGACCGCGAGCCACAGCACGCCCGCGGAGAGCACGAGGCGCAGCAGGAAGGCGACGACTTGGGCGGCCATGGACGGAGAGTCTAGCGGGTCGCACGGCGCTCGAACAGCGCACCCGCGCCAGCGGCGGGACGGGCGAAGCCGCGGCGAAGCCCCTCCCGGCGGGGAAACCTACGCGCAGCCGCGCAGCGGGCCCCCTCGACTTCGCGCCCGCTCCGCGTGCGCTACGCTCGGGGTGAGCGGGGCTTCAAAGGTCCAGCCGGGCAGGGGGGACGCAGTCCCCCGTTCGCTCAATGCGGCTTGCGCAGCTCGAACCAGTAGAAGCCGTACGGGCCGAGGGTGAGGAAGTAGGGCAGCTTGCCGATCCGCGGGAACTCGGTGTAGCCGAGCATCTCGACGGGGACGTAGCCCTCCAGCGCGGAGAGGTCGAGCTCCGCCGGCTGCGCCGAGCGGGACACGTTCGCGACGCAGAGGATGACGTCCTCCTCCCAGCGCCGCACGTACGCGAGCACCTTCCGGTTCGCGACGGGCAGGAACTCCATCGTGCCGCGCCCGAACGCCTTGAAGAGCTTGCGGAGCGCGATGGTGTTGCGCATCCAGTGGAGCAGCGAGGAGGGATCGCGCGACTGCCCCTCCACGTTCACCGCCTGGTAGCCGTAGACGGGATCCGAGATCGGCGCGCTGTAGAGGCGGCCCGGATCGGCGCGCGAGAAGCCCGCGTTGCGATCGGGGGTCCACTGCATCGGCGTGCGCACCCCGTTGCGGTCGTGGAGGTAGATGTTGTCGCCCATGCCGATCTCGTCGCCGTAGTAGACGACCGGGGTGCCCGGGAACGAGAAGAGCAGGCTGTTCAGGAGCTCCATCCGCCGGCGGCTGTTCTCCACGAGCGGCATGAGGCGGCGCCGGATCCCGACGTTGAGCTTCATGCGCGGGTCGTGGCCGTACGCGAGGTACATGTAGTCCCGCTCGTCGTTCGTCACCATCTCGAGCGTCAGCTCGTCGTGGTTGCGCAGGAAGAGCGCCCACTGGCTGGTGTCCGGGATGGGCGGCGTGCGGCGCATGATCTCGACGATGGGCTCCACGTCCTCCAGCCGGAGCGCCATGAAGATGCGCGGCATGAGCGGGAAGTGGAACGCCATGTGGCACTCGTCGCCCTCGCCGAAGTAGGGCCGGACGTCGTCGGGCCACTGGTTCGCCTCGGCGAGCAGCATCCGCCCGGGGAAGTGCTCGTCCACGTGGCGGCGGACCTGCTTGATGACCTCGTGCGTGCGGGGCAGGTTCTCGCAGTTCGTGCCGTCCTGCTCGATGAGGTACGGCACCGCGTCGAGCCGGAACGCGTCCACGCCGAGCTCCGCCCAGAAGCTGAGCGCGTCGAGCACCTCGCGCAGCACCTGCGGGTTCTCGAAGTTGAGGTCCGGCTGGTGGCTGAAGAACCGGTGCCAGTAGTACTGCTTCGCCTCCGGATCCCAGGTCCAGTTCGACTTCTCGGTGTCCGTGAAGATGATGCGGGCGTCCGGGTACTTCTGGTCGGTGTCGCTCCAGACGTAGAACGCCCGCTCCGGCGAGCCGGGCGGCGCGCGCCGCGCCCGCTGGAACCACGGGTGCTGGTCGGAGGTGTGGTTCACCACGAGCTCGATCAGCACGCGGATGCCGCGCGCGTGCGCCGCCGCGACGAGCTCGCGGAAGTCGTCCATGGTCCCGTAGTCCGGGTGGATGCCGCGGTAGTCCGCGATGTCGTAGCCGTCGTCCTTGAGCGGAGACGGGAAGAGCGGCAGGAGCCACAGGCAGTTGATGCCGAGGTCCTGGAGGTAGTCCAGCTTCTCCACCAGGCCGCGCAGATCGCCGATGCCGTCGCCGTTCGAGTCGTAGAACGTCTTGACGTGCGTCTCGTAGATGACGGCGTCCTTGTACCAGAGGGGATCCTGGCCGCGCCTTCGCTGGAAGCTTGCCATCCGCCGTCCCGACCTCCTGCCTCGTTCTAAGCTCGCACCCCGCCCCCGCAAGCGGAGGATTCCGCGCGGGTCGGGGCGTGCGGCCGGCGCCACCCGGCGGGCGGACGCCCGGCGGGCCGCCGCGCGGGTTGCCCCAGCGTGAATCCCGCCCGCGTCGAGGCTCCCCGACCGGCGCGGGCGCCGGCCACGATGGGCCGGGGCGTTCGCGCGGCCGGCGGCGCGTCTCTAGCTTTCGACGTGGCGGCGCGGTGTGGGGGCGGCGTGCGGATCTGGTTCGCGGCGATCGCGGCGGCGTGCCTCGCCTGCGAGCCGTGGCGCTGCGACTTCCACGTCCGCGACGCCTGCGTCGAGTTCGAGACGGACCCGCCCGACCTCGCCGAGGCCGAGCGGCGCGTGTCGGCGCTGCTCGATCGGGAGCTGCCGTTCTGGGGCCTCTCGAACCTCGATGGCTGGCGCATCCAGTTCCGCAACGACGCCGAGTATGCCTGCTACCTCGCGGCGCACAACGACGGCTGCACCGACTACCTCGAGAAGACCCTCTCGGTGCGGGTCCCGCCGGACGCGGACGGCTGCTTCGAGGCGTCGGAGCTCCTCCACGAGCTGGGTCACTACAAGCTCGGCGATCCCATGCACTCGAACTCCCGCTGGAAGGACGTGGACGCGCAGTTCGCGCCCATGGTGTGGGACCGCCCGGACGCGGCCCCCTCGTGCGTGGAGCGCTACCACGGGATCGAGCACGGCATGTGGCCCGTGCGGATCGACCACTTCTGATCATGAGGCGCGGCGCCGGGCTCGTTCCCGGCGGGTCGTGGTTTCGCCCCTCGCGGGCGGGGCCCCGTCTTTTCCAGCGGGCCAGCGGTGCTTGGCCGCACCCGCGGTTACTCACCTCCCAGTCCCTGCAACAGGAGCGACGCATGGCCTCTATCCGGAAGCACGTGACGCGCGACATCGTGGCGCTCGACGCCGGGGTCCCGCTCCGCCAGGCGGCCCAGCTCATGGCGGAGCGGCGGATCGGCTCGGTGGCCGTGAAGGGCCCCGAGGGCATCCTCGGCCTCGTCACCGAGCGCGACCTCGTCACGACCGTGCTGGCGCGCGGCGGCGACGGCAGCCTCCCCATCCGCGAGGCGATGCGGACCGGCGTGCCGCGCGTCCAGGCGAGCGCGAGCGAGGCGGACTGCGCGACGCTCATGCGCGACCACTACACGCGCCACCTGCTCGTCGAGGAGGACGGGCGCGTGACGGGCGTGGTGTCGATGCGCGACATCATCCAGCTCATGCTCGACGAGAAGCAGTACCTGATCGAGCAGCTCCAGGGCTACATCACCGGGCGCGGGTGAGGCCCGGCCCCGGAAGCCGCCCCTCACTGCCCCGGCGCGTTGGGATCGAGCGGCGCCTCCGGGCGCGACGGGGGCTTGGCGGGCATCTCCGGCTGCGGGCGGGGAATCCCCGGCACCTCGCGCCCGGGCCTCGCTCCTCGTCCCGGCATCTCCGGCTGCGCCGGCGGCACCCGCGGGACCTCGGGCGCATCCTGCCCTGGCCTGCGTTCCTCGCTCACGTCCCCTCCTCCGGTCGCGCGCGCGACCCTTCGCCTCGATCGATGAGCCTTGCGCCGGGCCGCTGCTCGGTTAGAGGCTCCCCCGGCGGGCGTGCGACCTGCGGCGCCCCGGCGGGGAAGGGCTCATCGACGGCGCTCGAGGAGATCATGCGCATCGCAGTCCCGAAGGAGACGACGCCGGGGGAGCGCCGCGTGGCGCTCGTCCCGGAGAACGTGACGCGGCTCGTGAAGCAGCAGCACGAGGTCCGGATCGAGCGAGGCGCCGGGGCCGCGGCGGGCTTCGTCGACGCCGCGTACGAGGCCGCGGGCGCGTCCCTCGCGGAGGGCCCCGCCCTGCTCGCCGGCGCGGAGGCGATCGTGCGCGTCCAGCGCCCGTCCGAGGCGGAGGCGGACCTCCTCCCGGAGGGCGCCCTCCTCGTCGGCCTCCTCGCGCCGCACCTGAGCGGCCCGCTGCTCCAGCGGCTCGCCGCGCGGCGCGTCTCGGCCCTCGCGATGGAGAAGGTGCCGCGCACCACGCGCGCGCAGTCGATGGACGCCCTCAGCTCGCAGGCGACGCTCGCGGGCTACAAGGCGGTGCTCCTCGGCGCGAGCGCGCTGCCGCGCATCCTGCCGATGATGACGACCGCCGCCGGCACGCTCGCGCCGGCGAAGACGTTCGTCGTCGGCGCGGGGGTGGCCGGGCTGCAGGCCCTCGCGACCGCGCGGCGGCTCGGCGCGATCGTCTCCGCCTTCGACGTGCGCCCGGTGGTGAAGGAGCAGGTCCAGTCGCTCGGGGCCTCCTTCGTCGAGGTGCCGCAGGTCGCGGCCGAGGCGGCCGGCGGATACGCGAAGGAGCTCGCCGCGTCCGAGCAGGAGCGCGTCCTCGGCGCGATCGGCGCGCACGTGAAGGACATGGACCTCGTCGTCACCACCGCCCAGATCCCCGGGCGGCCGGCGCCGCGGCTCCTCACCGCCGCGATGATCCGCTCGATGCGACCGGGCTCGGTGGTGGTGGACCTCGCGGCGGAGGCGGGCGGGAACTGCGAGCTCACCCGCCCCGGCGAGACGGTCGTCGAGGCCGGCGTGACGATCCTCGGCCCCCTGAACCTCCCGTCCACGGTCCCCTTTCACGCGAGCCAGATGTACGGCCGCAACGTCACCACCCTCCTCCAGCACCTCTCCAGGGACGGCCGGCTCGCGCTCGATCCGGGGGACGAGATCGCCGGCGCGATGCTCGTCGTCCACGACGGACAGGTCCGCGTCTAGGAGGACGTTCCATGCCAGGCCTGGAGCTCATCGAGATCTACGTCTTCGTGCTCGCGGGGTTCGTCGGGTTCTTCACCATCACCCGCGTGCCCGCCCTCCTCCACACGCCGCTCATGTCGGCGACGAACGCCATCAGCGCGATCTCCCTCGTCGGCTCGCTGGTCATGGCGGGCGCGGATCGCGGCGCCCTGCCGACCATCCTCGGGTTCGTCGCGGTGACGAGCGCGACCATCAACGTGGTCGGCGGCTTCATCATCACGGATCGCATGCTGAAGATGTTCAAGCGCACCGACCGCGGGGGGAAACGCAAGTGAGCCCCCGTACCGTCTTCATCGAGGCCGCCTACCTCCTCGCCTCGATCCTCTTCATCCTCGGCCTGCGCAGCCTCACCCTCCCCGACCGCGCCCGGCGCGGGATGCAGCTCGCCGCGCTCGGCATGCTCGTCGCGATCGTGGGCACGCTCGTGAACCACGAGATCGTGCGCTACGAGTGGATCATCGCCGGCCTCGTCCTCGGCTCGCTCATCGGCTACCCGCTCGGCGTGTACGTGCCGATGACCGCGATGCCCCAGCGGATCGCGATCTCGCACATGTTCGGCGCGGTCGCCGCGACGCTCGTCGGCGTCGCCGAGTACTGGCACCTCGGCAACGGCGCGGAGGTCTCGCGCCCGGTGATGGCCGCGCTCGGGTTCGAGGTGCTGTTCGGCGCGCTCACCATCACCGGCAGCTTCATGGCGTTCGGCAAGCTCCAGGAGCTGCTCCCCTCCCGGCCCGTGACGTTCAAGGGCCAGAACATCGTCTCGCTCGGCATCTTCGGGGTGGCGATCGCGCTGTTCGCGTGGCTCGTCGCGGATCCGGCGCACCCGGTCGCGTTCTACGCCATGGTCGCGCTCGCGCTGGTGTTCGGGGTGTCGCTCGTCCTGCCCATCGGAGGGGCCGACATGCCGGTCGTGATCTCGCTCCTCAACTCCTACGCCGGCCTCGCCTCCGCGGCGACCGGCTTCGCGATCGGCAACAACGTCCTCATCATCGCGGGCGCGCTCGACGGCGCCTCCGGCTTCATCCTCTCCATCATCATGAGCCGGGCGATGAACCGCTCGTTCGCGAACGTGCTCTTCGGCGCGTTCGGCGCGGCGCCCGAGGCGTCGCAGAAGTCGGCGCAGGAGCTCACGGTCCACGCGATCACTCCGGAGGACGCGGCCATCCAGCTCGCGTACGCGCGGCTCGTCATCGTGGTGCCGGGCTACGGCATGGCCGTCGCGCAGGCGCAGCACCAGGTCCGCGAGCTCGCGGCGCTCATCGAGAAGAACGGCGGGACGGTGCTCTACGCCATCCACCCCGTCGCCGGCCGCATGCCCGGGCACATGAACGTGCTGCTCGCCGAGGCGGACATCCCCTACGAGAAGCTGAAGGAGATGGACGACATCAACGACGAGTTCAAGGGCGCCGACGTGGCGCTCGTCATCGGCGCGAACGACGTGGTGAACCCGGCCGCCCGCACGGACAGGGGCTCTCCCATCTACGGCATGCCCATCCTCAACGTGGACGAGGCGAAGCACGTCATCGTGATGAAGCGCTCCATGAACCCGGGCTTCGCCGGCATCGAGAACGAGCTCTTCTACCGGGACAACACCTCGATGCTCTTCGGCGACGCCAAGGCGTCGCTCGCGAAGCTGGTGCACGAGATCAAGCAGGCCTAGCAGGCGGCGGGGCCCGCGATGGCCCTCTCCCTCCCCCGTCGCGCCGGGGGCGACGGCGGACGTGAAGAGAACCCGAACGGCGCGTGCACGATTTGGCGGTTTCCCCGCACCGCGAACGGGCGCACATTGCCGTCCCGCGAACGCGCTCGAACGAACCTCCGAAAGGTACGAAGATGCCGAAGATCCCCGCCTACGCCGCCGCCTCCGCCGGCGCCCCCCTCGCTCCCTTCACCGTCGAGCGGCGCGAGCCCGGACCTCGCGACGTGCTCATCGACGTCCTCTACTGCGGCGTGTGCCACTCCGACGTCCACCAGGCCCGCGACGAGTGGGGGGGAGGGCTCTTCCCCATGGTGCCCGGCCACGAGATCGTCGGTCGCGTGCGGCAGGTCGGGAAGGGCGTCACGAAGCTCGCCCAGGGCGACCTCGCCGGCGTGGGGTGCTTGGTCGACTCGTGCCGCGAGTGCGGCCCGTGCCGGCACGACACCGAGCAGTTCTGCGAGAAGGGCGCCGCGTTCACCTACAACGGCACCGAGATGGACCGGCGCACGCCGACGTTCGGCGGCTACTCGAGCCGGATCGTCGTCGACGAGCGGTTCGTGCTGAAGGTCCCGGCCGGCCTCGACCCCGCCGGCGCGGCGCCGCTCCTGTGCGCGGGCATCACCACCTGGTCCCCGCTGCGCGAGTGGAGCTGCAAGCCCGGCGACCGCGTCGCGGTCGTGGGCCTCGGCGGGCTGGGACACATGGCGGTCAAGCTCGCCGCGTCGATGGGCGCCGAGGTCACCATGCTCAGCACGTCGGCCTCGAAGGAGGCGGACGCGCGCCGGCTGGGAGCGCACGCGTTCGCGTCCACGAAGGAGGCCTCGACCTTCTCCCGGCTCGCCGGGCGCTTCGACCTGATCGTGGACACCATCTCGGCGCCGCACGACTACGACGCCCATCTCGGGCTGCTGCGTCCGAAGGGCGCCATGGTGCTGCTCGGCGTCCCGCCGGCCCCGACCCCCGTCGCGGCCTTCTCGCTCATCTCCGGCAACAAGCGGCTCGCCGGATCCCTCATCGGCGGCATCGCCGAGACCCAGGAGATGCTCGACTACTGCGCGCAGCACGGGATCGTGTCGGACGTCGAGGTGATCCCCATCCAGAAGATCAACGAGGCGTACGACCGGATGGTGCGGGGCGACGTGCGCTACCGGTTCGTCATCGACATGGCGAGCCTCGACCGGGCGTGACCCGCCCGAGCGCGGGCGAGCGCGCGCGGGCGTGGGCCGAGGCGGCGGCCGCCGCCGGCTTCACGCCCGCCGTGGCCGGCGCGGTCTCGAAGCCCTCACGCGTGCGGCCGCGTCTCCGGAGGGCGCGCCCCCGCGCCCGGCTGCGCCGTGGGCGCGACGCCGAGCTGGCGGAGCAAGCCGAGCCCGTCCCACTGCGTCCACTCCTCGACGATCTTGCCGCCCTTGAACTTCGCGAGGGAGATCCCCTCGACGGTGCAGCGCGTCCCGGTGGGCTCGATGCCCATGAGGGCGCCCCGGTGCGTGCCGGTCATGCGCCAGTGCGTGACGACGGTGTCGCCGTCGGCGTAGGAGCCGAGGAACGTGGGCTTCACGTCGGGAAACGCGGAGCGGTACATGCGGCACGTCTCGCGGGTCTGCTCGAGATCCGTGTCACCCGTCATCGGGTCGTGGCCTCGGTACCCGCGATCGCAGATCTCGTCGAAGACGCCGAAGTTCCCCTTCGTCCACGCCTCCTCGAACAGCCGGCGGTGAGACTGCTTGATGTCCACGGCCATGGCTCGCTCCCTTCTCCTCCCCGAGAGCCCTGCGATGGGGAGGCGAGGTTGACGTAGGCGGAGGAGGTCCCCGCCGCGCGGTCAGCGATCGCTGACTCCCCGAGATCGACGGGGCGGTCGGACCCGGCCGTCGCAAGGACGGTCGTTCGCCACCCGCCTCGCCCGGTCACGAACCCTCGCCCTCACCCTCCTTCACCAGGGATCCCCTCGAACGGCGGCGGTCGCCCTGTCGATCCTGCGCCCTCCCGTTCGACGTCGCTTCGAGAGGAGAAGGAGGCTCATGACGACGAGGCTCGAGACGGTGCCGGCCGGGGAGGCGCTCACGCGCGCCCGAGACCTCGAGCAGCTCGGGGCGAAGGTGGCGCACGAGCTCAAGAACCCGCTCACCGCCGTGAAGGCGCTCCTCCAGCTCGGGCTGCGCAACCCCGCGGAGGCCGCTTCCCACGAGCGGCTGGCGCTCGTCGAGCGCGAGGTCGCGCGGATGCTGGAGATCCTGCAGCGCTACCTCGCGTGCTACCGGCCGCTGGAGGAGCTCGAGCCGACGCCCGTCGCCCTCGGCCCGCTCGCCGCCGACACGCTGCTCGCGCTGTCGGCGCGGGCGGCGGACGCCGGGGTCCGCCTCTCGACGCGCGGGGACGCCACGGCCGAGGCCGATCCGCGCCGCCTGCGGGAGGCGCTCCAGAACCTGGTCTCGAACGGCATCGAGGCCACGCCGCGGGGTGGAGAGGTCGTCGTCGAGGTGCTCGCGCGCGCTGACGGCGCGGAGATCGTGGTCCGCGACACCGGCCGGGGGATGGCGCCCGACACGCTGCGGCGCCTCGGCACGCCGTTCTTCTCGACGCGCGAGGACGGCACCGGCCTCGGGGTGGTGCTGGCGCGCGCGGCGATCGCGCGTCACGGCGGAACGTTGCGCTACGAGAGCGCGCCGGGGAAGGGCACGACCGCGAGGGCCACGCTGCCGACGCGGGCGCGCGCGGCGTGAGGCTTCTCTGCAAGTGAGACCCTGGGCGGCGCCCTCCCGCTCGCGCCCGGCGCCGCGGGCTCCTTGCCGTCCCACACCCTCCGTGCGAGCATGGCCTCCGACCCGGCTCCAGCCGAGGGGGACCTCCATGCGCACCATCGTGCGGGGCGCGCCGCGCCTCCGTCGCGGGCTCCGCCAGCTCACCTTCGCGCTCGTGGCCGCGGCCGCCGCGTGCGGCTCCTCGGACGACGCGTCGTTCGGCCCCTCCGCGCAGTACGAGGCGCGCTGCGCCGCTCCGCGGGCGGGGATCGACCCCTCCACGGGCGAGCCGTACCGCGATCGGCGGGGCACGCTCGCCGACGAGAAGGCGTGGGTCCGCTCCTGGATCCACGAGCTCTACCTCTGGTACCGAGAGGTGCCGAACGCGAACCCCGCCGGCTACTCGACGCCCGCGCGCTACTTCGACGTGCTGAAGACGCCCGCGTCGACCGCCTCGGGGCGGCCCAAGGATCGGTTCCACTTCACCTATCCGACCGACGCGTGGGTGGCGCTCTCGCAGTCGGGCGTGGAGGTGGGGTACGGCGTGCAGTGGGTGATCCTGTCGCAGGACCCGCCGCGCCAGGCCGTCGCCGCGTACGTGGAGCCGGACTCGCCGGGGGAGATCGCCGGCATCGCGCGCGGCACGGCGCTCGTCGCCGTGGACGGCGTGGACCTCGCGAACGGCACCGACGTGGACACGCTGAACGCCGGCATCGCCCCGTCGACCGCGGACGAGGTGCACACGTTGACGATCCGCGACGGCCTCGGGACCCGCACGGTGCAGGTCACCTCGACCGCCGTCGAGGGCACCCCCGTCCCGGTCGTCCAGACGATCTCGACCGCGAGCGGGACCGTCGGGTACGTGCTCTTCAACGACCACGTGGCGACCTCCGAGGCGCAGCTCGTCGCGGCGATCGAGCAGCTCCGGACCGCGGCGGTGCGAGACCTCGTGCTCGACCTCCGGTACAACGGCGGCGGCTACCTCGCCATCGCGAGCCAGCTCGCCTACATGATCGCGGGCCCGGCCTCGACGACGGGGAAGGCCTTCGAGCGGCTCGTCTTCAACGACAAGGTGGACATCCGCGACCCCGACACCGGGGAGCCGCTCCCCCCGATGCCCTTCTTCGAGACGACCCTGGACTTCTCGCTCCCGCCGGGCGCCGCCCTGCCCACGCTCGGGCTCGGGCGCGTGTTCGTGCTCACCGGCGCGGGCACCTGCTCGGCGAGCGAGTCGGTCATGAACGGCCTGCGCGGCATCGGCGTCCAGGTGATCCAGATCGGCGCCGCGACGTGCGGCAAGCCCTACGGCTTCTCGCCCCGCGACAACTGCGGCACGACCTACTTCGCGATCCAGTTCCAGGGCGTGAACGAGCAGGGCTTCGGCGAGTACGGAGACGGCTTCGTGCCCGGCGGGAGCGGCGTCGCCGGCGTGCCCGGGTGCGCGGTGCCGGACGACTACGGCCACGAGCTGGGGGATCCCGCCGAGGCGCGCCTCTCGGCCGCCCTCGCGTACCGCGCGACCGGCCGGTGCCCGGCGGGGGGGACGTCGGCGCTCACCGCGGAGACGGCGCTCGCGGGCGAGGGTGAGGTGGTGAAGTCGCCCTGGCGCCAGAACCGGATCGTGGAAAGATGAGCGCGATGCGCCCGACCGGTTCCGCCCTCGTCCTCGCGTCCGCGCTCCTCGCCGCCGGTTGCCGGACGAGTGCGCCCGCATCCATGGAGCCGTCGGAGCCTTCCGGGCCGCGCGACGTGCCCGCGGTGATCGTGGAGCCGACCGACGCCAGCCGCGCCGCGCTCGCCGCCGCCGTGAGCGCGGCGCTCCACGGCATGCAGGTCATGCTCGCGGACGACGCCCTCACCCGGTCGAGCACGCTCGTCGTCGAGCGGGCGCGGCTGCGGGACGCGTCGGGGCTCCCCGTCGCGGGCCGCGAGCTCACCCCTCCCGAGCGCTTCCACCTCGTGAAGCGCGGCGGCGCCTGCGTGCTCCTGCACGAGCCCACGGGGCGTGCCGCAGTCCTCGAATCGACGCGCTGCGCGGCGAGCGCCCGTTGAGCCCGGCGGGCCTCGCCGCCGGGGAGCGCGGCCGTGAGCCGGCGGGACAGGGGAGATCACGCCCCGCTGCCGCGCCGTCGTTCAGCGCGACGACGCGAGCGCCCTCGCCCGCCGTCCGAGGTGCGGGCGCCGGCCGGCGGTGACCACGAGGCCGAAGGCCAGCAGCGACAGGATCGCGGCGTGATAGGCGAGGTCCGGCGCGGTGCGGGGTCCGATGCCGACCGCGATGGTGAACAGCCCGACCAGCGTCCCGGCGAGCGCGAACGCCTGGGCGGCGACGCCCGCCGCGCGCGTCCACGACGGACGGACGAGGGTGAGCGCGAGCGCCGCGAGGAGTACGCCCCCTATCACGGTCTCCGCGGTGCCGGCCTTCTGGTGCTCGTAGCCGCCGGCGAGCACGCCGAAGTGGACCAGGGCAGCGGCGACGAAGCTCGTGCCTTCGACGAGCAGGAGAAGTCGAGTCCGGTTCATGGCGGTGCCTCCGCGAAGAGGTTGGGGGCGCTTCGCGTCCGGCACTTTGCGCGTCCGTGAACGTTCGTGTCGACGGAGGCCTCGCCCCACGCAGGCAAGGGAGCGCTCGCGACCTCGCGACGGTGCTTGACACCGCGGCCCTTCTGCGCCAAATACGCGTTCGATGGCGGCGAATACGAAATCGGCGCGGCGCGCTCGGGAGATCGAGCACACCCGGCGCGACATCATCGCGGCGGCAGAGCAGGTGTTCGCCGAGGCGGGCTTCCACGAGGCGACGATGCAGGCGATCGCCCGGGAGGCCGGGTTCACGGCCGCCTCCCTCTACACGTACTTCGCCAGCAAGGACGAGATCTTCCAGGCGATCGTGGAAGATCTCGCGGGGGCGCTGAGCGCCACCTTCGACGCACATTTTCCCGCCGGCCTGACGCTCGAGCAGCGGCTCGAGCTGCTCCTCGAGCGTCAGCTCGAGGTGGTCCTCGCGCGCCGGCAGGCGCTGCGGATCCTGTTCGACCTCGGACCGCAGCGCCGCTGCGAGCCCGACGAAGGGCGGCTCCCCTTCCTGCGCAGGATGGCCGAGTTCCTGGAGCGCTCGGGCGCGGCGGAACGGCTGCGCTGTCCGCCCGAGGAGGCCGCCCGGGTCCTGCTCGGGATCCTCCAGGCGACCACCCTGCCCTGGCTCCTCGGTGGCGCGACGGCCATGCCGGACCCCGCCCGCCACTCGGCGCGCGCCGTGGATCTGTTCCTGCGCGGAGTCGCCCGTCCGGCTGGCGGCTAGCGGTGCCGCCGTTCCCCTACTGCGGCGCCTTGTCGGCGCCCACGGCGCGTGCTAAGCGCCGCTTCAATTTTGCCGAATGGAGATTCGGAAGATGACGCGAACCCTCCCCCGCCTCGCCCTGCTCGCCGCCCTCACCCTCGCCTGCGGCCGCGGCGGGGGTGCAGCCCTCCCCGCCGCCGCCGCGTCCCCCGCCCCTGCTCCTGCCGGCGGCGCCGCCGAGGCCATCGGCGTCCGGACGGTGAAGCCGCACGCCGGGTCGGCCCGGGTGACCCGCGCCACGGGCGAGCTCCGCGCGCGCCACGAGGCGACGCTGTCCTCCGAGACCTCCGGCCGCATCCAGCGCTTCCTCGTGGACGTCGGCTCGCAGGTGAAGAAGGGGCAGGTGCTCGTCGAGCTCGACGCCTCCACCGCCCGCATCCAGGTCCAGCAGGCCCAGGCCGCGCGCGCCGCCGCCGAGGCGGCCCACCGGGGCGCCGAGTCCGAGCTGCGCCGCGCGCGCGAGCTCGCCCGCGGCGACGCCGCCTCCCCCGCGATGGTGGAGCGCGCCGAGACCGCCGAGCTGCAGACGGCCGCGGCGCTGCAGCAGGCGAGCGCCGCCGTCGCGGCGGCGCAGGATCAGCTCGCGAAGCACTCGCTCAAGGCCCCCTTCGACGGCGTCATCACCGCGCGGACGAAGAGCGCCGGCGAGTTCGTGGCGATGGTGCCGCCCACCGCCGTGCTCGCGATGGTGGACGTCGGGTCCCTGGAGGTGCGCGCCGGCGTGCCCGAGGCGGTGGCCGACCTCCTCGCGCCCGGCGCCGAGCTGGCCGCGACCGTGAGCCCATCCGGCAGGCCGTTCAAGGCGCGCATCCGTTCGGTGGGCGCGGTGGTCGAGCCGGGCACGCGCACGGTGGACGTGCGCGCCGACCCGCTGGGCGGGCCGCTCAAGGAGCTCCGCCCCGGCGCCATCGTCGAGATCGCGCTCGGCGGCGCCGCCGCGACCGAGGGGCTCTTCCTGCCCGCGGCCGCGGTGCAGGAGGCCGAGGGCGCCCAGTTCGTGTGGACCGTCGAGGCGGACCGGCTGAAGCGCCAGGCGGTGAAGGTCGAGAAGCTCGGGCCAGGCACGGTCCGGGTCCTGTCGGGCGTCGGGCCCGAGGCGCTCGTGGTCGCGGAGAGCGGCGCGGGCTTCAAGGACGGCGCGCCGGTGCGCGTCCTGCAGTGACGATCAAAGAGAGAGCCGAGGCCCGCACTTGAGCCCGATCCGCACGTTCATCCGCCGTCCCATCTTCACGAGCATGCTGCTGCTCGCGGTGGTGGTGTTCGGCCTCGTCGCCTACCCGCGCATCGGCGTCGACCAGATGCCCGAGGTCGACTTCCCGATCGTCACCGTCACCACCATCCTCCCGGGCGCCGACCCCGAGACCGTCGAGGAGAACCTCTCGAAGCCGCTCGAGGAGGCGCTGAACACGCTCTCCGGCCTCGACACCCTGCGCTCGCAGAACTTCGAGAGCATCTCGATGGTCGTGCTGCGCTTCGACCTGTCGGTGCCGGTGGACGTGGCCGCCCAGGACGTGCGCGACAAGGTCCAGGCGACGCTCTCCCAGCTGCCGAAGGAGATCGAGACGCCGGTGGTGCAGAAGCTCGACCTGGGCGCCATGCCCATCGTGCAGCTCGCCCTCTCCGGCCCGGTGCCCATCCAGGAGCTCACGCGCATCGCCGAGGACGAGCTGAAGCCCGGGCTCCAGCGGCTCCAGGGCGTCGGCTCGATCGACGTGGTGGGCGGGCGCGAGCGCGAGATCAACGTGGTGGTGGACCCGGTGCGGCTCCGCTCCTACGGCCTCGCCGCCACCGACGTCTCCCAGGCCATCAGCGCGCAGAGCATCGACGTCCCGGGCGGGCGCATGCTCGAGCCGGGGCTGGAGCGCGTGGTGAAGCTCGAGACCGAGGCCCGCTCGGTGGAGGAGCTCCGCGACCTCGTGGTGGCGAGCCCGGGCGGCAAGCAGATCCGCGTGCGCGACGTCGCCGACGTGGTGGACGGGCCGGGCGAGGCGCGCTCGTCGGCCACGCTCGACGGCCGCTCCGCCGTGGCGCTCGTCGTGCGCAAGCAGTCGGGCGCGAACACCGTCGAGGTCGCCGAGCGCGTGAAGGCGGACCTCGCGGCGCTGGCGCAGCGGCTCCCCGAGGGCTCGAAGCTCGAGGTCGTCACCGACAACTCGAAGTTCATCCGCGGCTCCATCTCCGCGGTGCAGCACGATCTCCTCATCGGCGCCATCCTCGCCGTGCTCGTCGTGCTCGTGTTCCTGCGCGACTGGCGCGCGACCATCGTCTCCGCGTTCGCGCTGCCGACCTCGGTCGTCGGCACCTTCGCCGTGATGCACGCGCTCGGCTTCACCTTCAACACCGTGACCATGCTCGCGCTCACCCTCTCGATCGGCCTCCTCATCGACGACGCCATCGTGGTGATCGAGAACATCGTGCGTCACCTCGAGAAGGGCGAGCGGCCGCGAGAGGCGGCGCTGAACGGGACCGGCCAGATCGCGCTCGCGGTCCTCGCGGTGACGCTGTCCGTCATCGCGGTGTTCATCCCGGTCGCGTTCATGAAGGGGATGGTCGGCCGCTTCTTCTTCCAGTTCGGCGTCACCGTCGCGGTGGCGGTCGCCATCTCCTACTTCGTCTCGATGACGCTCACGCCGATGATGTCGGCGCGCCTCCTCGCGAAGCACGGGCACGGCACGACGCGGGTCGGCGCGGCGCTGGAGCGGTTCTTCACGGGCATCGAGCGCGCCTACCGCCGGGCCCTCGAGTGGGCGCTCGCCCACCGGGGCCTCACGGTCGCCAGCGCCGTCGGCGTCCTCGTCGCCACGGTGTTCCTGGGCAAGTTCCTCCAGTTCACCTTCATCCCCTCCCAGGATCAGAGCGGCGTCACGGTGAGCGTGGAGCTGCCTGTGGGCACGCCGCTCCTGGAGACCGAGGCCCAGGCGGAGCGGATCGCCGCGCAGATCCGGGGCGTGCCGGGCGTGGTGAACGTCTTCGCCCTGGTGGGCGGCGGCGTGGACGAGGCGGTGAACAAGGCCGATCTCACCGTGAACCTCGTGCATCTGAAGAGCCGGCGATACAGCCAGGAGGAGTTCAAGCAGCACCTGCGCGAGTCGCTCGTGGTCCCCCCGGGCGCGATCCTCTCGGTGGCCGACCAGCAGATGATGGCGGGCGGCGGCTCGCGCCCGCAGCCGGTGCAGTTCAACATCCGCTCGGACGACTGGGACGCGCTCCTCGCCGCGGTCGAGAAGACCAAGGCGGCGATGGAGAAGAACCCTGGCCTCACCGACGTGGACTCGACCTACCGCGCCGGCCGGCCGCTCCTCTCCGTGCAGGTGGACCGCGACCGCGCCGCCGCGGTGGGCCTCCCGGCCGCGGCGCTCGGGCAGACCCTGCGCGCCTACCTCGGCCAGGACGCGTTCGCGACGTACCGCGAGAAGGGCGAGCAGTACGACGTGAAGCTCCGGCTCCCCGAGGCGACCCGGGCCGATCCCGACGCCATCGGCGCGCTGACCCTGCGCACCCCCAGGAACGAGCTCATCGAGCTGCGCAGCGTGGCGCGGCTCGAGAGCGGCGAGGGGCCCTCCCAGATCGAGCGGCAGGCGCTGAAGCGGCAGGTGACGATGGTCGCGAACCTGAAGGGCTACTCGCTCGGCGAGGCGATCTCGTTCCTGAACGGCGTCGCGAAGGACTTCCCGCCGCAGGTGCAGACGGACTTCGAGGGCCAGGGCAAGGAGCTCGCGAACACCGGGCGCGAGTTCCTCATCGCGCTCTTCCTGGGGATCGTCCTCATCTACATGATCCTCGCCGCGCAGTTCGAGAGCCTGCTCGACCCGGTGACGATCATGCTCTCGCTGCCGCTCGCGGTGATCGGCGCGATCGCCGCGCTGCTCCTCGCGAACGAGTTCATGTCGATGCTCGCCATGATCGGCATGATCATGCTGGCGGGGCTCGTGACGAAGAACGGCATCCTCATCGTCGAGTTCACGAACCAGCTCCGCGCCGAGGGCCGCTCGACGCTGGAGGCGCTGCTCGAGGCGGGTCCCCTGCGGCTCCGCCCGATCCTCATGACCTCGATCGCCATGATCGCCGGCATGGTCCCGGTCGCCTTCGCGCGCGGCGACGGCGCGGAGATGCGCACGGGCATGGCGTGGGCCATCATCGGCGGCCTCGCGGCCTCGACGGTCCTCACGCTCGTGGTGGTGCCCGTGGTGTACGCGCTGCTCGACGGGCTGCGCCGCCGGCTGGTGCGCGCCGTCCCCTCCGTTCGCGGCGACGACGAGGGAGAGCGGGCCGCCTAGCCCGCCGCCCGCGCCGCCCGGAAGAAGCCGACGGGCTCCCCGCGACACCGGGGAGCCCGTCTCGTTTCGCGGAGCCCGGGGGCGCCCGCTACTTGTCCATCTTCTCGGCCTTGATCTCCACGGCCATGGGCTTGTCGTTCTGGAGGTTGAACGACGCCTTCACCTCCTGGCCCTGCTTCAGCTGGGACGCGGAGACCCGCTCGCCGTCCAGCTCGATCTTGGTGTTGGGATCGACGCTCAGCTTCGCGGCCGGCAGCTCCTCGCGACGGACGGTGATCGAGCTCGCCGACACCGACTCTATCCTGCCCTCGAGCTTGAAGTTGTCCTTGTCCCCGAAGGTGGGGTGCTTCTTCTCGTCGCGCATCGCGGCCGCGCCCGAGCCGGTGCCCATGCGCTCACCCGCGCTGGTGCCCTGCGCGCGCCTCGCGGCGTCCCTCTCCGTCTCGCGCAGCTCCTCCTTCGCCTCCGCCTTCTCCTCGCGCGCCTCCTTGCGGGCCTCGGCGGTCTTCTCCTGTGCCTCGGCCTTGGCCTCCCGGGTCTCCTTGCCCGCCTCCGCCTCGGCCTTCTGCACCTTCTCCTGCGTCTCGGCCTGCTTCTTCTCCACGTCGTCTGCCCGGACGCCCTGCGCCCAGGCGAGCGCGGCGGCCGCGCCCACGATTGCCAGTCTCTTCATCCTGTGAACCCCCCTCACGTTGGCGGGCCTCACGCCCGCAACCGAGAAGGTGCGCACTCTCCCTGCGTGCCGGGAACCTGGCGGTCGGACCGGAGTGACGCACGCTGGAGGCGCGCGCGGGAGAGCGCCCGGCGACCGTGCGGGCGGGCTGTGCCCGGCGGCATGTGGCGGGTGACGAGCGAGGACGCCCGCCGCAGGCCCGGCATCGTGCGCCGCAGCCAGCTAAGCGGTCTGGATGCTCGCGGCGCGCTGGAGCCCCAGCTCGCGGATGGCGAGCTCGCGCATGCGGAACTTCTGCACCTTGCCCGTCACCGTCATGGGGAACGCGTCGACGAACTTGTAGTAGCGCGGGATCTTGTAGGTGGCGATCTTGCCGCGGCAGAGCCGGCGGATCGCCTCGCCGTCGAGGGTCACGCCCGGGCGGAGCTTCACCCAGGCCATGAGCTCCTCGCCGTACTTCGCGTCGGGCACCCCGATGACCTGCACGTCGGAGATGCCGGGGATCGTGTAGAGGAACTCCTCCACCTCGCGCGGAAAGACGTTCTCACCCCCGCGCAGCACCATGTCCTTGATGCGCCCGACGATCTTCACGTACCCCTCCGCGTCGAGGGTGGCGAGATCGCCCGTGTGCATCCAGCGCCCCGCGTCGATCGCGGCGCGCGTGGCCGCGGCGTCGTCCCAGTATCCGAGCATCACCGAGTAGCCGCGGGTGCAGAGCTCGCCTGGCGCGCCGCGCGGGACGACGCGGCCGGTGGTGGGGTCGACGATCTTGATCTCGACGTGCGGGTGTACCTGGCCCACGGTCGAGACGCGCTTGTCGAGCGGGTCGTTCACGCGCGACTGCGTCGACACCGGCGAGGTCTCGGTCATGCCGTAGCAGATGGTGACCTCCGGCATGTGCATGTCCCTCTGGACCCGCTTCATCACCTCGATCGGGCACGGCGAGCCGGCCATGATCCCGGTGCGCAGCGAGGAGAAGTCGAAGGAGGCGAACTCGGGGTGCTCGAGCTCGGCGATGAACATCGTCGGCACGCCGTAGAGCGAGGTGCAGCGCTCCTCCTGGACCGTCCGCATGACCGCGCGCGGCTCGAAGCTCTCCGCCGGGATCACCATGGTCGCGCCCGCGGAGGTGCAGGCCAGGTTGCCCATCACCATGCCGAAGCAGTGGTAGAAGGGCACCGGGATGCAGACGCGGTCGTGCTCCGTGTAGCGGAGGTGCTGCCCGACGAAGTAGCCGTTGTTCAGGATGTTGTGGTGCGAGAGCGTCGCGCCCTTCGGGAAGCCGGTGGTGCCGCTCGTGTACTGGATGTTGATCGGCTCGTCGAACTGCAGGCTGCGCTCGACGTTCGAGAGCTCCTCCTCCGACAGCCGCCGCGCGTCCTGCCGCAGGTCCGTCCACTCGTCGTCGATGACGATCGTCTGGCGCAGCTCCGGACAGCGCAGCCGGACCTCTCGCACCATCGACACGTAGTCCGCCTGGCGGAAGGCGCGGGCGAGCACGAGCGTGGAGACGCCCGCGTGCCGGAGCGCGTGCTCGAGCTCGTGGACGCGGTAGGCCGGGTTGACGTTCACGAGGATCGCGCCCACGCGGGCGCACGCGTACTGGAGCACCACCCACTCGTACCGGTTCGGCGACCAGACGCCGACGCGGTCGCCCTTGCGGACCCCCCGCACGAGCAGCGCCCGCGCGAGCTCCGAGGTCTGCTCCCAGAGCTCGCGGTAGGTGGCGCGGTAGCCTTGCTGCACCGACACGAGCGCCTCGCGCTCCGGGAAGCGCGCGGTGGTGCGGCGCAGGTTCTCCCCGACGGTCTCGCCGAGGAGCGGCACGGAGGACGTGCCGCTGACGTACGAAGGTTTGTTCACCGATGCCCTCCCGCGCCGCGGGGCGCGCGCAGAGGGCGAGCATCCTAGTGCGAGCGAGCGGGCGACCGCTAGACGCCTCGCGTCAGGCGCGGCTCTCCCCGGCTACGGGAGGAGCACCACCGAGCCGGTGGTCCGGCGCGCCTCCAGCGCGCGGTGCGCCTCGGCGGCCTCGGCGAGCGGCCAGGTCTGGCCGATCTCCACCTCGACCTTTCCGCTCCGCAGCATCTCGAACAGCTCGGCCGCGCCCCGCTCCAGGTCCTCGCGGCGGGCGATGTAGGTGAAGACGGTGGGGCGGGTGAGGAAGAGCGATCCCTTGCGCGCGAGCAGCCCGATGTCGAAGGGCGGGACGGCGCCGGAGGCGTTCCCGAAGCTGACCATGAGCCCGAGCGGCGCGAGGCAATCGAGGGACCCCTCGAACGTGGCCTTCCCGACGGAGTCGTAGACCACCGGCACGCCGGCGCCGCCGGTCAGCTCGCGGACCCGCCGCGGGAAGTCCTCGCGGGAGTAGACGATCACGTGATCGCAGCCGTGCGCGCGCGCGAGCGACGCCTTCGCGTCCGACCCCACCGTGCCGATCACCGTCGCCCCGAGCGCCTTCAGCCACTGCGTCGCGATGAGCCCGACGCCGCCCGCCGCGGCGTGCACGAGCACGGTCTCGCCGGCGCGCACCCGGTACGTGCGGCGCACCAGCGCCTGGACCGTGAGCCCCTTCGTCAGGACCGCGGCGGCGGTCCGCTCGTCGACGCCGTCGGGGAGCTTCACCAGCCGCTCGGCGGAGACCAGCCGGACGTCGGCGTAGGAGCCGATCGGCCCCGTGTACGCGACGCGATCGCCGGGGCCGACGTGGCTCACGCCGGGCCCGACCTCCTCCACGACGCCGGCGCCCTCGACCCCGATCCCCGACGGCAGCGGCAGGGGGTAGAGGCCAGAGCGGTGGTACGTGTCGACGAAGTTGACGCCGATGGCCCTGTGCCGGACGCGCGCCTCGCCCGCGCCGGGCGCGCCGACCTCGACGTCCTCGAGCCGGAGCACCTCCGGCCCGCCGGTCTGGTGGAAGCGGATTGCCTTGGGCATGGCCGGCTCCTAACCGGTCGCGCCGAGGAACGCCAGCGGCCAATTCGACCCGGTCGAGGCCCAAAAATCAGGGGAGCAGGCAGGCGCGAACCGACCGACGTGCCGACACTGTCCCCGCCATGCCCCTCGCCGACCACCTCCTCGCGCCTCGAGCGGTCTTCCTCGTCCCCGTCGCCCTGTCCGCCTTGCTGGCGTGTGGTGGAGGGCCCGTCTCCGGGGCGGCTGGGGAGGCGCCGCTGGGCGGGCCCGCTCCCGTGCAGTCCACCACCGTGCAGCCCACCGTCCCGGCGCAGGTGGCGGCCGGGGCCGTGACCGTGGAGCGGCTCGACGACGCCGCCGAGTGCGACGCCCTCGTGCCCGACGCCGTCCCGGAGCCGGTCACCGCGCGGCTCTCCCCTCCGGCCGGCGGCACCTGCGTCGGCGGCATCGCCGACGGAACCGGCGCGGTGGCGCTCGGCTTCCGCGACGCGGCGGGGAGTCTGTCCTGGCAGGCGACCACCGCGGACGGCCGCGCGCAGGCGACGTTCGCCGCGGAGGCGCTGGTCGCCGCGCCCGACGGCTGGCAGGGGCTCGCCGGCGGCGGCGACCTCGTGGACCACCTCGCCGTCGCGCCCGACGGGCGGGTGCGGCGCGCGTCCGCCGTCTCGCCGGACCCGGCGGAGCGCACCGGCTTCCGCTGGCGGCTCGCGCAGGATCCGTCGGGAGGCAGCGTGGTCCTGTTCCGCTCGGTGACGGTGGCGGGCAACCACTGGAACGCGCTCGACGCCTACCGCTTCGACGCGAGCGGCGCCCCGCGCTGGCCCGAGGCGGTTGCGGTCTCGTCCGATCCGGACGCGTCGGAGCCCTGGTTCATGGCGGCCGGCGTCTCCACCACGGGCGCGGCGCTCTCGCTGTTCCAGGACTCGGCCTTCGTGCGCGCGCGCTGGATCGAGCCCTCCGGCGCGGCGCGCGAAGGGACCGCCGAGCCGGAGCCGTCGACCGGCGTCGTCGGCGAGGGGCTCGCCCACGAGGTGGAGCTCGCGCCGCTGCTCGACGGCTCGCTCGCGGTCCGCTCCGACGGCGCCTGGCGCCGCCGCTACCCGCCGCTCGCGGAGCGCTCCGAGCCGCTGCCCGCCTGGCTGGCCGAGCGCTCGACCTGGAGCTTCAGGTTCACGCGCGGTAACTCGGGCTACGCGGCGCTCGAGCCCGCCGGCCGGGCGTCACCCGACTGCGCCCAGCGGATCGAGCTCCTGGCGCCCTCGGGGCGGCTCTGCGGCCGCGTGACCGTTCGTGAAGACGGTACCGGCTGCACCACCGGCGCGCTCGACCAGGGCTGGGACGGGACCGTGGTGCAGCAATCTGCCGCGGACGCCTGCACGTTCCGCTGGTGGCCGCGGCTGCTCGCCCGCTGAGCCGGACGAGAGACGGGACGGACCCGCGTGCGGGCTTCGCCCGCGGGGCCGAGGTGCCGATCTTCCCGGCGTGCGGGTCTCCGTCGCCCTCCTCCTGACCGTGCTGGCCTTGGCCTTGGGCGCGTGCAACGGCGACGGGGGCTCGCCCGCGCCGCCGACGGACGGCGGGTCGGACGGTGGAGGCGGCGGGACTGGGGGCGGTGGCGGGTCCGGCGACGGAGGGGGTACCGGCGGGTCGGGCGGGGACGGGAGCGGTGGCGTGGTCCCGCCGGGCGGCGGCGGGGGCGGCGGCGGTGGGGTGGATGGCGCGTATCCGCAGAGCGCGACGGTGGCGGTGGAGCGCCTCGACGCGAGCGGCGAGTGCGACGCCCTCCTCCCCACCGCCGCGCCCTCCCCCGTGACGGTCCGCGTGGCCCCGCCGGCCGGCGCGGCCTGCGCGTTCGCGATCGCGGACGGCACCGGCGCGGTGGCCGTCGCGTTCCGCGGTGGCGGCGGCGTGACCGGCTGGCGCGCGTACGGGCCCGACGGGGCACTCCGCGAGGCGTTCGCGGCGTCCGAGCTCGTCCCGGAGCCGCGCGGCTTCCAGGGCCTGCGCGTGAGCCCCGGCCCGACCGAGTCGCAGCCGCTCGTCGAGCACGTGGCGATCGATCCGCAGGGCGCGGTCGCGAGCGCGGCGACCGTCTCGGAGGATCCCGCCTCGACGACGGGCTTCCGCTGGAGCTTCGCGCAGGACCCGCTCGGCGGCTCCGTGGTCGTCTTCCGGGGGGTGAACGTCTACGGCAACCACTGGCACGGGCTGCGCGCCCACCGCTTCGACCCGGCCGGCGCCGCGCGCTGGCCGGAGCCGAAGACGGTGGAGTACGGGAGCGACGCCGCGGAGCCGCTCTTCCACGTGGTGGGCGTCTCGACCCGCGGCGAGGCGCTGCTCCTGTACCAGGACTCCGCCTTCCTGGTGGTGAAGTGGATCGACGCGAGCGGATCGACCTCGCTCGAAAGCGACTGGACGGAGCGGTACGACGGCGTGCTCGGCTCGCCGGCGCTGCGCTTCGACCTCGCGCTGAAGCCCCTCCTCGACGGCGGCCTCGCGCTCCGGGTGGACGGCCGCTGGCGGCGCGCGTACGAGCACCGCGCGGCGAAGAGCGGCGCGCTTCCCGCCTGGCTCGCCGCGCGCACCGCATGGACCTATCAGTTCACGCGCGGCAACGCGGGCTACGCGGCGTTCCAGCCGCCCGGCGAGTCGTCACCGGACTGCACCCAGCGGATCGACCTCGTCTCGCCCTCGGGCCGCCTCTGTGGCCGGGTCACCCTGCGCGAGGGCGCCACCGGCTGCACCACCGGCGCGCTGGACCAGGGGTGGGACGGCACCGTCGTGCAGCAGTCCGGGCAGGACGCTTGCGCGTACCGGTGGTGGCCGCGGCTGCTCGCGGGCGGGTGAGGATCGCCGCGTGCTCTGATGCACATGGCGGCTTGGCTCGACACGCGCCCAATCAACGTGACGCACGTACGGGATAGAACACGAGTCGTTCGGCCCCCGCCCGGACCGCGGAACCTGTCAACGTGAATGAGACAGGGTGCTGCTGAGATTACTGACGCGCCTCCTCTGTGGGTGAAGCCGGCTGCGGCTTGTTGATCCAGACCTCGCACGGCACCGCGCCCGCCGACGGCGCGCCGGCGGGAAACCGCTCAGGCCGGGCGGCGAAGGCGGCCGCGAGGACCACGTCGCGCGCCTGGAGCCGGGCGGCCGCGAGGCCGTGGTGGACGTCGTGCGGCGTCACCAGCCCGAGCCCGCCGTGGCGGTGCTCGGTGTTGTACCAACCGAAGAAGTCGGCGCAGTGCGCGCGCCCGTCCTCGATGGCGCCGAAGCGTTCCGGGAAGTCGGGCCGGTACTTCATCGTCTTGAACTGCGACTCGGAGAACGGGTTGTCGTTCGAGACGTGCGGCCGCGAGTGGCTCTTCGTGACGCCCAGGTCGGCGAGCATCAGCGCCACCGGCTTCGAGGTCATCGAGGTTCCGCGGTCGGCGTGGACGGTGAGCTGGTCGCGCTGGATGCCTTGGCGTTCGCAGGTTTCGCGGATGAGCCGCTCGGCGAGCACCGCCGTCTCCCGGTGCGCGAGCATCCAGCCGACCACGTACCGGCTGTAAACGTCGAGGATCACATACAGATAGAAGTAGGTCCACTTCTGCGGGCCGAGCAGCTCGTGATGTCCCAGCTCCAGAGCTGGTTCGGCGCGGTGGCGAGTAGCTCGGGCGCCTTGTACTTCGGGTGCCGCAGCTGGTTCCGCCGCTCGCGGACCTCCGCGTTCTCAGCGAGGACGCGGTACATCGTGCGCTCCGAGCAGAGGTACCGGCCCTCGTCGAGCAGCGTGGCGTAGACCTGGGCAGGCGCGAGCTCCGCAAAGCGAGGCTCGTGAAGCACGTCGAGCACGGCACGGTGCTCGTCGGCGCCAAGCGCGCGGTGGTAGGTCCGCGTCCGCCGCGGCGGGCGCGGCTTGAGCGCGCGGTAGTAGGTGGCCTTCGGCAGCCCCAGCGCGGCGCACGACGCCGCGATGCCAAGCCGGGCGCCGAGATCGGTGACCGCCTGCATCACTTCTCCTCGTCGGGCTTCGGCAGTTGGATCCCCAGCAGCTCCGAGACTTTTTTTTGGAGTTCGACGAGACCCTCCGCGCGCTCTGCGCGCCGCGTGGCCCGCGCGACCTCGCGCTCGAGCTCGGCGACCTTCCGCTCCAGCGGGTGCGGGACCTTCGCGGCCGGTCCGCGCTTCCTGGGCGCGAGCCCGGCCAGCGCACCGCTGTCACGGGCCCGCCGCCACTCCACGAGGTGCGACGAGTACAGGCCCTCGCGACGGAGCAGGGCGCCGATCTCGCCCGTCTTCGTGCATGCCTCGGCCTCGGCGAGGACCTTGCGCTTGTACTCGGCGGTAAACTGCCGCCTGCGCGCCTTCGCGGTCACCTCGGTCTCCTGCCCAACCAACCCGATCACTGCGCTGCTGCTCACCGTGAAGTCCAAGCTCGCCCTTCTACACAAAACTCCGTGGGGGTCGCTGTCTCACTCACGTTGGCAGAGAGGGCCGGGGGTCCCCTCCAGACCCTCCCACCCAGCCGCCAGGTGAGCCCGTCCGGCGCCCGTCCGAATACGCGAAGGAACCCACCGTGGATGCACCTCAGGTGATGGAAGGCGCACAGGCCGACCTGGTTCTCAGGGTCGTCGCTGCCGCCGTGTGAGCGGAAGTCGATGTGGTGCGAGTGGGCGGCGCGGTGGCTGCACCCAGGCACCTGGCACCAGCCCTGATCCCGCTCGCGGACCTTCTTCGAACGGCTCTTCGAGCGTCTTTCCGCGCCTCTCCACGACGCGAGGAAATGGAACGCGAGGACCGCGAGGCACGTTCCGGTCGAGAGCACGCGCCCGAATCGTCCCCGGACGGCCTCGATGGCGGCCGCGAGGAGCACCGCCACGCGGCGAGGCAGCGGGACGAGGAGCTTCTGGCGCGCACGCATCTGCCGCTCGCGCTCCCCTTCAACCTCGCGCTTCAGCGTGATGCAGGTCGCCCCGAGCGCCCGAGGGAGCCACGACGCCATGTCGGTCTCCGGCAGCCGCGCCAGGACCCGCAGCTTCTCGTACGAGACGCCCTGCCGCCGCGCCTCCTGGAGCGGGGGCGACTCCCATAGCCGCTTCTCGAGCGCGACGCGCTGCTCCACCGCGCGCGCGGGGAGCCCCAGCCGCTCCTCGACGTACTGGCGAAAGCCGCCGTACCCCAGGAGCACGTGCATCCCGCTCCGCTTCACCGCGAGCCCGCAGAATCCGATGAGCCGATCCCACCCCACTCGCAGGCGGGCCAGCGCGCGGAGCCGCTCGTCGATCTCCTGCGCCGTCGACGCCTCGTCGAACGACACCTGCGGCGCGGCGAGCTCCGGAACCGGGGGGAGCTCCGCCCATCGATCGGTGGCGGCCCCGACCGCGGCGCGCCGCGCAGGGGGGCCGAGGCCGCACGCGCGAAACCCGGGCCCGAGGGGGCGCGTCCCGTCGGAGTCGCCGTCGGTCGAGAACTCGCCGAGGTACTCCTGCGCGAGCGCCTCCAGCTGCTCGGTCCGGGTCGAGCCGGGCAGCTGCTCGCGGGCGGCCGCGAGCGCCTCGTCGACGACGAGCCGCTCGTCCGGCGGCAGATGCGTGCGCAGCTGGACCCACTCGTCCTCGTCGTCGCCTGCCGGAGCCCGCGCGGCCCGGACCGCACCCTCCAGCTCCCGGACGGTCTGCACGCTGGCGCGCTCGACCCATAGCGCCTCGGCCTCGCCCACCGCGACCGGCAGCACCGTCTCCGCCGCACGGATCCGGACGCGCCCGGACCGCAGCGCGTCGCGGAGGAGGGGACGGGCGCGCAGCCCGGCCCCGAGCCGGGCGAGGCTCTCGGCGGAGCGCTTCCCGAGGTCGAGGACCTCGCGGGCGTAGTCGTCGAGGTGATAGCCCAGCTCCGCGAGCCGGTCCCCGTGTCTGAGCGCGTCGAGGCCCTCGCCGATCGCGAGATCCAGGGCGCCACGGGCCCGCGCAGCCCAGGCGAGGAGCTGCTCGCACGCGTCCGCCTCCGGCTCTCCGCCGCGGAACCACGTCTCGAGCTCGGCCATGGTGAGCGGCGGGAGGTCGAGCCGCGGCGCCGCGTAGCCGGCCAGCGAGGCGTCGGGCGTCACCGCATCCGTCTCGAGCGTGGGGAGCGCGGCCTCCATCGCGTGCAGGATGGCATGGCGCTCTGACACTGACCGTCAACGCAGGTGGCCTCGAGCCCACCGATCGCAAGCGCGCCGATCCCGATCGGCCAGGTGGGAATCGGCGCGTCCAGACGCGCACTTCGCACGCTGATCCGATCACGGCGGGCTCCGGCGTGATCGGACGTCCTACGTATCCGCAACCTCGAGGACCTTCACCTGCAACGCCTTGATCTTGACGATCAGCCGACGCCCACGCGCATCGGTGACCCGCACCGAGCGGTCGCCATCCTCGGAATCGAACCACTCCAGCTGCGCACCAGCTCGTCTTCCGTGCACGCGAGCTCATCCGGTTCGCCTTCGACTGCGATACGAATGGGATACTGCGCGAGGCACCGCTTGCGAAGCGGATTGGAGCGGAGCGAAAAGCTCATCGACTACCACACGACGCGCTCTTCGAGGCGAGGAGCGCGCTCAGGGGCCCGGCGACACGACGTCGCGCCCCGCCGCCCCGGGAACCCTTCCCCCCGCCCGCGGCTCTCACGCGGCTGCGCACGTCGTCGTTCCGCAGCCGGAGGTAACCCGTGGGTCATTCTCGTCTCGTCGCGGCCGCGGTGGTCGCCGCCGCCCTCCTCCCCGGTGCCGCCCTCGCCGAGGTCCGCACCGTCGGGGCGGAGGAGGTCCAGGCGCTCTCGCTCGCCTCGAGCCGCCACAAGGTGTTGATCGTGGACAGCCGCTCTGCCGAGGAGTTCGCGCAGGCGCACCTGCCCGGCGCCATCAGCATCCCCGCGGGGTGGATGATGGCGCACCAGGGGTCGCTGCCGAAGGACCGGGCCGCGCCCATCGTCTTCTACTGCCGCGGCGCGGGTTGAACGCTGAGCCACGAGGCCGCCCGTGCGGCGGCCGAGATGGGCTACACGAATCTGCTCGTCTACCAGGGCGGGCTGCCGGACTGGCTGAGCCGCGGGCTGCCCGTGGAGCGCGGCGGCGCGCCGGCGGCGAAGCGGGGCTGAGCGCGTCCCGGCCGCCGCTCGTGCTTCAACGGGCTCAGCACGAGCGGTGACCCCTCGAGCGCTCCTGGCGACACCTCAGCGCGCACCGCGCGCTCGCGATCTCGGGGCGTCGTTCGCTAGCTAGCGCAGGTCTTCCATCAGCGCGTCGAGCACGCTCCGGGGCGGCCGCACGCGCGCCTCGGGCAGGGTCGTGAGCGGGGCCTCCACGAGGTTCAGGAGGTCCACGAAGCTCGGCGCCCGCGCGTCGAGGAAGAGCACGCCGGTGAGGACGTCGCCGCCGGCCTGCGCCTCCATGAGGCGGGCCATCGCCCTGGCGCGATCGCGCGGGTCGTAGCCCTCCTCGAGCTTGCGCAGCCGCAGGCTCGACCCGTCGTGCATCGTCACGTCGAGGGTCGTGCCCGGGTCGTACTCGACGGCGATCTCCTCGAACGCCGGCACGAAGCTCAGCTCGTGCAGCGGCACGTCGTGCTCCTTCATGTAGGCGTAGGACTTGGTCGAGCCCTCGTGGTCGTTGAAGGTGACGCAGGGGGACACGACGTCCAGCATCGCGGTGCCGCGGTGCGCGAGCGCGGCCTTGAGCATCGTGGAGAGCTGGCGCTTGTCGCCGGAGAACGAGCGCCCGACGAAGGTCGCGCCGAGCTGGATGGCGAGGGTGCAGAGGTCGATGGCGGGGAGATCGTTCTGCACCCCCGTCTTGAGCTTCGCCCCGAGGTCCGCCGTCGCCGAGAACTGCCCCTTGGTGAGCCCGTACACGCCGTTGTTCTCGACCACGTAGAGGATCGGCAGGTTGCGGCGCATGAGGTGCACGAACTGGCCGATGCCGATCGAGGCGGTGTCGCCGTCGCCGGAGACCCCCAGGGCGAGGAGCTCCCGGTTCGCCAGCGCCGCGCCCGTGGCGACCGACGGCATCCTTCCGTGCAGCGCGTTGAACGCGTGCGAGCGGCTCATGAAGTAGGCGGGGCTCTTGGACGAGCAGCCGATCCCGGAGAGCTTCACGACGCGCTCGGGCAGGACGCCCATCTCGAACATCGCCTCGAGGAGGCGCTCGGAGATCGCGTTGTGGCCGCAGCCGGCGCAGAGCGTGCTCTTGCCGCCCTTGTACTCGACGACGGTCAGGCCGAGCCGGTTCGTGCGCGGGGCGGCGGGGCTGGTGGGGGTGGCGGGGGTGGCCATGTCAGCGCCCCTCCTCGGCGCGGATCGCGCCGGACACGGCGCGCGCGGTGAGCGGCAGCCCGTCGATCCGGGCGATGGGGCGGAGCCGCGGCACGAGCGCCGGGGGCAGGTCGAGCTTGAGGAGCGCCGCGAGCTGCCCGTCGCGGTTCTGCTCGACGACGTACACGCGCTCGTGCGCCTCGACGAACGCGCGCACCTCCCGCGCGAACGGGTAGGCCCGCACGCGCAGGGCGTCGGTCTCCAGCCCCGCCTCGCGGGAGAGCTGGTCGCGCGCCTCGGCGACGGCCGGGTCGGACGAGCCGTAGCAGAGCACGCCCACGCGCGCGTCGCCCCTCCCCTCCGCCACCGGGGCCGGCCCGAGCGCGCGCGCGGCGTCGAGCTTCTTCTCGAGCCGGGCGAGGTTCCGCTCGAAGGTGCGCGGATCCTCGCTGTAGGCAGCGGCCTCGTCGTGCCCGGTGCCGCGCGTGAAGTAGGCGGCCTTCGGGTGCGGCGTCCCCGGCAACGTCCGCCAGCCGATCCCGTCGCCGTCCACGTCGGCGTAGCGGGCGAAGCCTCCCAGCCGGTCGAGATCCTCCTTCGAGAGCACCTTGCCGCGATCGAGCGGCTTCGACGGGTACGGGAACGGGTCGGACATCCAGACGTTCATGCCGAGATCGAGATCGGTCAGCACGAACACCGGCGTCTGCAGCCGCTCGGCGAGGTCGAACGCCTCCACCGCCAGCGTGAAGCACTCCTCCACCGACCCGGGGAAGAGCAGCACGTGGCGCGTGTCGCCGTGCGAGAGGAACGCCGTGGAGAGGACGTCGCCCTGCGCCGTGCGGGTGGGGAGCCCGGTGGACGGGCCGACCCGCTGCACGTCGAAGATCACCGCGGGGATCTCGGCATAGTAGGCGAGCCCGGCGAACTCGCTCATGAGCGAGACGCCGGGGCCCGCCGTCGCGGTCATGGCGCGCGCACCGGCCCAGCCCGCGCCGATCGCCATGCCCACCGCCGAGAGCTCGTCCTCCGCCTGCACCACCGCGAAGGTGGCCTTGCCGTCTGGGTCGATGCGGTATCGGCGCAGGTAGCCGATCAGCGTCTCGACCAGCGATGACGACGGGGTGATGGGGTACCAGCTCACGACCGTGACGCCCGCGAACAGGGCGCCCATCGCGGCCGCCGAGTTGCCGTCCACGAGGACCTTCCCCGCGGTCTCGTCCATGCGGCGGACGACGAACGGATCGCGCTTCTCGAGGGTCGCGGCGTGCTCGAAGCCGGCCCTCGCCGCGGCGACGTTGAGGTCGCGCGCCTTGGGCTTGCCGGGGAACTGCTTCTCGATGGCGTGCTCCACCTCGCGCGGGTCGATGGAGAGCAGGCGGGCGAGCACCCCGACGTACGCCATGTTGCGGAGCAGCTTGCGGAGCTTCGGCTCCTTGGTGAGCGGCTCGACCAGCCCGTCGAACGCGACGGGGTAGAACACGAGGTCGCCGCGCAGCTGGTCCAGCGCGAGCGGGGCGTCGTACACCACCACCGCGCCGGGGCGGAGCCCGAGCACGTCCTGATGCGCCGTCTCGGGGTTCATCGCGACGAGGAGGTCGAGCTCCTCCTTGCGCGCGATCCAGCCGTCCCTGGAGGCGCGGATCGTGTACCAGGTCGGCAGCCCGGCGATGTTGGACGGGAACAGGTTCTTGCCGGAGACCGGCACGCCCATCTGGAAGAGGGCGCGCAGGAGCACGGTGTTCGAGCTCTGCGAGCCCGAGCCGTTCGCCGTCGCGACCTGGATCGAGAAGTCGTTCACCACCGCGCCGCCGTCCGGACGCACGGCCGGTGGCGGCGCGACGACGCTGTCGGGGGACGCCATTCCTTTGCGCTCCTTGCCCCGCGGTACCACTCCAGTGGCAGACATAACGCCACGGGAGGCGCGTGCCAGACGCGCTTCGGGCAAGGAGGCCGCCTGGCCGCGGCGGCCGCCCTCCATCCGTGCTGGTACCGCGCGGGCGCATCCCCTGCGGGGCCGTCGCTCCCCGGCCGCTCGCCCTGAGCCTGTCGAAGGGCGAGCGGATGCCGAGGCAGGAGCGCCGACGTCTACGCGAGGACGACGAGCAGGTCGTCCTTCTCCACCTTGTCCCCTTCCTTGAAGCGGACCTCGGCGACGGCGCAGTCCGCCTTCGCCTTCACGTTCGTCTCCATCTTCATCGCCTCGGTCACGAGGAGCACCGCGCCGGCCTTCACCTGCTCGCCCGGCTTCACGTTCACCTTCACGACCTTGCCGGGCATCGGCGCCCCGACGTGGGCGGGGTTGCCCTTCTCCGCCTTCGGGCGCGCGGCGCCGCCCTGGGCCGCCGCCTGATCACGGACCGTGATGGTGCGCACCTCGCCGTTCAGCTCGAAGAAGAGGTCGCGCGTGCCGTCCTTCTCGAGCTTGCCGATCGTGACGAGCCGCACGATGAGGGTCTTGCCGGGCTCGATCTCGATCGACGTCTCCTGCCCGGGCTCGAGGCCGTAGAGGAAGACCGGCGTCGGGATCACCGAGGTGTCCGAGTACTCGTCGCGGTGCCGCACGAGGTCCGGCCACACGTTCGGGTAGAGCAGCCACGACACGAGCGCCTTGTCGTCCACCGCGACGCCGGCCCGCTCCGCCGCGCGCGCCCGCTCGCGCTCGAGGTCGGCGGGCTCGAGCAGCTCGCCCGGCCGGTGCGTGATCGGCTCCTGGCCCTTCAGGATCACCCGGCGGAGCTCCTCCGGGAACCCGCCGTACGGCTGGCCGAGCATGCCCTTCGCGAGGCCCACCACCGACTCCGGGAACGCCAGGTCCCTGCCCTTCTCGGTGAAGAGGTCCTCCGGCTCGAGCCCGTTCTTCACGAGGAACATGGCCATGTCGCCCACGACCTTGGACGAGGGGGTGACCTTGACGATGTCGCCGAAGAGCAGGTTCACCTTACGGTACATGTCCTTGCACTCCTCCCACCGGTCGAGGAGGCCGAGCCCGGCCACCTGCGGCTTGTAGTTGGAGTACTGGCCGCCGGGGATCTCGTGGCGGTACACCTCCGCCGTCCCGCTGCGCAGGCCCGACTCGAACGGCGCGTAGTACTCGCGCACCGTCTCCCAGTAGGCGGCGAGCTGCTGCAGGCCCTCCTCGTCCAGGGCCGCGTCCCACTCGCTGCCGCGCAGCACCGCCGCGAGCGAGTTCAGGTTCGGCTGCGCCGTGAGGCCGGAGAGCGGCGAGAGCGCCGCGTCCACCACGTCCACGCCGGCGCGCGCGGCCTCGAGCAGCGTCGCGGACGCGACCCCCGAGGTGTCGTGCGTGTGGAGGTGGACCGGGATCCCCACCGCCTCCTTGAGCGCCTTCACCAGCTTCGCCGCGGCGAGCGGCTTCAGCAGGCCCGCCATGTCCTTCACGGCGAGGAAGTGCGCGCCCATGCGCTCGAGCTCCCGCGCGAGCTTCACGTAGTAGTCGAGCGGGTACTTGTCGCGGCGCGGATCGGTGATGTCGCCCGTGTAGCAGAGCGCCGCCTCGAGCACGGCGTTCTTCTGCTTGCGCACCGCCTCGCAGGCGACGGTCATCCCCTTGGTCCAGTTGAGCGAGTCGAAGACGCGGAACACGTCCACGCCGCTCTTCGCCGCCTCCTCGACGAAGCGCTCGACCACGTTGTCCGGGTAGTTCGTGTAGCCGACCGCGTTTGAGCCGCGGAGGAGCATCTGGAAGAGGACGTTGGGGATGGCGGCGCGCAGCTTGTGGAGCCGCTCCCACGGGTCCTCCTTGAGGAACCGCATCGAGACGTCGAACGTGGCGCCGCCCCACAGCTCGAGCGAGAACAGCCCGGCGCCGAGCCGGGCGGTCGCCGGGGCGATGCGGACGAGGTCGTCGGTGCGGACGCGCGTGGCGAGGAGCGACTGGTGCGCGTCCCGCATCGTGGTGTCGGTGAAGAGGAGCCGCTTCTGCTCGAGCGCCCACCTCGCGAGCCCCTCCGGGCCGCGCTCGAGGAGGACGTCGCGCGTCCCCTTCGGCGGGGCGCGCGTCACGTCCACCTTCGGCAGGCGCGCCTCGGCGAGCTCCGCCGAGCGCAGCGGCTTCGCCACCCCGGGCGTGCCGTTCACGACCACCTCGGCGAGGTACCGCAAGAGCTTCGTGCCGCGGTCCTTCTTCACCTTCGCCTGCAGCAGCTCGGGGTGCCCCTCGATGAAGGACGTGTCGCACCCGCCCGCGAGGAACACGGGGTGGCGCACGACGTTCTCGAGGAAGGCGATGTTCGTCTTCACGCCGCGTACGCGGAACTCCTGGAGCGAGCGATCCATCACGCGCGCCGCCCCGCCGAGCGTCAGGCCCCACGTCGTGATCTTCACGAGCAGCGAGTCGTAGTGCGGCGTGATCACCGCGCCGTTGAAGGCGCTCCCGGCGTCGAGCCGCACGCCGAAGCCGCCCGGCGAGCGGTACGCCTTCAGGACCCCGTAGTCCGGGGCGAAGCCGTTCTGCGGATCCTCCGTCGTGATGCGGCACTGCACCGCGAAGCCGCGGCGCTGCACGTCCTCCTGGCGCGCGATGCCGATCTCCGGATCGGACAGCCGCTTGCCCTGGGCGACGAGGAGCTGCGCCTGGACCAGGTTCCGGCCGGTGATGCTCTCCGTGACCGTGTGCTCCACCTGGATGCGGGGGTTCACCTCGATGAAGTAGTGGCGGCCCTCGCGATCCACGAGGAACTCCACCGTGCCGGCGTTCCGGTACGACACGCTGCGCGCGATCTTGAGTGCGTCCTCGCAGATGGCGGCCCGCTGCGCCTCCGAGAGCGCCAGCGACGGCGCGAACTCGACCACCTTCTGGTGGCGGCGCTGGATGGAGCAGTCGCGCTCGAAGAGGTGGACGAGGTTGCCGTGGTGGTCGCCGAGGACCTGCACCTCGATGTGCTTCGGCCGCTCGATGTAGCGCTCGAGGAAGACGGCGGGGTTCCCGAACGCCGCGCCCGCCTCGCTCCGCGCCGAGACGAGCCCCTCGACGAGCTCGCGCTGGTTGCGCGCGACGCGCATGCCGCGCCCGCCGCCGCCCGCGCTCGCCTTGATGATGATGGGGTAGCCGTGCTCGCGGGCGAAGAGGAGCGCCTCCTCGTCGTGCTTGATCGGCTCGGCCGTGCCCGGCACCACCGGCACGCCCGCCCCCTGCGCCGCCTTGCGCCCCGCGACCTTGTCGCCGAGCCGCCGCTGCATCTCCGGCGTGGGCCCCACGAACACGATGCCGGCGCGATCGCACGCCTCGGCGAACTCGGGGTTCTCGGAGAGGAAGCCGTAGCCGGGGTGGATGGCGTCCACCTCGAGCCGCTTCGCGAGCGCGACGATCTCCTCGATGCCGAGGTACGCGTCGATGGGCTTCTTGCCCTTGCCGACCAGGTACGCCTCGTCGGCCTTGTAGCGATGCAGCGAGAGCCGGTCCTCCTCGGAGTAGATCGCGATGGTCTGGATCCCGAGCTCGGTGCAGGCGCGGAAGATGCGGATGGCGATCTCGCCGCGGTTCGCGGCCATGACTCTCTTGAACGGCACGGGCATGTGAGGCTCCTCGGAGCGAACGTTGGACGCCCGCCCGGCGCACGGCGCGGGCGTCGGATCTCGGGTGTCGTTCGCTGCTGGCCGCCCGGGCCCGCGGGAGCAGGCGCGGATGCGAGGAGGATCGGGTCGGGCTTGGGTCAGCCTCGGCTCGGTCCAGCGCGATGAGGCGTGCTGCGTCGTGCACTGGAGCACATCCCGACGCGGTGTGTCGAGGGGTGCCGCGGGCGACGAGACGTGATTCTGGAGTCGGCCGGTTCAGCCGATCCGGCGGCGCGATCGCCGTTGGAGACGCCGGCCGAGCGAGCGGTTCCAAGGGGTTGCGGAGTCGTGCGGTCGATGGGGGAGGATGCGCGATTCGGCGGAATGAAGGGGTAGCCACCGGGGGGCTTGGAAGGCGCTGGTCCCGTCCTCGAAGGACGTCGGAGCCGCTTGGATTCATCGGGTCGGACCGCCGCGCGGGAGAACGGCGAGCTACTGCCTACCCCGCGTTCACTGTTCGTGACTTGAATGGGCGGACGTTGGCGCCCTCGCCTCGCGCGATGGATCACCGCGACGGCGGGGCGAGAAATCGGCTTCGCCGTCCGGACGACCTGAACTCCACCGTCGACGCAAGTGACTATCTGTGAACGGTCGAGGTCGAGGTCGAGGTCGAGGTCGAGGTCGAGGTCGAGGTCGAGGTCGAGGTCGGGGTCGAGGTCGGGGTCGGGGTCGGGGTCGGGGTCGGGGGCCGGGGCCGGGGTCGGGGTCGAGGTCGAGGTCGACCTCGGGGTCGGGGTCGGGGTCGGGGTCTGGGTCTTGCGGTTGCGGTCGTCCCTCGACTTCGCGCCTCCGCTGACGCGTGGTCGCTACGCCCGGGATGACCGGATCACAGGTCGCGGTCGAGGAAGCGCACCGCCCGCCCTTCGACAGGCTCAGGGCGAGCGGAGCCTCGCGAGGTCACCGCACGGGCGCGGTCGCCGGGTGGTGCGCGGTCCACCCGGTGGCGAAGGCCGCGAGGCGGGCATGCCTGCGCCGCTTCCCTCCCCCTCACTCCCCGTTCGCCGCTCCCGTCGCTGGCGCGGGGACCATGGCCGGCTTCTCGTCGGCCGCGTTCACCACCGGCCCAGGGGCCGGGGCGACGGCGGCGCTCCCCGCCTCCACGATGGGCGTCGCGGGCGCGGCGATGGACGGCGCGGCACCGGGCTGCGTGACCGCGGGCGGCTCGCACTCCGGCGCCTTCGCGGCGACCACCGGCTTCTTTGCGGCGCGCGCGCGCTTCGTCGCGGCCGGCGCGGCCGGAGCGGGCTGCGCGGGGGCGCACGCGGCGGCCGGCTGCGTCCACGGGGCGGCGTTCACGAACGCCACGGGCGCCGTCTCCCGCGGCGCACCCTCGGTGCGCTTCGTCTTCTCCTCGGTGTCCAGCCGCGCCCGGCCGTCGCTCGAGGCCGTGGCCGTGGCCGTGGCGGGCGCGGCGGGCTTCTTGGCGGCCTCGCCGAGCGCCTCGGCGAGCTTCTCGTGGCTCGCGTACATGCGGTCTCGCTCGGCGTCGGCGCGCTTGCGCAGCGCGTCGCGATCGCTCGCGACGTCGGCGAGCCGCTCCTTCGCGAAGGAGATCCGTTCGTTCGCCGCGTCGAGCTGGTTCTTCAGCGCGTCGTTCTCGGCGAACCCCGCGCGCGCCGCCTCGCTCGTGCAGGTCGCGAGCACGTTGGCGTTCCGCTCCGCCGGCAGCGGTTCGCCGCGGTTCCACGCCGCGAGGGCGCGCATCTGCCAGCGGTAGTCCTCGCGCGCGACGCACTCCTGCACGAGGCGCGTGAGCCTGTCGTCCGACCACGGCGACGCCGTACGGGCGCACGGCCCGACGTCCTCCCGCACCTGCCCGAAGGGCTTCTCCGTGCGGCGGATCCAGCAGCCGTCCCGCTGCATCACCTTCACGGACGTGCACCCGCCCAGCGCGGCGACGAGCAGGATCGCGGTGAAAGCCCTCATGTGAGCCCCCCTTCGGCCCATCCGGCGGCAGGCCGCGTTCATCTTAGGGAGCCGGTCCGGCCGCGGGCAGCGCTCGCACTCCGGGCGAGACGCCTCGAGCCCCGCCGTGGACACCTCTCCGAACCCGAGCGGGCGTTGCGAAGGGGCGCCGCCGGCGGCTGCGCTGGTCCCGTCCCGGATCGCCTCCCTCGCCTGGCAGGCGGCGCGAGGGCCCTGGGCGGCTACGCGCTCCGCTTCGCGAGGTACCGCCCGAGCTCGGCGTCGGTGCCGCCGATGTGCTTCTTCAACCACTGGGCGAGCCACTGCCCGAGCTGGAACGGGGCGAGGCCGAGGCTGCGCCCGTTCGCGTCGAGGTCGCGCGCGATGAGCGCGAGATCGGAGACGAAGCGATCGTGCTCCGCCTTGTGGCGCAGGAAGCCGGGGAAGCCGATCTCCCGCATCCACGCCTCCTCGAGCCCGAAGTGCGTGGTCGCGTAGCCGTGCAGGTACTCGATGAGCTCGGCGACGTCGGCGCGCTTGCCGGCCTCGAGCGCGTCGAGCAGGCGCGAGGCGCGGCGGAACAGCTCCTGGTGCTGGGCGTCGAGGTCGCCGACGCCGAGGGAGAGCGCGTTCGTCCACTGGATGTGCATCGAGAGGGTCTCCACGTTCACGGGGTCGCGACGCCACTTCGAAGGCTGCGGCGAGCATCCCCCGAACGCGGGGCGACGCGCCAGCCCGCGCGCGTGGGACGGGGCGACGCGCGGCGGGAAACCTGCTACAGTTGCGCGCTTTCCCGCCATGCAGCACCCCAACCTCGAATCCGCGCTCGCCCCGACTCCCTCCGTTCGGGAGATCCCCTACAACTACACCTCCGCCGACGACCGGCAGGCGCTCAGCCTGCTGCTCGGCCCCGACCTGTGGGGAAAGCTGGAGGAGCTTCGCACCCGCCGGGTGACCGGGCGCAGCGCGCGCCTGCTCATGCGGTTCTTCGGCGAGATCCTCATCCACCGCCGGAACCCGTTCCTGTTCCAGGAGCTCGTGGACTCCGCGCCCCGGCGGCGCCGCTTCTTCCGCAACATCGAGAAGGACCTCGGCATCGTCTCCCGCAACTCGAACGGCGAGGAGCGCGTGGGGGAGGTGCTCGCCGCCTCGCGGAAGCTGCTCGCCGCGTTCCGCGCCGAGGTCGAGGGCGCCCCCGAGCTGCGCCGCCGCATGGTGCGCGAGCTCGGGGCGGTGGTCGGCAAGGACAGCGTCCTCTTCGATCCGTTCACGCTCGTGTCTCACGCCACGGACGCGACCGACTGGCGCCTCCACCTGCCGATCGCGGTGGTCATGCCGGACGACGAGCGGCAGGTCGCGCCCCTCCTCGCCGGCATCGCGCGCCTCGGGCTCAAGGCGATCCCGCGCGGCGCCGGCACCGGCCTGACCGGCGGCGCCGTGCCGCTCCGCCCCGGCTGCGTGGTGGTGAACACCGAGAAGCTGAACCGGATCCGCGGCGTGTCGGAGCGGACCTTCCGGCTCGCCGACGGACGCGAGGCGGCGGCGAAGGTGGTCGAGCTCGAGGCGGGCGTCGTCACCGAGCGCGCCATGGAGCACGCGGCGGAGCGCGGGCTGGTGTTCGCCACCGATCCCACGAGCGCCTGGGCGTGCACCATCGGCGGCAACGTCGCCGAGAACGCGGGCGGCAAGGACTGCGTGCTGTGGGGCACCTGCATCGACAACCTGGTGTCCTGGCGGATGGCGATGCCCTCGGGGCGGCACTGGACGGTGCGCCGCGTGGATCACCGGCTGCGGAAGATCCTCCCCGAGGACCCGGTCACCTTCGACGTCGTGGACGAGGACGGCGCGCTCGTGAAGCGCATCGCGCTCACCGGGGCGGACATCCGCAAGAAGGGGCTCTGGAAGGACATCACCAACAAGGCGCTGGGCGGCGTGCCCGGGCTGCAGAAGGAGGGCACCGACGGCGTCATCACCTCCGCGGAGTTCGTCCTCTACCCCGAGTACGAGGCGAAGCGGACGCTCTGCCTGGAGTTCTTCGGGCCCGACTTCGACGAGGCCTCGCGCGTCATCCTCCAGCTCGCGCGCGCCTTCCCCTTCCCGGACGGCGGCAAGGAGGCGCTCTCCGCGCTCGAGCACTTCGACGACGAGTACGTGCGCGCCATCGACTACAAGGTGAAGGCGCCGCGCCCCGAGACGCCGAAGGCCGTGCTGCTCGTGGACGTGGTCGGCCACGCCGCCGACGAGGCCGCGCGCGGGGTGGACAAGATCCGGCGCATCCTCGACGAGCACCCGAACACCGAGCTGTTCGAGGCGCGCGACGCGGCCGAGGCGAAGCGCTTCTGGGCGGACCGCAAGAAGCTCGGCGCCATCGCCCGCAGGACCAACGCGTTCAAGATGAACGAGGACGTCGTCCTGCCGCTCGAGGCGCTGGCCGAGTTCGCGCGCTTCGTGGAGGCGACGAACGTCGAGGAGGAGCGCTACGCGCAGGGCCGCTTCGTGGACCGCGCCGAGGACCTCCTGCGCGGCGCCCCGCCGCCCAAGGACGACCCGGAGTGGCTCGCCCGCAAGATCCCCGCCGCGCTCGCGCGCTGCGCGGCCGCGCGGGAGGCGCTGGTCGGGGCCGACGCGAAGGCGCTCCGGGCGCTGGCGGCGATCGAGGCGCTCCGGCGCGACCTCGGGCAGCTCGTGCGCGGCTACCCCGGCCTCGTCGCCGCGCTCGACCGCGCCCACCGCGAGGTGCGCGACCGGCTGGTGGTGCTCGCGACCCACATGCACGCGGGCGACGGCAACGTGCACGTGAACGTGCCGGTGCTCTCCAACGACCGGCCGATGCTGCGCCGCACCGAGGAGGTCATCGACGCCGTCATGGCGAAGGTGGTCGCGCTCGGCGGCGTGGTCTCCGGCGAGCACGGCATCGGGGTCACGAAGCTCAAGTACCTCGAGCCCGCGCGCGTGCGGGAGCTCGCCGTCCACCGCGCCGAGGTGGATCCCGGCGGCCTCATGAACCCTGGCAAGCTCGAGGACCTCGCCGTCCTCGACCAGGTGTTCACGCCGTCCTTCAACCTCCTCGAGCTGGAGGCGCGCATCCTCCAGCACGGGCAGCTCGAGGCGCTCGCGAAGGCCATCGCCCACTGCGTCCGCTGCGGCAAGTGCAAGGCGGACTGCTGCGTCTACCACCCGGCCCGCGGGATGTTCTTCCACCCGCGCAACAAGAACCTCGCCATCGGGTCCCTCATCGAGGCGCTGCTCTACGACGCGCAGCGGGAGCGCTCGACCAAGTTCGAGCTGCTGCGCTGGCTGGAGGAGGTGGCGGACCACTGCACCATCTGCCACAAGTGCGCGAAGCCCTGCCCGGTGGACATCGACACCGGCGAGGTGTCCGTGCTGGAGCGCGAGATCCTCGCGAGCTACGGCTACAAGCGCACCACCGTCGCGACGCGCGCGACGCTCGCGTACCTCGACACCCGCTCGCCCGTCGCGAACGCCGCCTTCCACGGCGGGCTCGTGCGGCTGGGCGGCGCCCTCCAGCGCGCCGCCTGCGCCGTCGCCGCCCCGCTCCAGCCCGAGGACGCGCGGCGCGCCCCGTACGCGCTCCAGGTGCTGCGCTCGCCCGTGCCGCCGGCGCCTTCCGAGACCCTGCGCGACGTGCTGCCGCACTGCGAGCAGGACCAGGTGCTCGTGCTCGACCCCGAGGGCGCGCCGGCGCAGCGGACGGTCTTCTACTTCCCGGGCTGCGGCTCGGAGCGGCTCCAGTCGCACGTGTCGATGGCGGCGCTGCACGTGCTCGGGTCGGTGGGGGCCCGCGTGGTGATCCCGCCGCCGTTCCTCTGCTGCGGGTTCCCGGCGCACGTGAACGCCAAGGTCGAGCAGCACTCGCGCACGCTGCTCCGCGACACCATCCTGTTCAGCCAGATCCGCGACATGTTCAGCCACGTCTCCTTCGACGGCTGCGTGGTCACCTGCGGCACCTGCCGCGAGGGGCTCGAGGCGATGGAGGCCGAGAAGCTCTTCGGCGGCCGCATCGTCGACGTGGCGCGCTACGCGGCCGAGCGCGGCCTCTCGCTGGCGGCGCCTGCACCCGAGGCGGGCCCTGGGCCGGAGCTGCTGTACCACGCCCCCTGCCACGACTCGCTCGACGGCGACGCGCGCGCGGTGCTGGCCCGGATCGGCGGGTTCGGGAAGGTGGAGGCCGTGCCGCACTGCTGCTCCGAGGCGGGCACCCTGGCGCTCTCGCGGCCGGACATCACCGACGCCATGCTCCACCGCAAGCGGGAGGCGATCGCCGAGGCGCTGGACGGCCGCCCGCGCGGCGCGGTGATGCTCACGAACTGCCCGTCCTGCGTGCAGGGGCTCGGGCGCAACGCGGCGTTCGGCGTCGAGCCGAAGCACCTCGCGGTGGCGCTCGCCGAGCGCATCTCCGGCCCGGACTGGCGCGAGAAGTTCCGCGCGCAGGCCACGCGCGCAACCGCGGTGCATTTCTAGCGATTCGCCCCGCGGCGGCGCCGCCCCTTTGGCGCGGCACGCCGCGGCGGTTGGCGGCCCGCGCCGCCCGGACGGGCGAGCACGCATCCCTTGCGCACGCACGCTCGGTGCGCCCGGACGCAGCGTCCGTGGCACCCGTGCCCGCGGCTCGGGCAGACTGCTCCGCTTCCGGGCAGAGGGATCGCGCCCAAACCCGAAGGAGCAGTCAAATGGTCATGAAGGACGAGAGGCTGGAGTCGATCTACCAGGACGTGCTGCGTCGTAACCCCGGCGAGGCCGAGTTCCACCAGGCCGCGCGGGAGGTGCTCGAGTCGATCGGGCCGGTCCTGGCGAAGTACCCCGAGTTCCGCGAGCGCAAGATCATCGAGCGGATCATCGAGCCGGAGCGGCAGATCATCTTCCGCGTGCCCTGGCAGGACGACAAGGGCGAGTTCCACGTCAACCGCGGGTTCCGCGTCCAGTACAACAGCGCGCTCGGCCCGTACAAGGGCGGGCTCCGCTTCCACCCGTCGGTCTACCTCGGGATCATCAAGTTCCTGGGGTTCGAGCAGATCTTCAAGAACGCGCTCACCGGCCTGCCCATCGGCGGCGGCAAGGGCGGCTCGGACTTCGACCCGAAGGGCAGGACGGACGACGAGATCATGCGCTTCTGCCAGAGCTTCATGACCGAGCTCTGGCGCTACATCGGCGAGCACACCGACGTGCCCGCCGGTGACATCGGCGTGGGCGGCCGCGAGATCGGCTACCTGTACGGTCAGTACAAGCGGCTCACCTCGCGGTACGAGGCGGGCGTCCTCACCGGGAAGGGGCTCGACTACGGCGGCTCGCTGGTGCGCACCGAGGCGACGGGCTACGGCGCCACCTTCTTCGTGGAGGAGATGCTCAAGGTCCGCAAGGACTCGTTCGACGGCAAGCGCTGCGTCGTGTCGGGCTCCGGCAACGTCGCGATCTACACGATCGAGAAGATCAACCAGCTCGGCGGCAAGACCGTCGCCTGCTCCGACTCGAACGGCTACATCTTCGACGAGAAGGGCATCGACCTCGACCTCGTGAAGCAGCTCAAGGAGGTCGAGCGGCGGCGCATCAGGGACTACGTCGAGTACCGCAAGCACGCGCGCTACGTCGACGGCGGCAACATCTGGGAGATCCCCTGCCAGGTGGCCATGCCGTCCGCGACGCAGAACGAGATCAACGGCAAGGACGCCGCGCTGCTCGTGAAGAACGGCTGCATCGCCGTCGGCGAGGGCGCGAACATGCCCACCACGCCCGAGGGCATCCAGGTGTTCCTCCAGGCCGGCATCGCCTACGGCCCGGGCAAGGCGGCCAACGCGGGCGGCGTCGCCACCTCCGCGCTCGAGATGCAGCAGAACGCGTCGCGCGACTCGTGGACCTTCGAGTACACGGAGAAGCGGCTCGCGAACATCATGAAGAACATCCACCAGACCTGCTTCGAGACCGCCGAGGAGTTCGGCGCCAAGGGCAACTACGTCGTCGGCGCGAACATCGCGGGCTTCATCAAGGTCGCGAAGGCGATGGTGGCTCACGGGCTGATCTGAACGATCAGACGGGGGCTGCGCCCCGGCGTCTTGCCGGGGGGACGCACGAGAAGCGTCCCCCGGTCCCCCCTGCTAGCTGGCTGAGACTCCTCCCCGCCGGTCGCTCACCACGCAGCGGCCGGCGGGGTCCCATTTCAGCCCCCGCCCGGCTCCTCACGGACCAGCAGCCCCACGCCCACGATCTCGCCGCCGACCCGGACCGGGAACCAGCTCTCGCGCCGCCGTCGCGTCGTGCCGCCTTCCACGGGCGTCTCCCCGAGCAGCACGGTCTCGATCGCCCGCCCGGTCTCCATCACCGCCCGGAAGTTGGCGGCGAGCTGCTCGCCGGGCAGGCCCGGCAGCACCTCCGCCGGCGTCTTGCCGAGGTGCGCCGCCGCCGGGAGGCCGTTCATCGCCTCGAGCCGCGCGTTCACCCGCGCGAAGCGCATCTCGCGGTCGAAGAGCGCGAGCGGCACCGGCGCGGCGTCGAACAGCGCGTCGAGCACCGCCGCCCCCGACTCGGCCCCGGCGCGGCTCGCGGCCACGGCCTCGTAGAGCCGCGCCCGCGCGAGGGCCTCGGCGCTCGGCGCCGCCACGAGGCGCACGAAGGCGCGCTCGTCCTCGCCGATCGGGTGCGCCGTGGCGAACGCGACCGTGAGCGCGCCGAGCGTCTCGCCCGACGCGAGCAGCGGCACGGCGGCCCAGGCGTGCTCGTTCGCGCGCGCCGGATCGGCCGCCTCGTGGGGGAAGCGGAGCTCGAGCTCGGCGCGGGAAGCGAGCCAGACCGCTCGCCCGGTGCGGACGACCTCGCCCGCGAGCGTCGGGGCGTCGAGCGAGCGCGCCGGGCGGGGGCCGGCCTCCCGCGGGACGAGCATCAGCCGATCGGCGCGATCGAGCGCGTGGAGCTCGGCGCCCGACGCGCCGATGGCGCTCATCGCGCCGGCCGCGACCTCCGCGACGTCGCGCAGCGTCGCCGCGCCGGAGAGGGCCGCCGCCGCAGTCTGCACGCGCGCGAGCCGCTCGCCGTGACGGCGATACGCCTCGAAGAGGCGGGCGCGCTCGAGCGCCTGCGCGCACTGTTGCGCGAGCGCGACGGCGTCGCCGCGGGCGTCGTCGCCGAGCGGCTGCTCCAGGTCGAGCGCCAGCACGATGACGCCCACGTCGCGGCCCTCGACCCGCATCGGCACCGCGACCCAGGGACCCGCCGCGGGGTCGAGCGCGGCCGCGAGCGACGGCGCCTCCGCGGCGAGCGCCTCGCCGCTCCCGATCCACCGGCGCCCAAGATCCACGGGCTCGGCCGCGACGAGGGCGAGGGGCCGCTGGGCGTCCGGGTCGAGCCCGTGCGCCACGACGAGCTCGAGGTCGCCGGCGACGCCCCGCTGGAGCACTGCGCCCGCGCGCGCCCCGCTCGCGAGCAGCTCGCGCAGCGCGACCGCCCCGACCTCCTGCGGCGTGACGGCCGCGGACAGCTCGGAGGTCGCGAGCTGGAGGCGAGCGATGCGCCCGGCGAGCCTGCGCTCCGCGTCGTAGAGCCGCGCGCGGTCGACCGCCTGCGCGCACTGGCGCGTCACCGCCTCGATGAAGGCGCGTTCCTCCGCCCCGAACGGCCGGGGGTCGGCGAACCGGAGGCCGATGGCGCCGCGCCGCCGGTCCAGCACGAGCGGCAACGCCGCCCAGGCCCGATCTCCCTCGTCGCTCGCCAGGTCCGCCGCGAGGGGGTAGCGCGACGCGATCTCGCCAGGGTCCCGCAGCCACACCGGCTCCCCGGTGCGGAAGGCGTCCGCGTGCGGCAGCCGATCCTCCGCGGAGACGGTGCGCAGGCGCGTGCGGAACTGCTCGGACAGGCCGACGGTGCGCACCAGCGCGAGCACCCCCGGCTCGCGCTCCAGGAAGAGGGAGACCGCGCGCGCCCCCACGAGCGAGAGCCCGCGGTCGAGGACGATGTTCGCCACCTCTTCGATGGTCGCGGCGGCGGACAGCGCGTCCGAGAGGGCGTGGAGCTGCTCGCAGCGCGCGAGGCGCGCCTGGGGATCGGCCGGCTGCAGGGAGGCGGGTGGCGGCACGGGAAGGAAGACTTACCAGGCCTCGAGGGACCGCAGCCGACCTGTTCGGGCTGGCGCCTCGTGCGCGTGCCGCGCCCCCGGGTCCGGGCGGTTAGGGAGCGCTCACGATGGCCTTCTTCCAGGACCCGCCCAGGCTCGCCAACGCCTACCTGTCGGACCCGCTCCTCCGCGAGCACCTCGCCCGGGCACTGTCCGGGACGCTGCCGGAGGCCGAGCCGGAGCTCGAGCACCTCGGTGAGCTCGCGGCGGGACGGCTGTTCGCGCAGCAGGCCGCGGAGCGCCACCTGGAGCCGAGGCTCGAGCCCTTCGACGCCTGGGGCCGCCGGGTGGACCGCGTCGAGCTCACGCCGCTCTGGCGCGAGGCCGCCGCGCTGGCGGCGCGGCACGGACTCGTGGCCGCCGCGTACGAGCGGCGCCACGGGGGCGCGTCGCGCGTGCACCAGCTCGCGCTCGTGTACGTGCTCGAGCCTTCGCTCGACGTGTACGCCTGCCCGCTCGCGATGACCGACGGCGCCGCGCGGACGCTCCTCGACGCGGGGAACGCGGCGCTCGTCGCGCGCGCCCTGCCGCGCCTCACCTCGCGCGACCCCGCGCGCATGTGGACGAGCGGCCAGTGGATGACGGAGCGGACCGGCGGCTCGGACGTCTCCGGCACCGAGACCGTCGCCCGGCGCGACGGCGAGGCGTGGCGGCTCCACGGGACGAAGTGGTTCTCGTCGGCGACCACCGCGGAGATGGCGCTCGCGCTGGCGAGGCCGGACGGCGCGCCCGCCGGCTCGCGCGGGCTCGCGCTCTTCTACCTCGAGACGCGCGACGAGGACGGCTCCACGAACGGCGTGCTCGTGAACCGGCTCAAGGAGAAGCTCGGCACCCGCAAGCTCCCGACGGCGGAGCTGACCCTCGACGGCGCCCTCGCGCTGCCGGTCTCGGGGCTCGCCGACGGCGTCCGCGCCGTCGCGCCGATGCTGACCGTGACGCGCACCTGGAACTCCGTCGTGGCCGCCGCCGGGATGCAGCGCGCGCTCGCGCTCGCGCGCGATTACGCGCGCCGCCGCGCGGCGTTCGGCGCGCCCCTCGCGCGGAAGCCCCTCCACGCGGACACGCTCGCCGGGCTCGAGGCGGAGCGCGAGGGGGCGTTCCTGCTGGCGTTCCGGGCGGCGGCCCTCCTCGGCCGCGCCGAGTGCGGCGAGGCGAGCGACGCGGAGCGGCTCGCGCTGCGTGCCGTGACGCCGCTCGCGAAGCTCACCACGGGCAAGCAGGCCGTGGCGGTCGCCTCCGAGGCGCTCGAGTGCTTCGGCGGTGCCGGCTACGTCGAGGACACCGGCCTCCCGCGGCTGCTCCGCGACGCGCAGGTGCTGCCGATCTGGGAGGGCACGACCAACGTGCTCGCCCTCGACGTCCTGCGGGCGCTCGCCGGGGAGGGTACGGCCGAGGCGCTCGCGGCCGAGATCCGCCGCCACCTCGGCGACGCCCGCGAGCCCTCGCTCCGGCCGGCGATCGAGGCGGCGCGAGGCGCCCTCGAGCGAGCGCGCGCGTGGCTCGCCGAGACGGGCGGCCCGGCGCGCGAGGCGGGCGCGCGGCGCCTGGCGCTCACCCTCGGGCGCGCGCTCGAGCTCGCCCTCCTGATCTCGCACGCGCAGTGGTGCCTCGACCGGGGCCGCGGCCCCCGCGCGCTCGCCGCCGCGCGCCGCCTCGCGCGGCACGGCGTCGATCTCCTCGCCGCGGAGGAGCCCGGCCCGGAGGAGCTCGCGCTGCTCGCGGGGACCGCCGCGGACGGGGCCGATTCGTGAGCGCCGGGCTCGCCCCGCCCTTCGACGGGCTCGGGGCGAGCGGAGGCGCGAGGGGCTGCGCGGGATCCGGCCTCCGGCGAGCTCGACCGCTCAGGCCGCTCGTCCCGAGCGAGGCGACCGGCTGAGGTCCCCTACTCCATCGCCGCGCCGCTCGACACCGGGTGCGCGGGGTCCTCCTGCACCACCACGGTCTTCACGTTCACGAACTCGCGGATGCCGTCGCGCGCGAGCTCGCGGCCGTAGCCGGAGCGCTTCACGCCGCCGAACGGGAGGCGCGGATCGGAGGCGACCATCGCGTTCACGAACGTCGCGCCCGCGGCGAGCTCGTCCACGAAGCGGCGCCGCTCCTCGGCGTCGTTCGTCCACACGCTCGAGCCCAGGCCGAACGGGACGTCGTTCGCGACCGCGATCGCCTCGTCCACGCTCCCCACGCGGTACAGCGCCGCGACCGGGCCGAAGATCTCGTCGCGGTAGGCGGGCGACGAGGGCGGGATGTCCCTGATGACGGTCGGAGGATAGTAGGCACCCTTGCGCGCGAGCGGCGCGCCGCCGACGAGCACGCGCGCGCCGGCCTTCACCGCGGCGGCCACCTGCGCGACGAGCTTGTCGCGCTCGGCCATGCTCGAGAGGGGGCCGACGTCCGTCGCCGGATCCATCGGATCGCCCACCTCGAGCGCCGCCATCCGCTCGACGAACGCCTGCTGGAAGCGGTCGTAGATCGCCTCGTGGACGATGAAGCGCTTCGCGGCGATGCAGGACTGGCCGTTGTTGATCGTCCGCGCCGTCACGGCGGTCGCGACCGCCTGCTCGAGGTTGGCGCTCGGCATCACCACGAAGGGATCGCTGCCCCCGAGCTCGAGCACGGTCTTCTTGATGACCCGCCCCGCGGTGGAGGCCACCGCGGCGCCCGCCGCCTCGCTGCCGGTGAGCGTCGCGGCCGCGACGCGGTCGTCCTCCAGGACGCGCGCGACGCGCGAGGAGCCGACGAGCAGCGTCTGGAAGGCGCCCTCCGGGAAGCCGGCCTCGCGGAAGACCTCCTCGATCGCGAGGGCGCACTGCGGCACGTTCGAGGCGTGCTTCAGGAGCCCGACGTTGCCGGCCATGAGCGCCGGCGCGGCGAAGCGGAACACCTGCCAGAAGGGGAAGTTCCACGGCATCACCGCGAGCACCGGCCCGATGGGCAGGTAGCGCACGAACGAGCGGGTCGCGGAGGCCTTCACCTCCTCGTCCGCGAGGAAGCGCTCCGCGTTCTCCGCGTAGTAGCGGCAGACCCACGCGCACTTCTCCGCCTCGCCCACGGCCGACCGGAAGGTCTTCCCCATCTCGGCCGTCATGGTGCGCCCCCAGTGCTCCTTCCGGCGGTCGAGCACCTCGGCGGCGCGGGTCATGAGCGCCGCGCGCTCCGCGAAGGGCCGGCGCCGCCACGCGGCGAACGTCTCGGCCGCGCGGGCCAGGCGCGCCTCCAGCTCGGCGTCGGTGAGCTCTTCGAAGCGGGCGAGGACCTCCCCGGTGGCGGGGTTCACGGACGTCATCGTGGCCACGAGATCCCTTCCTTTCCGCGCGTCTCGGTTCGGCGGTAATGTCGAACGTGTCCCATAGCACGGAGCGAGCGAGGTCGCCGCGCCCCCGGTACGTGGCGGCCGCGGCGGGCGCGATGGCGCTCTGGTCGGGGCTCGTGGCGTGGAGCCCGCCCGACTTCTTTCTCCTCGCGGCGGTGTTCAGCGCCGCCTGGATCGCCCTCTCGGCGACCGCCGCCCCGCCGGGACTCCTCGCGCGCCTGCGGCCCACCGTCGCGGACGTCGCCCTGGGCCTCGGCACGGGCGGCGCGCTGTACGGCCTCACCCGCGCGTTCCTCTGGGCGACGTGCGGCGGCCTCTCCGAGGCGCTCTGCCGGCCCCTCGTCGAGATGTACGTCCGGTTCGAGACGCGCGCGCTCTTCCCGGCGCTCGCGCTCGCCCTCCTCATCGCTCCCGCGGAGGAGCTCTTCTGGCGCGGCGTGGTGCAGCCCAGGCTCGAGGGGCGCCTCGGCGCGCCGGGCGCGGTGGCCCTCGCGACCGTCCTCGCGGCGGTCGTCGCGCTCGCGAGCGGCGAGCCGTTCCTCGCGCTCGCCACCCTCCCCACCTACGCGGTCTGGGGCGCGCTCACCGCGTGGCGCGGGAGCCTGGTGCCCGCCCTCGTGAGCCATGCGGCCTGGAGCGTGCTCGTGGCCTCCCTCGCACCCCCCGTGTGAACACCGCGGCGGGTCACGCGACGGGCAAGGTGAACCAGAAGGTGCTCCCCGCTCCTACGGCGCTCTCGACCCCGATGCGACCGCCGTGCGCCTCCACGATCCCGCGCGCGATGGCGAGCCCGAGGCCGGTGCCGCTGTAGGTCGCCCCCGCGCCACGGCGGTACGGCTCGAAGATCCGCTCCAGCTCGTCCGGAGCGATGCCCGGCCCCGTGTCCGAGACGGCGAACCGGACCGCCGCCGCGCGGGGTTCGGCGCGCACGCCGATCCGGCCCCCCGCCTCCGTCACCTTCACGGCGTTCGAGACGAGGTTCCCGAGCACCTGGAGGATCCGGTCGTGGTCGGCGAGAACGAGCGGGAGATCGGGGGCCGCGTCGACGTCCAGCTCCACCCCGTGGCCGCGGACGAGGCTCTGCATGGACTCGACCGCCTCTCGCACGAGCTCTCCGGGGCGGCGGGGCGACGGGTCCACCGTGAGGCGTCCGGCCTGCACCGCCGCGACGTCGAGCAGGTCGCCGATGAGCCGCTCCATGCGTCCGGCCGACCGCTGGATGACGTCCGCGATGGCGCCGAGGGCCTCCGGCACCGCGCTGGCGGCGGACGCCCGGAGGCGGTGCGCGCCCATGCGGATCGCGGAGAGCGGCGTCCGGAGATCGTGCGAGACCACGGCGAGGAGCTGCTCGCGCGCGCGCGCCTCGCGCCGGGCCGCCTCGAGGAGACGGGCGTTCTCGATCGCGAGGGCCGCGCGCCGGGCCAGCTCGACCGCGATCGGCACCGAGCGCTCGTCGAAGCACCGGCCGGAGGTGGACATCCCGAACGCGAAGGCGCCGATGACGCCCGCCGGACCGCGCAGCGGGACCGCGAGGTAGGAACGGATGGCGAGCCGCTCGAGGAGCGCCCGCCCCTCCGCGGTGCCGCCGACGAGCTCGGGGAACCGGCAGTCGGCGTCCTCGACGAGCAGCGTCTCTCCCTCGCGCAGCACGCGCCCGAGCCCGCGCTGGGCCTGGAGGTCGATGGGATACCGCTCCAGCACCTCGCGGGCGAGCGCGCGCCGTTCGGGGTCGGCGGTGTGGACCGCGATGCGCCTCAGCTTCCCCCCGGGCTCGAGCAGCACGATGGCGGACCAGTCGGCGAAGTCGGGCACCGCGAGCTCCGCCGCGCGGTCGAGCTGGGCGGTGAGCTCGGGGCGGGCCGCGAGCTCGTCGCTGACGCGCGCGAGGAGCGCGAGCTCCCGCGCGCGGGCGGAGAAGAAGCGCTCGCGCGCGTCGGCCGCGGCCCGCGCCGCCGCCGCGACCGCGTCGTGCAGCGCCCGCTCGAGCGCGGCGAGCGCGTCCACGGTGAGGACGGAGGCGTCCGCCCACGCGCGCACGACGCAGCCGCGGAGCGCGGACAGCTCCGAGATCACGGTCTCGACCTCCACGCCCTGCGCCGCCCGGTGGCGCCCGTGCGCGCCGGGATCCCCCGCCGTCCCGCCGCCGGCGAGCTCCGCGGCCACCCGATCCAGGAGCGCGGGGACGTCGTCCCGCAGCGCGGCGCGGGAGAGCTCGCGCGAACCCGGGAGCCCGCGGACCGCCGCTTCCCAGGCGGACAGGATCTCCTCCCTGCGCGCCCGGAGCATCTCGGCGGCGAGCACGGCGACGTGGGGGGGTGAGCCGCCGGGTTGCATCGCGTCAGCCCCGGCGCGGGTGCGGGGTGGGAGGGGTGGTGGGCCGGACGGTCTCCTGCTGCCGCGGCGCGAGCCGGTCCACGAGGAGCTCCTCGGCGGACAGCACCCACCCGCGCACGCCGCCGGGGCGCCGCCCCTCGTCCTCCGCGAGGGCGCGCCGGGCGGCCTCCTCGAACCGCGTTCGCGGTGGCAGCCCGGTGAGCGCCCAGTAGCGGTCGTCGCGTGGCAGGAGATCGTGCGAGAGCCCCTGCACGAGCTCCCGCACGACCTGCCACGGCGCATCCGAGACGAGCTTGAGCCAGAGGGCGGAGATGCGCGGGTGCGGGAGCGGCGCCTCGACGGCCGGTAGCGCCCGGCCGCGCAGCGCCGCGACGCGCTCCAGGATGTCGCGCACGGACAGCACCTCGGGCCCGGGGACGTCGTACCAGGCGCTCTCCGGCAGCGGCACGTCGAGCGCGGCGACGAGCGCCGCCACCACGTCCTCGATCGCGATCGGGCAGGAGCGCGACCGCGCCCACGCCGGCAGCACCATGGCCGGGAGCCGCATGGCGAGATCGCGCACGATGCGCCAGGAGGCGCTCCCCGGACCCACGATCATCGAGGCGCGGAGCTCGAGCGTGGGGACGCGTCCGGCGCGAAGCACCTCCCCCACCGCGAGCCGGCTCGCGAGGTGCTTCGAGGGGCGTCCGCGCGGCGCCACGCCGCCGAGATAGACGATCCGGCGAACGCCCGCGATCCCGGCCTCGCGGGCGAAGAAGGCCGCCGCGCGCCGCTCGTCGTCCGCGTAGTCCTCACGCCCGCTCGCCATCCCGTGCACGAGGAAGTAGGCGGCGTCCACGCCCTCGAGCGCAGCCGGCAGCTCGGCGGGCCGGGTGACGTCCGCCCGCACCCACTCGACGCGCGGGTCCAGGTCGTCCCGGAGCGCACGCGTGGTCGCGCGGACCGCTCGCCCCCGCGCGAGCAGGGCGGGGACGAGCGCCTGGCCCACGAACCCGGTGGCGCCGGTCACGAGGACCGGGCGAGCGGCCTGCGCGCGGCTCGCCGCACCCGACGCTCTCCTCCTCGCGCCCATCACGGGAACTCTGGGGCGGGTCGCCGCGTGGCGCACGGCTAAGCCGGGCCGTGGCGAGCGAGGTAGCGCCGGACCGCCCACTTCCGCGCGCTGTTCTGGCTCGACATGTAGCGGACGGTCCCGAAGATCGGCCGCTCGGGCCCCCACGGACGGTCGTAGCGGCCGAGGCACCAGAACACGCCGGAGACGGAGTTCGGGTCGCGCCCGTCGAGCGCCCAGCGGTCGTTGAGCTCGAGCGCGGCCTCGAGCGCCGCGCGCGGCGACGGCGACCACTCGAGGATCTTCTTGCCCCAGAGCATCCGGAGCGCGTTGTGGATGACGCCCTCGACGCGCAGCTGCCGCTGCGCCGCGTTCCAGAGCGGATCGTGCGTCCGGGCCGCGTCGAGCGTGTCCCGGTCGTACGCGTGGGGGCGCGGGTCGCCCGCGTGGGCCTCGAGCGTCGCGCGCGCCCAGGCCGGGAGCGAGCCGTACTCGCGGTGATCGGCCCGGTGCGCGCAGGTCGCGAAGCCGAGCTCGCGCCAGGTGACGAGCTGATCGAGGAACGCCTCCGCCGCCGCCGAGACGCCCCACCACCCGGAGCGCGCCCCGGTGACGCCGGGCGAGAGGAGCGCCGGCGTCCAGCCCTCGCGGCGCAGCACCGCCCGCACCACCTCGAACGAGGAGACGTGGCCGAAGTGCAGCCAGGGCGACAGCCCGCTCGCGACCCCCTCCTCGTCCGGATCGCTGCGCGCGTCCGCGTAGCGGGGCAGCCCCTGCTCCAGCCAGCGCGCCAGCCTCACCCCGGCGGCGCGGGCGCCGCCGCGGAGCGGTGCGGGCGGCACGCCGTGATCGATGGGGAGCGACGCGGTGAGGCGCGCGGGTCGCGCGAGCGCGTCGGGGGTCACCGCGGGCCAGCGCTGCGCGATGCCGCGCGACAGCGCCGGCGGCGGCGGCAGCGCGGCGCGCGCGAGGGGATCCGCGGACGGGAGCCGGTCGAGCCACGCCGGCAGGAGTCGCTGGAGGTGGCGGCGGTAGGCGTGGGCGGTCGGGAAGTCCTTCCCGGCGAGGCGGAACGGCACGACGCAGCTCCCGTCCACCGCCTCGACCCGGACGTCCACCTGCGCCGCGGCCGCCGCGCACTGGCGAGGGAGGAAGAACGTCGGGAGGTCGTCCGTCACCACCGCGCACGCGCGCGCGGCCAGCGCCTCGAGGAGCCCCTCGCCCTCCCCGGGCGCGCGCTCGACGTAGGGGTGGTGGAGCACGCGCCCCGCGAGGCGGCGCGCGTTCTCGGCCATTCCCTGCAGGACGAAGGCGTGCAGCCGGTCGCTCGCGTAGGGGTCGCCGACGCGGAGCGCCTCCAGGATCGCGACGGGCCTCTCCAGCTCGCGGGCGAGCGCGATCGCCCGCTCCAGCGCCGGGTTGAAGCGGACGCGGCGCGCGGCGGTCATCCAGTACAGCACGTACGCGCGCTCGCGCCTCACCGGCGCGTCGTTCGCGGCGCGGATGCGCTCCTCGAGGCCCACGGCACGGCTCACGATCACACGCGGTTCCGCAGCATGAGCTCCTTGGGATCCGGATCGAGGTAGGTCTGCGCGGCGAGGTACGCGACGCCCTCCCGTCGGACGTGGTGGCGGAACAGCGTCTGCGGCACGACGAGCGGAACGAGCCCGCGCCCGTAGTCGCGGACGACCTCCTCCAGCTCCTTGCGGTCGTCGCGCGGGAGGGCGTCGCGGAAGTAGCCGAGCATGTGCTGCAGCACGTTGGTGTGCCGCCCGCGCGTCGCCGGCACGCGCAGCGCCTCCATGAAGCCGCGTCCGTACGCGTCGACCACCGGCGCGATGGAGCCCTTCTTCATCGACGCGACGAGCGCGCCGAGCCGCCGGTACGCCGAGGGGCTGTGGGCGAGGAGCGCGAGCTTGTGCGCCGCGTGGAACGCCACGAGGTCGCCGCGGCGCATCCCCGCCGCGACCGCGGCCTTCCAGCGCGCGTAGGCGAAGATCCGCTCGATGAAGCTCTCCCGCAGCGCCGGATCGGCGAGGCGCCCCTCCTCCTCCACCGGCAGCAGCGGCATCGCCTCGAGGAGCACGCGCGCGAACGCGCCGACGCCGTCGCGCCGGGGCGGTCCGCCCTTCTGTGGATAGACCCGGACGCGCGCCATGCCGCACGAGGGCGAGTCCTTCTTCGTCACGTACCCCGAGAGCTCGAGCCCCTCGAGCTCCGCCACGCGCGCCTCGGCGTAGCGCCGCATCGCCTCGGTGTGATCGGCCCCGCTGCGCTCGGCGACGAGCCGCGGGGACCGGGAGGGCCCGACGAGGCGGATCGGCTCGCGGGGCACGCCCATCCCGACCTCCAGCTCCGGGCAGACCGGCACCCACTCCACGAAGTCGCCGAGCACCTCCACCAGGAAGGGGTCGCGCTTGTGCTGCCCGTCGTAGCGGACGTTCCGTCCGAGCAGGCAGGAGGAGACGCCGAGACGGAGCCGGGCCTTGGCCACGTGCGGATCGTACGCGGACGGCGCCGGCGGCGCACGTCCCGCGGGAGGAGACCTGCCGGGCGACGGCGCGCCGCTCGCCGTCAGTACGATCGCCGCGCCACCAGCACGCCGGCCATGAAGCCGGTCGCGATCGCCATGACGCCGCGCAGCCGCGGCCGGTCCTGACGCCCCGCTGGCGCCCGCCCGCGCGGGGCGCCGCTCACGCCGGCGCGCGCGAGGGCCGCCTCCGCGGTCGGGGCGGTGCCCGCCACCGCCGCTGCCTCGGGCGCGGCGCCGGTCGGGACCGGCTCCTTGCCGGGGATCGCCGCGGCGGGCGCCAGGCCGACGTCGGACTTCCGCTTGGCCCCCTGCCGCTTGCCCTCGACGGACCGGTGCTCGATGAACGCGTTCACCTCGGCGCCGACGAGCAGCACGAGCGAGGTGATCCACATCCACAGGAGCAGGACGATCACGCCCGCGAGCGACCCGTAGGTCTTGTCGTAGCTCCCGAAGCTCGTGACGTACCTGGAGAAGCCCCACGACGCGAGCACCCACACCAGGACCCCGAACACCGAGCCCGGCGTGATGAAGCGGAAGCGCTGCTCGACGTCGGGGAGGACGTAGTAGACGAGCGCCCAGAGCAGCATCATGACGAGGCCGGCGACGGGGAGTCGCAGCCAGGTGATGGCGGTCCCGAGCGGCCCGCCGATGGCCTCCGCCAGCGGAGCAGCGGCGATGGCGACGAGCGCCGCGATCAGCCCGAGGGCACCGGCCAGCAGCGTCATGAGGATCGCGATGCCTCGCACCTTCCAGAACGGCCGCCCTTCCTTCACGTCGTAGGCGGTGTTGAGCGCGCGCATGACGGCGGTGACGCCGCCCGACGCTGCCCAGAGGGCCGCCACGGCCCCGAACCCGAGCAGGCTCACGTTCTGCTCCGCCCCGAGCTGGCGGATGCGGTCGCCGATGATCTGCGTGACCGCCCCGGGCGCCACCTGGCCGAGCTCCTCGACCATGCGCTCGGCGTCGGACGGCTCGATCACGACGCTCGCGAGCGCCACGAGGAAGAGCACGAACGGGAACAGGCTGAGGACGCCGTAGTACGTCACCGTGGCGGCGATGTCCGTGACCTGGTCCTTCGACAGCTCCTCCTTGAGCCCCTTGCCGAACTCCTTCCAGCTCATCCCCTTCCCTGGCAGCCGCACCGCGCACCCCCGTCGTCGCGGGCGTCAGGCTTCAGGCCGGGCTTCGGGAGAAGCTGTACCCGTAGCCTGAGGCCGTAGCCTGTAGCCCGCTCCATCCAACGATGTGCATCCGGCGCTGCCGGTCGCCTTGCGCCGCGCGTCAGGCGGCGGCCGCCCGCCTGGACTTCCCCTCGCGCTGCGGCATGCGCTTGAGCGCCCCCTCGAGGCCCGCGTACAGCGCGTAGGCGAGCAGGCCGATCGCCGCGGAGAGGAGGAGCGTCGTGCCGTACGGCTTCCGGGCCAGCGCCGCGAGCGCGCCTCCCGTTCCGGTCGCCTCCAGCGGCTGCCGCTCGAACGCGGCCTGGACGAGGAACGCCCCCACCAGCGCGAAGATCGCGCCCTGGGTGCCGAAGCCCAGCGCGGCCACCGCGGCGACGCGCTGGCGGAAGCCCGCGGAGAACCGCTCGAGGTCGAGGGTTTCGAGGGAGGCGTGCGTCACCCCGAGGCGCGCCTGACGCACGCCGATCACGATGGCGCCGACGCCGATCACGCCCATGGCGAGCGGTCCGGTGGGCTGCTCGAGCACCCGCGCCGCGAAGCCGCGCGCGAGCTGATCGCCGCTCGGGCCGATGCCCTCCCCCAGGGCGAGCCGGATGCCGAGCGCGCCGAGCGCGACGTAGCCGGCGCCGCCGATCGCCTGCCCGACGCGGGAGATCGCCTGCAGCCGCCCCGCCCGCGCGCGGAGCGGGTTCGCCAGCCCGTCCAGGACGAACCAGCCCCCGAGGATCGCGATCGCCGCACCCACGAGCACCGTGGTGGCGCGGCCCGCGGCGCCCACGTCGAGGACCAGGAGCGCCTCCTTCACGTCGATGGTGCGCCCGCCGCGGAGGCCGAGCGCGGTCTGGAGGGCCAGCGCGCCGACGACCCCGTACAGCACCGTCTTGCCCAGGAACCCGACCCGCGCGGCCACCTGCACGGCGGGCACGCACGCGAGCCGCCGCGCGCGCCGCACGGTGCGACGGCTGGCGCGCTCGAGGACGGCCGCGGCACGACGCGGGAGGGAGCCGCGGCCTGGCGGCCGCCGCGCCGGGATCGTCCCAGCTCTGCCCGGGTCCGTCGCGTCCCCCACGGGCCGTACGTCCATCGTCGCCACGCCTTCAACGTGGCGTCCCCGGTCGAAGGGCGCAACGCGTCAGCGCCGCCGGGCCCGCGTGCGGCGGGCGGAGGCGGACTGCACGAGGAACCAGACCACGAACACGATCGCCACCGGCACGAACAGCCGCGGCTTCCGCGCGACGATGGCGATCACGGCGGCGAGGAGCAGGGCGAGCGGCCAGCTGACGCGGAGCATGCCCGGTCATCATACCCGCGCCGCCCTCACCTGGCGTCCGCGATCTCCTCGAGGAACGCCCGCGCCGCCCGCACGTCGGGGATCCGCAGCGGCGCGCGGCTCCACGCGGAGCCGACGTGGACGGCGATGCTCCCCGTCGGCAGCGCCGCGAAGAGATCCTCGTCCGTTCGATCGTCTCCCAGGGCGACGGCGAGCACGCCCTCACCGGCGCGGGCGAGCGCCGTGGCGACCACGCGCCCCTTGTGGATCCCGTGCGGCCGGACCTCGATCACCATCGCGCCGGGGAGGATCTCGACCGGCACGTTGGAGAGGAGCGTCTGCAGGTGGAGCGTGAGCTCCTTCGCCTGCGCGGCGCCGTACTCGGGGTCGGCGCTGCGGTAGTGCCAGGCGACGCCCGCGGTCTTCTCCTCGACGACCGAGCCGGGCGTGCGCTCGGCGAACTCGCGCAGGATGGCGAGCACCGGCTCGCGCCAGCCGGCGACCGGCACCTCGGCGCCGACCCAGAGCCCGCCCGGCGCGCGCGACCAGAAGCCGTGCTCCGCGTGGAGGCCGATCGGGAGCGCTCCGAGCCACCGCTCCAGGGTCCCGCGCGAGCGGCCGCTCACCACGTCCACCTGCGTCCGCGGGCGCGCGGCCAGCCGCCGCAGGAGGTCGAGCAGCCTGGGATCCGGCCCCGCGAGCTCGGGCGTCGGCGCGAACGGCACGAGGGTGCCGTCGTAGTCGAGCAGCAGCGCGAGCCGCTGGGCCGCCCGGGCGCGCTCGACCGCCGCGCGCAGCGTCTGCGGCGGCGTCGGGCCGGGCTCCTCCGGCTGCCGGCGGATCTGCTCGAGCCGCCCGATGAAGGCCCGCGCCCATCCGTGCACGTCGTAGCCGAGCACCCGCCCGCGCAGGATGGACATGCGCGTCCGGCGCTCCTCCTCCGCCATCGTGAGGGCGCGGTGCAGCGTCGCCGCCGTCCGCTGCACGTCGTAGGGGTTCACCACGAGCGCCTCGGCGAGCTCCGCGGCCGCGCCGGCGAACTCCGAGAGCACGAGGACGCCGTCGCCGTCCGGACGGGAGGCGACGAACTCCTTCGCGACGAGGTTCATGCCGTCGCGGAGCGGGGTGACGAGCACCGCGTCCGCGGCGCGGTAGAGGGCCACGATCTCCGCCTGCGACAGGCCGCGGTACAGGTAGTGGATCGGCGACCACGCGGGCGTCGCGAACTCCCCGTGGAGGCGGCCCACGAGCGCGTCCACCTCGTCGCGGTACTCGCGGTACGCCTCGACGTTCTCGCGAGAGGGGACCGCGACCTGCACGAGCCGCACGCGCTCCCGCAGCTCCGGGTGCGTGCGCAGCAGCGCCTCGAACGCCAGCAGGCGCCGGGGAATGCCCTTCGAGTAGTCGAGCCGGTCCACGCCCACGAGGAGCTGCTCGCCGGGGACCCGGTGCGCGTGCGCCACGGCGCGGACCTCGGGCGTCTCGGCGAGCTTGCCGAGCTGCGCCGCGTCCACGCCCATGGGGAACACCCCGAGCCGCACCTCCCGGTGGCGCCAGGCGATCCGGTCCACCTCGGTCCAGGCGCCCAGCAGCCGGAGCACCGAGGACGCGAAGTGGCGCACGTACGTGGCGGTGTGGAAGCCCACGAGGTCGGCGCCGAGCAGGCCCTCGAGGATCCGCTCGCGCTGCGGGAGGATGCGGAAGATCTCCGAGGACGGGAACGGGATGTGGAGGAAGAAGCCGATGCGCGCGTCGGGGATCCGCTCGCGCAGCAGCTCCGGCACGAGCATGAGCTGGTAGTCGTGGACCCAGACGAGGTCGCCCGGCTCGTACCGCTCGGCGACGGCGTCCGCGAAGCGCGCGTTCACCGCCTCGTAGACGTCGAAGTCCCGCACCTCCTGCGGGAGGCGCGCGGCGGAGTAGTGGAAGAGCGGCCACAGGACGGCGTTCGAGTAGCCCTCGTAGTAGCGCGCGATCTCCTCCGCGGAGAGCGGCACCGCCGCGAGCCGGAGCTCGGCCAGCCTCCGCTCGAGCTCCGCCCGCCCGACGCCGGACACCCCCCCGAGCTCCCCGGGCCAGCCGATCCAGAGACCTCCGAGCCGCTCGTGCGGCCCGCTCATGCCGGTCGCGAGGCCGCCCGTGCTCGGGGTGACGGACGGTGCACCGCCCTCGGCCTTGACGGTCACGGGCAGGCGATTCGAGACGATGAGGAGCCGGGGCATCTCGGTCCGCCGGAGCGGCGGCGGTCGTCCAGAAGGTAAGGCCTGGCCGCCAGGCTGCGCTCGCCCCGGAGAGGGGGCGAGCGGGCGGACGTTCACCCGGCGCTCGAGTCCCCGCGCCGGATGGTGCGGCCTCTATGCGGCGGGCTCCTCCTCGACGAGCCGCAGCCCCGCCGGCAGGCTCTCGCCGAAGATGCGCTGCTCCTCCTCCGCGCTCGCCTCGGCCACCTCCCGCACGGCGCGCACCGTCTCCGCGGGGGCGCCGCCCTCCGCGAGCGCGGAGATCACCCGCGCGCGGACGTCGTCCGCCACGTCTCGCACGCGGTCGCCGCTGCGGCGGGCGAGCTGGGCGAGCGGGAAGACCAGCTCTCGCCGCGAGACCGGCAGCGCGAGGAGCCGCGCGATCCAGTCCTCCGCGGTCGCGGCGGGCACCGCGAGGTGCGCGCTCGCGTGGAACGGCACGCGGGCGCCCAGCCGGCCGAGGGACCACAGGAGGTGCGGGGCGGGCCCCTCGTCCGCGAGCCGCGCGAGGAGCCACGCTCCCGCCTCGACCTTGCGGGCCGGCTCGACGCGCTCGAGCGCGCCCGCGAGGCGGACCATCTCGTCGACCGCCTCCGGCTTCACGCCGGGCACCCTGGGCGGCGGCTTGCGCGGATCGCGCGGGCGGAGGAACGGCGCGAGGGACTCGAAGAGCCTCCCCTGCGCGGCGGGATCGAGGCCGCCGGCGATGCGGCGCCACATCACCCACCACGCCGCCCAGGCGCGCGGGTCGGCCTGGTACTGGAGCCCCTCGCCGAAGACCGCCCAGGTCTCGGCCGCGCGCCACGCGTCGAGCGGGGCGCCGAACCCGGGGCGCAGGCAGTAGCCGGTGAGCTGGAGCCAGACCCGCTCGTGGTCGGCGCTCCGCCGCCTCCGCGCGCGCCCGGCGTGCAGCGCCGCCCACAGCTCGCGCACGAGCGGGGTGGACCAGCCCTCGCGCGGCCCCAGCAGCTTCTCCAGGGCGCGGAGCAGCCCCTTCACCTCCTTCCGCTCGACCGGCGCCTTCCTTCCGTAGAAGAGCTCGACCTGCGCCCGCGCCTCCTCGAGCTTCCGGGGCGCCTGGCCCACCTCCCCGCGTCCCTCCCGCGCGCCGTCGGCGCGCCGCTCCCCATCGGCCTGCCGGCCCCGCAGCGAGAACTCGAGCTTCCAGCGCGCCTCGCGGTCGGTGGCCGCGCACCAGAGCTCGAGCGTTCCGATCTCGGTGAGGGCCGCCTCGAGCCGCACCGGCACCTCGCCCGCCGGCGCGCCCTCGGCGCGGAGCACCGCCTCGACCGGTGGGAGCGGCACGAGGTCGTCGCTCACCTCCACCACGTCCCCGGGCCGCTCGACGCGCGCCCGCGCCGAGGCGAACAGCGGGAAGCGCACCGGCCGCCCGAGGGCGAGCGCGAACGGGCGCGGGACGGAGACGCGCGTCCCCTCCTCGAGGTGGCGCGGCACGACGCAGAGCGCGCGCGCTCCCTCGGGCGCGGCGATCCCCACGTAGAACGCGCGCGGGCTGCCGCCGCCGATCCGGAACCCGATGCCGCGCCGGACGAGGGCCGCGTACGCAGCGCCGCGCGCCACGGCGAGGTCCAGCGCGGGGCTCGCCAGCACCGGCACGGGCGGCGCCTGCGGGAACCACGACGAGACGATCCCGGCGAGCCGGTCCCGCACCTCGCGCGGCGTGAACACCCCGCCGTTCACGAGGATCGCGTCCGGCCGCGCGAGGCCGCCCCGCGCGCCCGCCTCGGAGGCGTGAGTGGCCAGGAACGCGGCGACGTGCCGGGGGATGGCGGGATCGGGCTCGTAGGGCAGGCCGAGCTCGGCGAGGCCCGCCGTGCGCGGGGCGCGCCGCGGCCGCTCGTCCGCCGCCGTCGCCGGCAGGAAGCCGTCGAGGAAGACCTGCCGCACCTCCTCGCGCGTCACCTCCGCCGAGAGCGCGCTCGCGACGAGCCGGCTCCCCCGCCCTACCACCGCCACCGGGAGCCGCGCCGGCCCGCCCTCCTCCATGAGCCGCTCCTTCGCGAGGCGGCAGGCGAGCACGAGCGACGCGAACCGGCTCGCGTCGAGCCGCTCACCGAGGCGGGCCTCGACCGCCCGGGCCAGGGCCAGATCGACGTTGTCGCCGCCGAGCAGGAGGTGGTCGCCCACCGCGAGCCGCGTGAAGGCCGGCCGTCCCTCGCGCAGCTCGACGCGCACGAGGGTGAGGTCGGTGGTGCCGCCGCCCACGTCCACGACGAGGACCATCCCGCCCCGCGCGATGGGCCGGACGTCCTCGGCGATCTCGCCCGCGCCCGCCGCGGCGAGCGCGGCCCGGTGCCGGCTCGCCCAGTCGTGGAACGCCGCCGAGGGCTCCTCGATGAGCGTCACCCGCCCGAGCCCCGCCTCGCGCGCGGCGGCGAGGGTGAGCTCGCGCGCGACCTCGTCGAAGGAGGCCGGCACCGCGAGCACCAGCTCCTGCTCCGCGAGCGGCGCGCCGGGGTGGCGGTGGTCCCACGCCTCGCGCAGGTGCGCGAGGTAGGCCGCCGAGGCCTGCACCGGCGAGAGGCGCGGCACGCCGTCGGGCGCGCCCCACGGCAGGAGCGGCGCGGTCCGATCGGCGCGCGCGTTCGCGAGCCAGCTCTTCGCCGACGTCACGAGCCTGCCGGGGACGCGCGCCCCCTGCTCGCGCGCGAGCTCCCCGACCACCACGGGCCGGTCGCCCCAGGGGAGCCGCATGGCGTCCGCGGCGAGCTCCGGGCCGGGCAGGTACGCGCAGGACGGGAGCAGGCGGCGCTCGCGCACCTCGCCGGGCGCCACGAGCTGCGCGATGGGGAAGTGCTCGACCGCGGCGGCGAGATCGCCCTCGCGCGCGAGATCCACCGCGGCGAGCGCGGAGTTCACCGTGCCCAGATCGACGCCGACGAGGTAGCGCGCCTCCCCCGCCATGGCCTATGCCGGCGCGCCCGCCTCCGCCTCCGGCGCGGCGGCTCCCGCGGGTGGCTGACGCAGGTTCCACTCCAGCCGCCAGGCCTTGCCGCCCCGGTCGACGCACTCGAGCTCCAGGGTCCCGATCTCCGTCACGTGGGCACGGAGCCTCACCGGCACGACCTCGCCCGGCGCGCGGCCGTCGGGGGGCAGCGTGGCCTCCACCGGCGGCCCCTCGTCGAGCTCGGTCTCGTCCTCGACCGCGTCGCCCGGGCGGTCCTCGCGCCGGCTCGTGGTCCCGAACAGCCGGAACTGGACCGGCTCGCCCACGACGAGCCCCATCTCCTCTCCGGGCAGGTCGACGGTCGTCCCCTCCTCCATGCCCATCGGCGCGAGGCAGACCGCGCGGATGGGCGGCGGCAGCCCGGGGACCGCGGGCATCGCCGCCTCGACCCCGACGTAGTAGGCGCGCGCCGTGCCGCCGCGGATGCGGATGCCGTGGCCGGCGCGCACGCGGCCGTACGTGGCCGCGCCCTTCGCGACGGCGAGATCCGGATCGGCCGCGGGCAGGACGCGCGGCGGCGGCGCGCCCTCCGTCGCGAGCCAGCCGCCGACCACCTCGAGGAGCCGCGCGACGAGCGGCTCCGCCTTCGTCACCCCGCCGTTGAAGAGGATGGCGGTCGGGTGCAGGAACGCCTCGCCCGCGAGGGGAACCGGGGCGGCGGCGCCGGCGAGCCCGGCCCGGTGCCGCGTGAGGAACGCCGACAGGTGGCGGGTCACGGCCGGATCCGACGCGTAGGGCAGCCCCAGGGTGGTGAGGCCCGCGCGCCTCGCCGCGAGCGGGTGCGCTCCGACGTCCACGCGCGGGAAGAAGCCGTCCACGAGGACGCCCACGAGCTCCTCGCGCGTGAGCTCGCTCCGGAGGGCCCCGCCCACGAGCGACGAGCCGCGCCCGGGGATCGCCACGGCCGCCGAGGCGAGCGATGGATCGGCGAAGAGCGCCTCCTTCGCCTGGCGGGCGCCGTGCGTCAGCGCGAGGAGCTGCCAGCGATCGAGCTTCCGCCCCTCGCGCGCCAGCTTCTCCGAGAGCGCGTGCGCGAGGGCGAGGTCCATGTTGTCGCCGCCGAGCAGGATGTGGTCGCCGACGGCCACGCGCTCGAGCCCGAGATCGCCGCCGCGGTCGACGACCGCGATGAGGCTGAAGTCGGTCGTGCCTCCGCCGATGTCCACGACGAGCACGAGATCGCCCGGGCGCACCTCCCTCCGCCAGCGGTCGCCCATCGCGTCGACCCAGGCGTAGAGCGCCGCCTGCGGCTCCTCGAGGAGCACCACCTCGCTCAGGCCCGCCTGGCGCGCCGCCTCCACCGTGAGCTCGCGCGCGACCGCGTCGAAGGAGGCGGGCACCGTGAGCGTCACGCGCTGCGCCGCGAGGGCGCGCGCCGGGTCTCCCTGCGCCATCGCGTGGTCCCACGCGTCGCGCAGGTGGGCGAGGTAGCGCGCCGAGGCGTCGAGGGGGGACACCCGCGGCACCTCCGGAGGGGCGCCCGCCGGCAGGGTCGCGGCGCGCCGATCCACCCCGGCGTGCGAGAGCCAGCTCTTCGCCGACGAGACGAGGCGGATCGGCGTCTGCGCGCCCAGGTTGCGCGCGAGCTCGCCGACGAGCTGGGAGGGAGGCTCCGCCGTCCAGGGCAGCCGGGCGTCGTCGGCCGACAGCTCCTGCGGGTGCGGCAGGTAGAGGAAGGACGGCAGCAGCGCGCGCCCGCGCACGTCACCCGGCCGGACGAGCTGCGGGATCTCGAACACCTCGACGGCGCCGTCGCCCTCGATCGGTCGGTGCGCGAGCGCGGTGTGGGTCGTGCCGAGGTCGATGCCGACCGCAAGGGTCACAGCTCGACCTCGGCGGGGGCGACCAGCGTCTGGTCCCCGCCGTCCTTCGCGGGCGGCAGGCGCACCTCGCGCGCGCGCCAGCCGTGGTGGCGGAGCGCCCCCTGGAACGGCGGCTTGCCCACGACGTTGCCGGTGAGGCGGATGGCGGTCGGATCGAAGCCGGTGGCGACGGTGACGCGCGCGCCCTCCGGCTCGCGGAGCACCGGCTCCAGGCGGAAGTACTCCTCGATGGCACGCTTGCACCCTGCGTGAACGGTGCGTGCGGCGGCGCCGATGGCCGAGTCAGGGAACCCGGCGAGGTCCTCCTCGATGAAGTCCACGAGCCGGCCCTCCCGCTGGAGCACTGCGAGGAGCTGGAGCGCGGCGCGAGGATCGGGCTTCACGGGCTCGACCGGCTTCGGCGCCTCCACCGGCTTGACGACCTCCGCCGGCTTCGCGACCTCCGCAGGCCTCGCGGCCTCCGCAGGCTTCGCGAGCTCCGCAGGCTTCGCGAGCTCCGCAGGCTTCGCGGCCTCCGCAGGCTTCGCGAGCTCGGCGGGCCTGGTCGCGGCCGGCCCCTTCACCTGCGCCGGTCCACCCGTCGCGGGTTCGTGCACGGTCGCCGCCGGAGGCTGCGGGCCGGCGGGGGCCGCGGCCGGCTTCGCGGAGGGTGCGGGGGCCGGAGCGGGCGCGGCGGGAGGCTCGGCCATCCGCGCGGAGGGACCGGGCGCCGGAGCGGGCTCCGGCAGCAGGGCGCCTGCGCGGCGCGCCTCGCGCACGCGATAGACGGCGGCCGCGACGTCGGCTCGGAAGAGGATCGCGAAGAAGGCGTAGAAGGCGAGGACGAGGCGCTGGATGGGCGAGATGTCGGGACCCTGCACGATATTCACCTTGCGTTGATGAGCGCAGCCCGCGGAGCGCGGCGCCCTGGCGAGCCGGCCGAGCGCGGGAGCGGAGATTCGAAAGTGGAAAAGGTGCACCCGTTCCCGGGCGGAGGGAAAGGAGTTTCGGGGGCGGACCACCGAGGGGCCGCTCGCAAGCTCGCCTGGGTACCGCCGCCGGGGGATGCCTCGCTTCCCACGCGGTTCGCAGCTTTTCAGGAGGCCGACGGACGGCCCAGGGAGGGGAACGATGACGAAGCTGTTCGGAGCGGCGCTCATGATCGCGGCACTCGGGATCGCGGGCTGCGAGGACCGGAAGGATCTCGACAGCCGGGGCGAGGCGAAGAAGGAGCTGAAGGAGCTCCAGCCCGGGAACCAGACGATGGAGGAGCGCGCCGAGAAGACCCGCGACGAGCTGAAGGAAGCCGGCCAGGACGTGAAGCGCCAGGGCAGGAACGCGGGGCGCGAGCTCCGCGAGGGCGCGCGCGACGCGGAGCGCTAAACCATGGTTCGTGATTCGCGATCACCTTCGGGTGTCGCGACTCACGCCATGGTTTAGCCATGTTCTGACGGGGGCTGCGCCCCCGCCCCGCCGAGCGAAGCTCGTCGGGGCCCCACCTCTGCTACGCGGGGCCCGGGCGCGCTTCGCCCCTCGCATGGCTCGGGGCTCGCGCGCCGTCCCGCGGGCGCGGCTTCGCCGCGCTGTTTCCGAACCCCGCACGGTCGTTTAGGAGCCTGAGCGAGCGGCGCGGGGACCACCTGCCGGAGCGGACCCGCCGCGAGGGGCGGCGCCTCGGCGCACCCGTGCCTATCGCTGAGCGGTGCGCGTGCTCACGGGGACGAGCGGGTGGAGCTACCCGGCCTGGAAGGGCCGCTTCTACCCCCGCGACCTGCCCGCGTCCCGGTTCCTCGCGTACTACGCCGCGCGGCTCGCCGCCGTCGAGGTGAACGCCACCTTCTATCGCATGCCGCTCGCGCGGACGCTCGCGCTCTGGGGAGCGCAGGCGCCCGAGGGCTTCGTCTTCGCGCTCAAGGCCTCGAGGCGGATCACGCACGAGAAGCGGCTCGAGGCGGTCGGCGAGGACGTGGCGCGCTTCTTCGGCGCGGCCGCCGCCCTCGGACCCGCGCTCGGACCGGTGCTCTTCCAGCTCCCGCCCACCGCGAAGCGCGACGTCGCGCGGCTCCGGGCGCTCGTCGAGGTGATCCCTCCCGGCGTCCGGGCGGCGTTCGAGTTCCGCCACGAGAGCTGGCTCGCCGAGGACGTCCTGCAGACCCTCGCCGACGCCGGCGCCGCGCTGTGCGCCGCGGACACGGACGAGGCGGCGACCCCGCTCGAGCCGACGGCGCCGTTCGGCTACCTGCGCCTGCGCCGCTCGGAGTACGGCGCCGAGGACCTCGCCCGCTGGGCGGGGCGCATCCTCGCGCAGCGGTGGGGGGAGGCCTTCGTGTTCTTCAGGCACGAGGAGGCCGCGCGCGGACCCGAGTACGCCCTCCGCATGGCGGCGCTCGTCGCCCCCGCCGAGCCGTTCCCGGCGGCGCAGGGGCCGTGAGGCCGGGCGCGTCGGGTCGAGCTCATGGGCGTGCCCGCTTGCGTCGATCCGGCTGGCTCGCGGTTCGTACACAGCCTCACCGGGAGCGGCATTTCTTGATCCGCTCGCCCCGACCCCTCGGCAGGCTCGGGGGAAGGGCGAGCGGGATGGCTCGACCCGAGTGATCGCGGCCATCAGGCGGCGTCGCTCTCGGTCGCCGTCCGCTCCGGCGCGTCGAGCGCGGCGCGGACGGCGGCCAGCAGCTCCGCCGGCGCGAAGGGCTTCGCGAGCAGCGGCGCGTCGGCCGGCACGAGCGGGACGCCCGAGGCGTGGCGCTCGTAGCCGGAGACGAAGAGGACGCGCAGCCCCGGAAGGCTTCGCGCGAGCGCCTGGGACAGCTCCCACCCGTTCCGGCCGGGGAGGATCACGTCGGACACGAGCAGGTGGAGCGGCGCGCCGGCGCCGCGGGCGACGGCGAGCGCCTCCTCCGCCGAGCCCGCCTCGCGGACCCGGTAGCCGGCCCCGAGCAGCGTGCGCCGCGCGACGGCGCGGATGGCGGCGTCGTCCTCCACGAGCAGGATCGTCTCCTCGCCGCCCCTCGCCGGCGGGTCCCGCAGAGGCGGCGCCTCCGGCGCGAGCGGCTCGGCGTGGCGCGGCAGCAGGAGCCGGAACTCGGAGCCCTCCCCCGGCGCCGAGCGGACGCGGATCGCGCCGCCGCTCTGCGAGACGATGCCGTAGACCGTCGAGAGGCCGAGGCCGGTGCCCTGGCCGACCGGCTTCGTCGTGAAGAACGGCTCGAAGGCGCGCGCCCGAGTCGCCTCGTCCATGCCGACACCCCCGTCCCGCACCGCGAGCACGGCGAGCGGCCCGGGCGGCAGCGAGACCCCCTCCTCGGCCGCCTCGGCGGCGGAGCGCTCCTCCACCGCGATGACGACCCTCCCGCCCTCCGGCGACGCGTCGCGCGCGTTCACGGCGAGGTTCAGCACCGCGAGCTCGAGCTGACCGGGATCCGCGACCACCGTCCCCGGCGCGCGGGCCTCCACCTCCAGCGTGACGCGCTCGCCGAGGATCCGGCGCAGCATCTCCTCCATCCCGCGCACCACCTCCGCGAGATCGACCACGCGGGGGGCGAGGCGCTGGCGGCGGCTGAAGGCGAGCAGCTGTCGCGTGAGCGTGCCGGCGCGCCCCGCCGCGGCGACGATCTCGCGCACGTCCGGGAGGCTCTCGTGCCCGGCGGGGAGCGCCTCCTCGACGAGGCGCGCGAACGACAGGATCGCGGTGAGCAGGTTGTTGAAGTCGTGGGCGACCCCGCCGGCGAGCTGCCCCACCGCCTCCATCTTCTGGGCGTGGCGGAGCTGCTCCTCGAGCCGGCGCCGCTCGCCCACGTCCCGGAACGCGAGCACGAGGCCGACGATGTCGCCGCGGTCCAGCAGCGGGGACGCGACGAACTCGGCGGGGAACATGCTGCCGTCACCCCGGCGGAACGCCTCGTCGGCTCCGTGCCGGACCAGCCCGTCGCGCATGGCGGCGCCGATGCGGCACTCGGACGTCGGGAAGGGGGTGCCGTCCGCGTACGTCGGATGGACGACGTCGTGCCCGTGCTGGCCGACGAGCTCCTCGACGCTCCGCCCGAGCAGGCGGGCGGCGGCGGGGTTCGCGAAGACGATGCGCCCCTCCCGATCCATGCCGACGATCCCCTCGTCCACGGCGTCGAGGATGAGCCGGTTCTGTCGCGAGAGCGCCTCGAGCGAGTGGGCCATCTCGTCGAAGGCGCGGATGAGCTGCCCGAGCTCCTCGCGGCCGGGCTCGAGACCCACGCGCGCCGTGTAGTCGCCGGAGGCGATGCGGCGCGCCGCCGCCATGAGGGCGTGCAGCTTGCGGACGAGGAGCCGCTCGCCGGCGAACCCGGCGGCGAGCAGCGCGAGCAGCGCGACCGCGCCGAACGCGAGGAACGTGCGCAGGAGGAGGCGGTTCACGGGAGCGTACGCGGTGGCGACGGTGATCCCCGCCACGGCGTGCAGCGCCGCCGGTCCCGCCGCCACCGACACCGAGTGAAAGCCGAAGATCCGCTCGATCCCGTCCGGGCCGGAGGCCCGCATCACCCCGGCGTGGGCCACCGCCCGCGCGTGCAGCTCGGCCGGGAGCTTCGTCCCCACGAGCCGGGCGTCGAAGGGCCGCGCGGCGAGGACGGTCCCCTCCCGATCGAGGATCGCCGCTGCGCCGCCGGGCGGGAGCTCCATCGCGTCCAGATCGCGCTGGAGCGCCTCGAGGTCGAGCATCGCGATGGCCACCGACGAGATCCGCCCCGCGTCGTCGTGCACCGGCAGGCCCAGGCCGAGGGTCGGCACGCCGCGCGAGCGAGAGACGACGAAGCGCCCGACGGTGAACTCGCCGGACTGGAGCGGACCGCTGACGTGCTCGCGGTCGAGCAGGTTGACCTGGCGGCCCCCCGCGCCGCGGCAGAAGTAGTCGCCGTCGCGCGAGACGACCCCGAGGCTCCCGAGCTCGACCGTCGCCGCGACGAGCGGGGCGACGTCGCGCGCACACGTCTCCCCGTCTCCCGCGCGGACGCTCGGGAGCCGGGACATGCCGAGCAGCACGCCGCGGGCCCTCTCGATCAGGCGGCCGTTCCGCTCGGCGATGAGCCGGGCGATGGCGTGCGCCTCCTGCTCCGCCGAGGCCTCGAGCAGGCGGCGGTGCTCGCGCGCCGAGTACGCGAGGATGCCCAGGGCGGGCAGGACGGCGACCAGGACGAGGAAGAGCAGGCGAACCCGCAGGCTCGCGAACATCGGATGCACCTGCGCATTCGACCACCTCGCCCCGGCGACATCAAGCGAGCGCCCGCCTCGCCGGCGCCCCATCGTCGACTGGTTTCCACGCTCGACCTGCTAGACTGCGGGCGTGATCTCGCTCCGTCGCTCGACCGAGGGACAGCTGCCCGCGCGTGGCCCCGCTCGCGCCGCCGTGATCGTCGCGCTCGTGGTCGGCGGCGTCGTCGCGATCCTCGTGCCGGTGTTCTTCGCGGTGATGCTGCTCGGGATGCTCGAGTAGCGCGGAGGCCGGGAGCGGCTAGCATCCCGCCATGAGCCACCGCTTCTCCCCGCGCCGGGCCATCGGGCGCACCGGCTTCGTCGCCACCGCGCTCGGCGCCGGGGATCTCGCCGACCGCTCGGTGCCGAAGGAGCGCTGCGTCGCCACGCTCCGGCGCGCCCTCGACGCCGGGCTGAACGTCGTCGACACCGCGCCCATGTACGAGGACGGCTACTCGGAGGAGATCGTGGGGGAGGCGCTCCGGGGACGTCGCGAGGCGGTCTTCCTGGTGGACAAGATCGACCACCTCGATCGGCCCGTCGCGCCCCAGCTCGACGAAAGCCTCCGCAGGCTCGGGCTCCCGTCGGTGGACCTCCTCGTCCTGCACTCCTGCTCGGAGCCCGCGGCGTGGGCGCGAGCGAGGTCGCGCGGAGGCGCGATGGAGGAGCTCGGCGCGGAGGTCGCGCGCGGGCGGGCGCGGCTCCGCGGGATCTCGTCGCATCACCCGGACGTCCTCGCGGACGCGATCGCGTCGGGGCTCTGCGACGTCGTCATGTTTCCGGTGGGCCCGTACTGCCATCCGCGCTACGTGGACGAGCTCCTCCCGGCGGCGCGGTCCCGCGGGGTGGGCACGATCTGCTTCAAGACCTTCGGCGCCGGGAAGCTCGTCGCCGACACCGAGGGCTACGGCCGGCCCCTCTCGAAGCGGCCGCGCGGGAAGGTGTCGTCCGGCGGCGAGGACGGCGCGCGCCCGGTGCTGCCGCACCTGTCCGTCGCGGAGTGCCTTCGCTACACCCTCACGCTGGACCCCGACGTCGCCCTGCTCGGGCTCTCGTTCCCGAACGAGCAGGACGCGGCCTTCGACGCGGCTGCCGCCTTCCGCCCCATGACCGCGGCCGAGCTCGCGGCGACCCGGGATCGCGCGGCGGAGGCCATCCGCGGCAAGGGCGAGGTGTGGTGGAACCCGCACCCCACCCCCGAGAGCACGGTGCGTTGATCCGCCGCTTGCGGGCGGCCTCGGGCCCCCGCTAAAGACCGGGGGTCCATGACCCTCGACGACCCAGGACGCGCCGCGCGCCGCGCCGGCCCCGGCGGTGACGAGCGACCGCTGAGCGCTCCCGCCGCGCCGCCCGCGCTGACCCTCTCCGGCGCCGGGAAGCGCTACGGGCAGCGGGAGGCGCTCCAGCCCCTCTCGCTCGCCATCTGCGCGGGCGAGCGCGTCGCCGTGGTCGGGCCGAGCGGCGCCGGCAAGTCCACCCTCCTCCGGCTCCTCGCCACCTCGCTCGCGCCCTCGTGCGGCTCGGTGGCGGTGCTGGGCCACGACGTCGCGGCGCTCTCGCCGCGCGCCCTGCGGCGCCTCCGCGCCCGCATCGGGACGGTGCACCAGCAGCTCCACCTCGTGCCGCAGGCGAGCGTGATGCAGAACGTGGTCGCGGGCCGGCTCGGGCGCGTGTCGCTCGCGCGGGCGCTCGCCTCGCTCGTCTCGCGCGAAGAGGCGGCGCGCGTCGCCGCCGTGCTCGCCGAGGTCGGGATCGCCGGCCGCCTCCACGACCGCGTGGACCGGCTCTCCGGCGGCGAGCAGCAGCGGGTCGCCATCGCGCGCGCCCTGTACCAGGATCCCGAGATCGCCCTCGCGGACGAGCCCATCGCCTCCGTGGACCCCACCCGCGCCTCCGAGCTCGCGGCGCTCCTCGCGCGCGCCTTCGCGGGGCGCACGCTCGTGGTGACCACGCACCGCCTGGAGCCGCTCCTCCCGGTGGTGACGCGCGTCGTCGGCCTGCGGGACGGCGCGCTCGCGTTCGACAAGCCGACCGCGGCGCTCACGCTCGACGATCTGTCGCGCCTGTACGCCTCGCGCCGCGGGGCGCCGGCGCCCCGCTCACCCACCGCCGCTCCGGCCGCGGCCGCGAGCCCCGCCGCGCCCGCCGGCGTGCTCGCGCTCGGCGCCTCGAACACGCCGGGCGAGTTCGTGCTCCCCCGCGCGCTGCGCGCGTTCGTGCGGGATCATCCGGGCGTGCGGGTGAGCCTCGCGGTTAAGGATTCCGCGGAGGTGACCGCGGACCTCCTGGCCGGCCGCATCGAGGTCGGGTTCGTCGGGGCGCGCTCCCCCCACCCCGAGCTCCACTACGAAGACCTCGTCGAGGACGAGATCGTGCTCGTGGCCTCGCCGGCGCTGGAGGGGATCTCCCCGGAGCCCATCTCGCCCGCCGACGCGGCCCGCCTCCCGCGGGTCGAGCGAGAGGCCGGCTCGGGCACCCGCGTCGTCGTCGAGGAGCACCTCGCCAACCTGGGCGTCCCCCTCGATCCCGCCGCGGTGGCGCTCGAGGTCGGCACGCTGGCCGGGCTCAAGGCCGCGGTCCTCTCCGGGGTCGGCGTCGCGTTCACCTCGCGCCTCGCGGTCAGGGAGGAGCTCGAGCACGGGCACCTGCGCGTGCTCCGGCTCGAGGGCGTGCGCATCCCGCGGCGACTCTTCGTGGCGTGGCGGCGCGGCGCCGCGCCGAGCCCCGCGGCCCGCCGCTTCGTCGAGGTCGCCCGCGCGTCGCTCGCGCACGCGGCGGGGCGCGCATGAGCCCGCGGCGCCCGCCGCTCCCGGCGCTCCTCTCCTGGCCGGGCCTCGCCCTCGCCGCCGCCGTCGGCCTTTCGTACCGGCTCGTGGACGGCGACCTCCGCGCGCTGCTCGCGGCCGACGCCCGCCGCGCCATGAGCGACCTCGTGCGCGGCTTCTGGCCCCCCGCGCACAGCCCCGAGTTCCTGTCCTTCCTCGTCCGTCCGCTCGCGGAGACCGTCGCCATCGCGTTCCTGGGGATGTCGCTCGCGCTCGCCCTCGCGGCCCCCCTCGCGTTCCTCGCCGCCTCCCCGCGCGTGCTCTCGGCGGGGGGCGAGCGGACGCCGTGGCCCCGCCGCGCCGCCTGGCTCGCCGCGCGGGTCGCGCTGAACCTGATGCGCTCGGTGCCGGAGCTCGTCTGGGCGCTCGTGCTCGTGCGCGCCTTCGGGCTCGGGCCGCTCGCCGGCGTGCTCGCCATCGGGATCGGCTACGCGGGCGTGCTGGGGAAGGTCTTCGCCGAGATCTTCGAGTCGGCGCCCCGGGCGCCCGCCGCGGCGCTCGCGGGCGCGGGCGCGCCGCCCGCGAGCGCCTTCGCCTTCGGCGTCCTCCCCTCCACCCTCCCGCTCCTCGCCTCGTACGCCCTCTATCGCTTCGACTGCGCGCTGCGCGCCGCCGCCGTGCTCGGGCTGGTCGGCGCCGGCGGGGTGGGCGTCCAGCTCGAGCTCTCGCTCAAGATGTTCGCCTACGACGAGGTCGCCGCGATGGTGATCGCGCTCTTCGCCCTCGTGGCAGGCGTGGATCTCCTCTCCCAGCGGGTGCGCCGCCGCATCCACCTGAGCCGCGGCCTCTTCCCGCTCGGGCTGGGGGCGCTCCGCCTCCGCCTCGTCGCGGTCGCCGCCTGGGTGGTCGCGGCCTTCGGCGCGGCGCGGGTGCTCGCGCTCTCCTGGAGGGACGTCCTCTCCCCCGGCGCGTTCGCGAGCGTCGGCGCGCTCGCGGGCGCGATGTGGCCGCCCGATCTCGACCCGGCGTTCCTGCGCCAGCTCGCGCCGGCCGCGCTCGTCACGCTCGCCACGAGCGTGCTCGGCACCGCGATCGCCGCGCTCGTCGGCCTCCTGCTCGCGTACCCGGCGGCGTACCGGATCCACGCCGTCGATGGCTCGGCCGGCGGGTCCGCGGCCGGCCGCGCCGCGGTCGCCGCCGCCGCCTGGCTCGCCCGCGGTCTCATGAACCTGGGACGGACCCTTCCCGAGCTGCTCTGGGCGCTGGTCCTCATCTTCGCTGTCGGTCTAGGCCCGTTCGCGGGGGCGCTGGCGCTGGGGATCCACACCGCCGGGGTCCTCGGGCGGCTCTACGCCGAGGCGCTCGAGGAGGTGCCGCTCGCCCCGTCGTCCGCCCTGCGCGAGTCCGGCGCGGGGGACGCCGCCGCCTCGATCTTCGCGGTGCTGCCGCAGGCGTTTCCTCAGCTCGTCGCCTACACGCTCTACCGCTGGGAGGTGAACATCCGCGCGTCCGCCGTGCTCGGCGTCGTGGGCGCGGGCGGGCTGGGCGGGCTCCTCCACGTGTCGCTCAACCTCTTCCACCACCACCGCACCCTCACGCTGCTCGCCGTGACCGTGCTCCTCGTCACCGGCGTGGATCTCCTCTCCGGCGCCATCCGCCGGCGCATCCTGGAGGGCCCGCCGGCCGAGGCGCGCCGGGCGCCCGAGACGCCGGTGATGGCGGACGCCTGGTGAACGCCCCCGCCGTGGGTTGCGCCCGTGGCCCGGCCGTGCGATGCACCTGTCCCGGCGAGAGGAGGTGATCGCGTGCTGCGCATCGAGCGTCGTGTCCCCCTCGACCGCTGAGGCCGTCCCGGCGGGAGGCGAGTTCGCCTCCGAGCATCCGAGCACCCTTCGCGCCGTCTCCAAGCCCACGTACGCCGCGCGGTCCTCCGCAGCGCGGCCGGAGCGTTCCATGCACCGCCTCACGCGCATCCTCGCCGTCACCCTCTCCCTCCTCCCGCTCGCCGGCATGGCCCAGGAGCCCCTCCGCGTCTCCGCCATCCCCGACGAGTCCCCCACCGAGCTGCAGCGCAAGTTCGGGCCGCTCGGGAAGTACCTCGAGCGTCAGCTCGGCCGTCCCGTGAAGTTCACCCCCGTCACGGACTACGCCGCCACGGTCGAGGGGCTCGCCGCGGGCAAGCTCGACCTCGTCTGGTACGGCGGCTTCACCTTCGTCCAGGCACGGCGACGGACCGGCACGGCCATCCCCCTCGTCCAGCGCGAGGAGGACGCCCGCTTCCACTCCAAGTTCATCGTGCCCGCCGCCTCGAAGGCCCAGCGGCTGCAGGACCTGAAGGGCGCGACGTTCGCGTTCGGCTCGGTCAGCTCCACCTCCGGCCACCTCATGCCGCGCTACTTCCTGCTTCAGAACGGGATCGACCCCGACCGCGACTTCGCGAGGGTGGCCTACTCCGGCGCGCACGACGTGACGGCGAAGTGGGTGGAGGCCGGCAAGGTGGAGGCGGGCGCGCTGAACGAGTCGATCTGGCAGCGCCTCGTCGACGAGAGGAAGATCGACCCGTCGAAGGTGCGAGTGCTGTGGACCACGCCGGAGTACCACGACTACAACTGGACGGTCCGCGGTGACCTCGACCCCAAGCTCGTCGAGAAGATCCGGGCCGCCTTCCTCGCGCTCGATCCCGCGAACCCGGAGCACGCGGAGATCCTGGAGCTGCAGCGGGCGAAGCGCTTCATCCCCACCTCGCCCGAGAACTACGCGGCCATCGAGCAGGCCGCCCGGGCCGCGGGGTTGCTGAAGGACTGACCGCCTCCCAGGTCGCGCCGCACGACCGCTCGCCCCTCGACGAGCTCGGGGCGAGCGGCTCCGTTCACGATCCGCTCGTGCGAGGGTGGAGGTCGAGGTCGGGGTCGAGGTCGGGGTCGGGGTCGGGGTCGGGGTCGAGGTCGAGGTCGGGGTCGGGGTCGAGGTCGGGGTCGCGGTTGGGGTCGGGGTCGGGGTCGGGGTCGAGGTCGCGGTCGGGGTCGGGGTCGGGGTCGGGGTCGGGGTCGAGGTCGAGGTCGGGGTCGGGGTCGGGGTCGCGGTCGGGGTCGGGGTCGCGGTCGGGGTCTCTCGATTCATCACATCCCACGGCGGCAGCACGCGCATGCGGGCAGGTCGTGTGCCGTCGCCCGTACGCAGACGGGGGCTCGGGCATCGAGGGGAGAAGCGCTCGGTTCCCGGCGTGCACCTCCGCGCATCGCACGCGGCGGGTCTTCGCCCGCGTCGGCGCGAGGATTGGGCAGCGGGCAGCGCAGGTCCGAGGATGTCGCACGCACGTTCCCGTTGCGCGGCGACATTCACGAATAGTTCTTGCTGTCTCCAGCGATAGCTCCTGCGAGCCACGCGAGTCCCAGTTGCGGTGGGTGAACGTTGCCCTCTTGACGAGGTTCGAGGCGAAACGCGCTCCGACGTCCGCGGTACGTCGAGAGCACGTACCTCGCGAGCGCAGGCAGGCCGCGCCGTGCGCGTCCGGCGCGCCGCGTGGACGGCGAGGGGCTGGCCCGGAAAACGGCGCAGGCACGATCCTGGCGCGTATCCGAAGGGGCCGAAATCGCGTGTTACGAAGGGTGCACAGGAGGTGCACCATGCCCGCTGTCGCCCCTTCCGCCCTCGACTCGACCCTCCTCGCCCAGCGCCTGCGCGAGCTCGCAGGCCAGGAGCGCGACGTCCAGGTCGAGTTCCTCCTCCACCTCGAGGAGTTCGATCGCCGCCGCGCGTACGTGGACGCCGGCTACCCCTCGCTCTGGGCGTATTGCCTGGAGGTGCTCCACCTTCGCGAGGGCGCGGCCGGGCGACGCATCCAGGCGATGCGGGTGCTGCGCCGGTTCCCCAGTCTCGAGGGCGCGCTTCGGGATGGCCGCCTTTGCATCTCCACCGTCCAGCTGCTCGGCCAGGTGCTGACCGAGGAGAACCTGCCCGACCTCGTCGCCCGGGCCGCCTACCGCACCAAGGCCGAGGTGGATCACCTCGTCGCCTCGCTCCAGGCGCGCACCGCTCCGCGGACAGGCGTGCGCAAGCTGCCCGACCGCGCCTCAGCCGCGAGCGCCCCGGCGCTGCCGCTGGCGGCAGTGGATGCCGGACCTGCCGAGCCGCAGGAGGCGATCCCCGTGCCTCGGGCGGCTGCTGGTGGGTCGCCGGCCACGGTTTCCGCCCCACTCGACCCGCCTCGCCCGAAGGCGCGGGCGGAGACCCGCGCCGAGCGAGAGCGACTGGTCGCTGCGGGTCACCATCGACGCGTCCTGCAAGGAGGACCTCGAGACGCTCACCGCGCTGCTCTCGCACAAGATCCCGGACGGCGATCTCGCGGCGGTGCTCCGCGAGGCCACGCTCTGGGGGGTCCCTCGACTCTCGACAACGTCCGGCTCGCCTGCAAGCCCCATAACCTGTTGCACGCCGAACAGACCTACGGGCGCGAGCACATGGCCCGTTTCCGTCGCATAGGCGTCGCCGGGGCGACGCCAGATGCCGGCGGGGCGCCACCAGCGCCGCAGCAGGCCCTGTGGGGACCGTGACCGCGGTCGGCGGAACGGGAGCAAGTCCGGCCGCAGCACCTTCCGGCGACGCGGCGGATGCGCGGCGAACCGTCGAAGCACGAGCCCGGGGGGGGGGATGCTGCCTCACCCTCGCGGATCGCGCGCCTCGAGCCCGAGGATCCAGCCCTCGACCGAGCGCGCCATCGGATCCACCGGCTCGTGGAGCTCGGTCCGGCCGAGCACCACGTCCAGCATCCCGAGCAGCGCCGCCACCGCGTCGAATGGGTCCTCTCCCGCCGCGCTCGGGCCGAAGCCGGAGGCGAGCTGGCCGAGGAGCCGGCGCGACGGGACCACCCCCGCTCGCGCGAGCCAGCGGCGGAGCGCGGCGCACGCCTCGCGCCGCGAGCGCGGATCCCGCTTGGAGACGCGGGCAACGCCGAGCCGGCCGTACGCGTCCGCGGGGTAGATCTCCGAGAGCACCACCGCGCCGGGACGCAGCAGCGTCAGCAGCTCGCCGTGGAAGGGCCAGATCACGGCCTGCCCCTCGCGCAGCGCGGGCAGGACGACGTCTCTCCAGCCCGCGAGCGCCGCCTTGCCCGCCTGCTTGGCGCCGACGGTCCAGAAGAGCGCCTCCGCCGCTCGCCGCCCGGGACGGGCGCGCTCGCAGGCGCGCCGGAGGGCGTCGATCCCCGGAACCGCGAGGGCGGCGCACAGCTCCGCCTGCCGGTGCTGGCCGGGGCGGCGCGCGCGGACCGGGTAGAACGGCCGGTGGAGCGTGATCTCGCTCGCCGTGGCGGCCGGCGAGAAGAACGCGTGGTACGGCGGGGCGCCGAGGCCGCGCGCCCACGGGAGGAACGCCGCGATCCCCGCGCGCTCCGCGTAGGCGGCGGGGACGCCCACGGGGAAGTCGAGCCCGACGAGGGCGGCGCGCCGCGTCCCGGCGCGGCGCGACAGCCGCGCGACGAGCGTCTCCGCCCGTCCGACGGGACGCGCCCCGCCCGCGCGCCAGCGCCCGTCGCGGCCGCGCACCGCCACCGCGAGCCAGCGCTTCCGCGCGGCGACGCTCCAGTCTGCGGCGGCGACGAGGTCGGCGGCGAGCGGCTCCGGCACGTCGCCGATCTAGCCCGCGCCCTTCACCCGCGCCTCCCCAGCTTCACCGGCCGCGCGGCCTGGAGCACCCGGAAGTCTCCCGCCTCGAGCGGCGACTCCCGCGCGAACAGCGCGTGCGCCTCGCGCAGCGCGTGCCGGAGCGCGGCCCGGCGCTCGCCCTCGGTCGCGTCCGGACGCTCCCGCGCGAGGGCGGCGACCGCGACGCCGAACCGCCTCAGCACGTGCAGCCGGCTCACCGCGATGACGCCCGGCTCGAAGGGGACGCCGAGCGCGGCGAAGAAGTCCTCCGCCGACTCCAGCCCCTCCAGCTCCGGCAGCGGCGCCGGCGCGCCCGCCTCGCTCACGCGACCTCCGCCCGCGGAGCGGGATCGCCCCCGGCGGCCTCCACCTCGCCCGCCCGCGCGCGCGCGGCGAACCCCTCGAACCAGGCCAGCGCGGCCGTCTCGATCGGCCGGAACGCCTGATCGACCACCGCCTCGATGCCCGCGGCGGCGAGCCGTGCGCTGGGACAGCGCCCGATCTTCGAGACCAGCACGGCGCGGCAGCCGCCGAGCGCGCGCAGCATGCCGTCGAGCGCGTCCTCGTCCCCCTCGCCACCGACGCAGTAGCGCTCGACGGGGCGCCGTCCGACGAGGCGCGCGCCGGCGCGGCTGACGTCGTACACGAGCAGCTCGCGCGCCTGGCCGAAGTGCTCGTCCACCTGCCCGCCCCCGCGCGTGGCCACCGCGATCCTCGCCGAGACCGCCGCCGGCACCGCCGCCAGACGCTGGAGCGCGGCGTCGCGCTCGCTCGCGACCCGTCCCCGCACGCGCGCGATCGCGTCGCGGCGCGCTGCTCGCGCCTCCCGGGCGTCGCGGGCAGGCCCCGGCGGGAGGGAGGCCAGGGTGAACGAGGTGAAGCGATCCTCCCCGAGGCGCCCCACCGCGTCGGCCCGGCACTGGCGGCAGTGCCGCATGAGCCGCGCGTCGAGCTCGCAGGCCCGCTGGACCTCCTCCAGCTCCAGGGCGGTCGGACCGCGCCGGCCGGTCCGGCCGTAGTGCGTGCCGTGCTCCGGCGCCGAGATGAGCGGGACGAGGTTCACGAGGAAGGCGCCCGCCCGCCGCACGGCCCGCGTCACCTCCGGCAGGTGCGCGTCGTTCACGCCCGGGATCACGACGGAGTTCACCTTCACGAGCACGCCGCGCGCGGCGAGCGCGGCGATCCCCTCGAGCTGCTGCGCCGAGAGGATCCTCGACGCCTCGGGGCCCCGCACCTTGCGCCCGCCCCGGAGGACCCAGGGGTAGATCCGCTCGCCCACGGCGGGGTCGATCATGTTCACGGTCACCGTCACGTGGCGCGCCCCGGCCGCGGCGAGCCGCTCCGCGTGCTCCGGGAGCGCGAGCCCGTTCGTCGAGACGCAGAGCCGCAGGTCCGGCGCGGCGCGGTGCACGCCCTCGAGGGTCGCGAAGGTCGCGTCGGCGTTGGCCAGCGCGTCCCCGGGCCCGGCGATGCCGACCACCGACAGCTCGGGGAGCTCGGCCGCGACGGCGAGCACCTTGCGGACCGCGTCCTCGGGCCGGAGCCGCTCCGAGACGACGCCCGGTCGGCTCTCGTTGGCGCAGTCGTACTTCCGGTTGCAGTAGTGGCACTGCACGTTGCAGGCGGGCGCCACCGCGACGTGCATGCGCGCGAAGTGGTGGTGCGCCTCCTCGCTGTAGCAGGGGTGGTCGGCGACCAGCGCGGCCACGTCCTCCGGAAGCGTGGGCGCGGCGTCGCCGCAGCCCTGCGCGAACGTGCAGTTGGCCGCGGGCGCTGGCGGGGCGGAGCGTTCGAGGACCGGGAGGCGCATGGGGCCCTCACGCGACCAGCGGCTCGAACGAGAACGCGCCCTTCTTGCAGGTGCGGCCGCAGGCCTCGCACCCGATGCACTCGTCCGCGTTCTCGACCGCCGCGAACATCTTGGCGGTCTCCTCCTCGTCCACCTCCGCCGGCGCCAGCACGCCGTGCGCGCAGATCTTGATGCAGCGACCGCAGCCGATGCACAGCTCGGCGTCGATGGACCTCACGAACCGGGGGGTCCACTCTTTCTTCCCGCGCCTCAGCCCCGTGATGAACGCCATGGCTTCCTCTCCTCCTCGCAGTGCGCCGGGTCCCGGCGCGGTTTCACTCGTCGCTGTCGCCTGCCGTGGCCGAGCCGCCGTCGCCGTCCTCGCCCGCCGGGACGCCCATGGCCTTCCGCAGCCACGGCGGCGGGCGTCCCCGCAGGACCTCCTGCAGCCTGCCCACGACCTCCTCCACGGCGACGTCGCCGCTCGCCTTCATCGGCTGGATCCGGCGGGAGACGAGCTTCGCCGCGGCCGGGCCGCCGATCTGGGCGGTGTAGACGATGGCGCAGCCCGCGAGCGCGCTCGCCCGCGCGGCGATCCGATCGTCCTCGTCCTCGGCGCTCGTGACGGCGCTCACCCGCTCCACGAAGCGGGCCGCGTCGGGGCCGACCTCCCACACCCAGAAGTGCCCCGCCCGTCCGAAGTGCTCGTCCACCCGCTCGCCGGTGCTGCTCGTGAACGCGATCCGCATCCGTGCCTCCGCCCTTCAGTTGTGCGCGAGCCGCTGCGCCTCGGTCGCGCTCGCCTGGAACAGGTTCGCCACCTCGAAGACGAGGTTCATCGTGCCGCGGTAGCCGACCCACACCTTCTGGTGGGCGCCGAGCCGGTCGAACACCGGCAACCCCGCGCGCAGGTGCGCCTTCACCCCGAGCCTCGCGACCGCCTGGCGGCCGTTGGAGTTGGCCACGACGAGGTCGACCCCCTCGGCCGCGCCCTCGAGGTCCTCGAGGTCACCGGCGGCCACCGTCGCGGCGGGGAGCTCGTGCAGCCCGCGCGTGCGCGTCGCGGCCAGGGCGGCGGTGACCTCGCAGCCCATGCCGTGCAAGAAGCGGGTGAGCACCTTCAGCGGGTCCGCCTCCAGGGCGAGCGCGACGCGCTTGCCGCCGAGCTGGTAGTGGCTGTCGACCATCGCGTCCATGAGCCGGCTGCGCGCGCGGCGGAGCGCGCCGGGCACCGGCCGGCCGGAGATCGCCGCGAGCGTCGCCACGAGGCGATCGACCTCGCCGATCCCGGTGAGCGAGGTGAACCCGTACGCGGGGACGCCGTGCGCCTCCTCGAGGCTCCGCGCCGCGCGCGCGAGCGAGTCGCCCACGTAGAGGGTCGCGACGCTGCGGCCGGCGGAGCGGATCGCGTCCACCCCGGCGCCGCCGGTCGAGAGCGGCGAGACCTCGGCGTCGATGTGGCCGTCGAGCGCGTTCGCCACGTCGGGCACCGCGACGACGGAGAGCCCGAAGGCCTCGATCGTGCCCTTCAGCTCCTCCACGTCCGCCGGGGTGAGGTGGGCGCCGGGGAGCAGCGTCACCTGGCCCGGGATCGGGGCGCCTCCGTCGACGAGCGTCGAGACGAGCGCCTCGACCGCCGCGGCGTAGCCCTCCTGCAGCGAGCCGCAGTAGTCCGGCGTAGAGGCCCAGACGATCGGCACGCCGGCGTGCTCGGGGTGCTCCTCGCGGAACTGCGCGATCGCGCTCCGCACGTCGTCGCCCATCGTCTCGGTGAGGCCGGAGGTCATCACCCCGACGACGCCGGGCCGGAACTTCTCGATCACGCGGGCGAGGCCGGCTTTCAGGTTGCTCCAGCCACCGAAGATCGCGGCGTCCTCGCTCATCGCCGTCGAGTTGAGCGCGATCGACTCCTTGAAGTGCCGGGAGAGCTGCAGCCGGATGAACGTCGAGCAGCCCTGCGCGCCGTGGAGCAGCGCGAGCATCCGGTCGACGCCCAGGTACGCCAGCGTGGCCCCCAGCGCGGGCGAGTTCTTCTGCGGGTTCACCGTCGCGGGCTTGGCGGGGACCTTCACGCGCGAGGCGGAGAGCTCCTCCGCGAGGAGCGCCGCGCCGTGGCCGCGCGCGGCGGCGCGCTCCGCCTCGAGGCCGGCGGCGCTCCGCTCCCAGGGGGCGGGAGCGGTCAGCGCGGACCAGATGGGGTTGCTCACCGTGAGGTCGAGCTGCCGCGCGAAGGTGACCATCCCCTCGTACCCGGCGTAGGGGTGCGCCCGCCCGTGGTTGATGTCGAGGAACGGCGTGCGGGTCTTGAGCGCGAGGAACTTGGTCTTCCCGCCCGCCACCACCAGGTCCGGCAGCTTCTCGCGCATGATCTCGAGGAGCCCGGCGGTCGAGGTGTCCTCGATGATGCGGGCGTCCCGGTGCATGAGCGCCTTCATCCGGTGGAAGTCCTCGAGCGTGGAGTTCTGCGTCCCCGCCGCGAGGACCTCGACGCCCAGCTCGCGCAAGGCGTTGACCATCGACCAGGTCTTCACGCCGCCCGTGAAGAGCACCGCGCGCTTCCCCTCGAGCCGCGCCCGGTAGGGCGCGAGGCGCGCCCGGCAGCGTTCCTCCTCCTCCGCGACGAGCGCCTCCACCGCCTCGGCCATCACGCTCGCCCCGTCGCCGCGCGCGAGGTCGAGCTCGCGCGCGATGTGGCGCAGCGCCTTCGCCGTGTCCGTCATCCCGTAGAACGACTCCTCCAGGTACGGGATGCCCCAGCGCTTCTTCATCTTGCGCGCGAGGTTCGTCAGGCTCTTCGAGCAGATGATGACGTTCAGGCGGGCGCGGTGCGCCCAGCGCAGCTCGTCGAAGCGCGCGTCGCCGGAGATGCAGGAGAGGACCCGGATCCCGAGCCGCTCGAAGAGCGGCAGCATCCCCCACAGGTCCCCGGCGATGTTGTACTCGCCGATGAGGTTGACGTCGGACGGGGTCGTCGTGGCCGGCTCGGCCGTGCCGATGACGTGCTCGAGCAGCACCTCGCCGGCCAGCCGGTTGCCGATGTTCTTGTCGCCGATGAACCCCGGCGTGTTCACCGGCACGACCGGGATCGCCACCTCGCCGGCGACGGAGCGGCAGACCGCCTCGACGTCGTCGCCGGTCATGGCCGACACGCAGGTCGCGTACACGAAGACGGCCCGCGCCTCCGGGTAGCGCGCCGCGAGGTCGAGGATGGCGCGGCGGAGCTTCTTCTCCCCGCCGAAGACCACGTCGTTCTCGAGCAGCTCCGTCGTGAAGCCGCGCCGGTACAGCTGCGAGCCGGAGGAGCGCGCGCCGCGGTTGTCCCAGGAGTTGCCGGCGCAGGCGATCGGGCCGTGGACGAGGTGGATGGCGTCCGTCACCGGCATGAGCACCACCCGCGCTCCGTCGTAGGCGCAGCTCCGCTCGGTGCCCTCGCCGGGCTCGGACCTCCTGCAGAACTTCGGAGCGCCCTTCTCCTGCGTCTCGCACTCGGGCGCGTCGTAGTAGTCGGGGCGGGGCATGGCGTCCTGTCTCTCCTGAAGGAGCCTGCTTCACTCAGCGCATCATCTCGAAGGTGCGGTCGTCGGAGGTCGCGTCCGCGAGATCGATGAACGTGTTGCAGATCTCGGTGACCATGTTGACGACGCCCTGGTAGCCGACCAGCGGGTAGCGGTGCTTGTTGACGCGGTCGAAGATCGGGAACCCGAAGCGGAAGAGCGGGATCTTCGCGTCGCGCGCGGCGAACTTGCCGTGCGTGTCGCCGATGAGCGCGTCGACCGGCTCGGTCACGAGCAGGGACCGCAGGTGCCACAGGTCCTTGTTCATATAGACCTTCGCCTCCTTCCCGAACGGAGACGCCTCCAGCAGCGCGTGGAGCTCCTTCTCCAGCTTCTTCGAGCCCTTCGAGCAGAGGACGTGGACCGGCTTCGCGCCCATCTCGAGCAGGAAGGAGACGTAGCCGACGAGCTGATCGGCGTCGCCGTAGAGGGCGAACCGCTTGCCGTGGACGTACTGGTGCGCGTCCGTCATGGCGTCCACCGCCCGGCCGCGCTCCGCCTTGAGCGCGTCCGGGACCGGCCGCTCGAACAGCTCCGAGAGCTTCACGAGCAGCGCGTCCGTCTTGGCGACGCCCATCGGCATGGGCAGGGACACGTGCTTGCCGGTGTAGCTCTCCTTGATCCACGTGAACGTCTTCGAGGTCGCGTAGGGCGCGACCGTGATCGTCGCCTTGCCGTTGATGGAGTCGGCGGCCTCGGCGAGCGGGGTGCCGCCCGGATAGATGCGGTAGGTGCCGTCCAGCGGCGAGTCGAACGTCTCGGAGATGTCGGCGAGGAAGGTGTACGGGATGCCGAACGCCTCGAGGATCTTCTTGTACTCGCGGTAGTTCCCGACGTTGGCGTCGAAGCCGGCGATGAAGTTGAGCTTGCCCGTGCAGCGCCCCTCCACGGCCTTGCCCTCGGTGAGGGTCTCGAGGATCGCCGCGAGCATGGCGTCGTAGCCGTGGACGTGGGAGCCGTTGAAGCTCGGCGTGTTGGCGTAGGGCGCCGGGAGCTCCTTCGGGAGGTGCCCCTTCTGGCGCGCGTTCTTGAGGAACGAGGAGACGTCGTCGCCGATGATCTCGGGCATGCAGGAGGTGAAGATGGCGATCATCTTCGGGTGGTAGAGCGCGCAGGCGTTCTCCAGCCCCTCGTGCAGGTTGTTCTGCCCGCCGAACACCGCGCCGTCCTCGGTCATCGCGCTGCAGACCGCTGGGGCGGGCTCCCGGAAGTGCCGGTTCAGCGTGGACCGGTAGTACGACGCGCAGCCCTGCGACCCGTGCACGAACGGGAGCGTGCCCTCGAACCCGTGCGCGCACAGCTCCGCTCCCAGCGGCTGGCACGCGTGCGCCGGGTTGATCACGAGCGCCTGGCGCGCGAAGTTCTTCTCCCGGTACTCGGGCGTGTCGATCCAGGCGGCGACCCGCGCCTCCTCCTCGGGGGTGATCTCGCAGACGGGCTTGACGGTGAGTCCAAGGTTGTTCGCCATGTTTCGGTTCCTTCGGACGAGCGGGGGGCGTTCCGTCCCCGAGGGACGGTGGATCGAGTCTGGTGGAAGCGGCGGGGGCCCGGGCCCCCGCCCGTCGAGCTAGAACGGCGACTTCACGAGCCCCCACGTCGGGCTGTTGATCGCCATGTCGATGTCGCGGGCGAAGGTGGGGAAGCCCTTGTACCCGTGGTACGGGCCCGAGTAGTCCCAGCTGTGCATCTGCCGGAACGGCAGCCCCATCTTCTGGAAGAGGTACTTCTCCTTGATCCCCGAGGCGACGAGGTCCGGCTTCAGGTCGTGGACGAACCGCTCGAGCTCGTACTCCGAGGCGTCGTCGTAGATGACGGTCGCGTCGGGCATCTCGGGCGAGGTCCGGTCGTAGTCGTCCGAGTGCGCGAACTCGTAGCCGGAGCCGACCACGGTCATGCCGAGGTCCTCGTACGCGCCCACGGTGTGGCGCGGGCGGAGGCCGCCCACGTAGAGCATCACCTTCTTACCCTCCAGGCGCGGCCGGACCTCCTCGATCACCCGCTGCATCATGGGGTCGTACCTGGCGATGACCTTCTCCACGTTCGCCTTGATCCGGTCGTCGAACCGCTCGGCGAGCTTGCGCAGGCTCTCCTTGATCTTCGTGGGCCCGAAGAAGTTCAGCTCGATCCACGGCACGCCGTACTTCTCCTCCATGACCTTGCACATGTAGTTCATGGAGCGGTAGCAGTGGATGACGTTGAGCTTCACCTCGTGCGTCGCGGCGATGTGCTCCATCTGGCCGTCGCCGGTCCACACCGCCTTCACGTTGAAGCCGCACTCCTCCAGCAGCGGCTTCGTCGACCAGGCGTCGCCGCCGATGTTGTACTCGCCGATGAGGGCGATGTCGTACGGCGTCTCGGGCTCCGCGAACTCGCGCGTCTCGATGATGTAGTCGCGGATGGTGTCGTTCGAGATGTGGTGCCCGAGCGACTGGGAGACGCCGCGGAAGCCCTCGCAGTTGCAGGGGATGATCGGGAGGTCCAGCTCCTTCGACATCTGCTTCGCCACCGCGTTGATGTCGTCGCCGATGAGGCCCACGGGGCACTCCGACAGGACGGAGATGCCCTTGGCGAGCGGGAAGAGCTCCTTCGCCTCCCGCAGGAGCACGGCGAGCTTCTTGTCGCCGCCGTAGACGATGTCCTTCTCCTGGAAGTCCGAGGTGAACTGCATCGCGAAGCTCGAGACGCCGTTCTTGCCGGACATGAGGTTCCGGCGCGTGCCCCACGAGTACCAGCCGCAGCCGACCGGGCCGTGGGAGACGTGCACCATGTCCCGGATCGGCCCCCACACCACGCCCTTGGCGCCGGCGTAGGCGCAGCCGCGGGCGCTCATGACCCCGGGGACCGTCTTGCGGTTCGACTTCACGCAGGCGCTGGCGGACGCCTGATCGTTGGGGGCGAGGTGCGGCGCGCGCTTCTTCTTGCCCTTCTCCGGGTACGCCTCGAGCGTCCGGTCGATCATCGCCTGGGTCGACTCCTTCGTGATGCCGTCGACCTTCTTCACGTTCGTACGGGGGGACACTCCGTCCCCGCTCCGCTTCGCGACGGGGACGTTGCGCCCCCCCGGTCCCCCCGCTCGCTCTGGCCCAGCCTCATCCGGCTGGGCCGCCGCTCGCCGCAGCTCCTCGCTCATGCCACTGCCTCCGCGACGCCGACCTGCGACTCGTCCTCGTCCGCGATGATGCCGAACTCCATGAGCAGCGCCTCGAGCTCCTCCATCTGCAGCGGCTTCGGCACCACCAGCTTCTTGTTCTCGGAGATCTTCCGGGCCAGCTCGCGGTACTCGTTCGCCTGCTTGTGCTCCGGCGAGTACTCGATGACGGTCATGCGGCGCAGCTCGGCGCGCTGCACCTGGTTGTCGCGCGGGACGAAGTGGATCATCTGCGTCCCGAGCTTCGCCGCGAGCGCCTCGATGAGGTCCGCCTCGCGGTCGGTGTTGCGGGAGTTGCAGATGAGGCCGCCGAGCCGGACCTTGCCCGAGGAGGCGTACTTGAGGATGCCGCGCGCGATGTTGTTCGCCGCGTACATGGCCATCATCTCGCCGGAGACCACGATGTAGATCTCCTCCGCCTTGTTCTCGCGGATGGGCATCGCGAACCCGCCGCACACCACGTCGCCGAGCACGTCGTAGAAGACGAAGTCCAGGTCGGGCGTGTACGCGCCGTTCTCCTCGAGGAAGTTGATGGCGGTGATGACGCCGCGGCCCGCGCAGCCGACCCCCGGCTCCGGGCCGCCGGACTCGACGCACTTCACGTCCCCGTACCCGACCTTCAGGACGTCGGCGACCTCGAGGTCCTCGACGGTCCCGCGCTCGCGGACGAGGTCCATCACCGTCGCCTGCGCCTTCGCGTGGAGCATGAGCCGGGTCGAGTCGGCCTTGGGATCGCAGCCGACGATCAGCACCTTCTTCCCGAGCGAGGCGAGCCCCGCGACCGTGTTCTGCGTCGTCGTGGACTTGCCGATGCCGCCCTTCCCGTAGATCGCGATCTGCCTCATGTCGTCTCGTTCTCCTCGCGGGGAGCGTCCCGCGCCGTGTTCGCGAGGAGAGAGAGCAAGTGGCGTACCGCCGCACCGCGCGCGAATCCTGCGCGCGCGAGGCCGGTTCCGCCGCGCCGGCGCAAGGCTCTCGCGTCCTCGGGACGCGAGGCGCAGCGCGCGTTCGAGATCGGACATTCGCCCCTGCGCGAAACCCGACATCGCGTGCGGAACCGGACGCACTAGGACCCGCCGCGGCGGAGGCACACGAGCCGCGTCGAGCGCCAGCCGGCCCGCCCGTAGAAGCCGAGCGCCGGCGCGTTCTCGCGATCGGCGAGGAGCTGCAGCCGCGTCGCGCCGCGCGCGGCGGCCCACGCCTCGACCGCCAGGAGCAGGCGGCGACCGAGACCCCGCCCGCGCTCGGCCGACTCCACCACCATGTCCTCGACGAGCGCCGACGGCCCGCCCTCCGCGGTCGACACGACGAGCTGGGCGGTGACCATCCCGACCACCTCGTCCTCTCGCTGGGCGACGAGCACGACCCGGCGCTCCGGCTCGGCGAGCATGAGCGCGAGCCCGCGCCGCTGCCGCTCCGGATCCGGGCGGAAGTCCGCCTCGATCGAGAAGAGGATCTCGAGCAGCCGCACGAGCCGCTCGAGGTCCGCGGGGGTGGCGCTGCGGATCGCGACCTCGTCGTCCATCGTCCGCCTCCGCCCGGCCGGGAGCTCAGAACCGCTCGACGGCGATGCCGTACTTGCGGACGCGCCAGTCGAGCTGCCGGACGGTCATGCCGAGGAGCCGCGCCGCCTTGGCCTTCACGTAGCCGGCGCGCGCGAGCGCGTCGCGCACCTCCCGCTCCTCCCGGCCGCCGTCCTCCCCGACGCCGGCCTCCGCGACGCCGTCCTCCGCCGGCGGCTGGACGGCCCCGGCGCCGCCGGCGGACTGCTCCCGATCACGCGCGCACGGCTCGGCCGCGGCGGCCTGCGCCGCGGCTCGGCCCAGGCCGAGGTGGGCGGCGCGCAGCAGCGACGCCTCCGTCGAGACCACCGCCGCCTCGAGGACGTTGCGGAGCTGCCGGACGTTGCCCGGCCAGTCGTGCGCGAGCAGCGCGTCCAGCGCGTCCGCGCCCAGCCGCACCTCGCGCCCGTTCTCCTCGGAGAGCTCCCGGAGGAGGTGCTCCGCCAGCGCCGGGACGTCCTCGCGCCGCTCGCGCAGCGGCGGGAGCAGCACCGTCACCACCGACAGGCGGTGGAACAGGTCGAGGCGGAACTCGCCGGCCCGCACCGCCGCGTCGAGATCGCGGTTCGTCGCGGCGACGATGCGGACGTCCACGGTGACCGCGCGGCGCCCCCCCACCCGCTCGAACTGGCGCTCCTGGATGGCGCGCAGCAGCTTCGCCTGCGCCGAGAGCGACAGCTCGCCGACCTCGTCGAGGAACAGCGTCCCGCCGTCGGCCAGCTCGAAGCGGCCCTTGGTGCCCGCGGCCGCCCCCGTGAACGCGCCCTTCTCGTGGCCGAACAGCTCGCTCTCGAGGAGCGCCTCGGGGAGCGCCGCGCAGTTCAGGGCCACGAACGGCCGGCCGGTGCGGGGGCTCGCCTCGTGAAGCGCCCGCGCGACGAGCTCCTTGCCGGTGCCGCTCTCGCCGCGCACGAGCACGGTCGCACGGCTCCGCGCCACGCGCTCGACCCGCTCCAGCACCTCGCGCATCCCCCGACCCACGCCGACGATCCCGGGCAGCCGGGCCTCGGGCGCGCCCGCCTCCTCCTCCAGCACCGCCCGCCGCCGTGGGTTCTCGAGCTCCTGCAGCCGGACGCGCGCGCCCACCATGCCCGCGAGGATCTCGAGGAAGCGGAGATCCCGCTCGAAGGAGATCGGCCCCGCGCCGTGGCGCCGGTCGACGGTGAGCACGCCGAGGGTGGTCCGCCCGTGGCGGACGGGGACGCCGAGGAAGGCCCGCGGCTCGGCGTCGAGGTCGCGCCAGGTGCCGGTCCGGTTCAGGAACAGGGGCTCGCTGCCGATGTCCGGCACCGCCATCGGCATGCCGGTCGCGAAGATCCGTCCGACGATCCCCTCCCCCGGCCGTAGCCTCCCGAGGATCCGCTCCCGGTCGCGCATCTCCGGCGCGGCCTCGATGAACACCTCGCCCGTCACCGGGTCGAAGAGCGAGAGGGTCCCGTTCTCCATCCCGAGCTCGAGCTGGAGCACCGACAGCGTGGCGTCCAGCGCCTCGCGGAGATCGGTCGCGAGCCACAGGACGCGCGCGGCGTCGTGGAGGGCCTGGACCTCGCGCGCCTCGCGGCCGGGCATGCGCACCCGCTCTCGCAAGGTCGATGCCACCTGCCGGGCGCAGCGTCCGCGGGCGACGGTTCTTGCAGGTCGCGAGGAAACACCGCCGGATCCCGCGGGATCCCGCCGCCCCCGACCATGAACATCTCGCTCAACCGCTGCAACCTGCCGCCCTGGGTGATCGCGAGCTGCCAGTTCAACGAGCACCCGGTGCCTCTGGAGATCCAGGGCGTGCGGTCGTCGAACGCCTTCCTGTTCCGCGCCCTCGACGCGCTCGACGACCCGGTGGCGCGCGCGCTCACCTTCGACGACTGGATCTCGGTGCGCTTCCAGCTCCACAGCTGGGCGGAGCAGGCGACGCCGTCGGCGCGGCGGAGCCTCAAGAACTCCTACCTCCGCTTCCTGCGCGGCTGGGGCATGGACGCCTCGAGCATCGAGGGGGCGGTGCTGAAGGGCTGGGTCGAGAGCCGGATGGGCATCGCCCCCTGCTTCCACCGCGCGCCCATCCGCGACCTGCACGGCCCCGAGTACGCCCGCTACGCCCTCGATCGCACGCGCGGCAGCGCCTGCACGAGCGCCATCCTCGATCAGCTCGACCTCGTCTACACGTTCACGCAGTACGAGCTGGCGCGCCGCCGGCCCGGGGAGCGCTGGGTGACCCTCTGGCGCGGCGTGAACGATCCCGGCGATCACGAGGTGGTCGCGGAGGTCGGCCGGCGCGAGCGGATCGTGCGGCTGAACAACCTCTGCTCGTTCACCGACGATCGGGAGCGGGCCTGGGAGTTCGGCTCGACGGTGTGGGAGGTGCGCGTCGCGCTGCCGCGCGTGTTCCTCGCGCCGGACGTCTTCCCGCGCGCGATCCTGCGCGGCGAGCGAGAGTGGCTCGCGGTCGGGGGCGAGGCGCGCGTGCGCCGCGTGCTCGGCTGAGAGCGCCGTCCAGAACTCCCCTGTGAGCCGCTCGCGGCTAGACCTCGGGCGGGCGCCCCCGTCCCACCGGCGACAGGTCCACCAGCCGGCCGGCGAGCCGCGCGAGCTCGTCCGTGAGGCGCCGGTCGAGCCGCCGCAGCCATCGCCGCGGGATCGCCTCCGGCCCGTGGTACGCGCCGGCGATGGCGCCGGCGATCGCCGCGGTGGTGTCGGCGTCGCCGCCCCGGTTCACCACCGCGACGAGGCACTCCTCGAACGAGCGGGTCGCGAACACGAAGTGCAGCACGGTCTGGAGCGTGTCCACCACGTAGCCGGTCGCGAGCCCCGGGTACGGCGCGAAGCGGAAGCGCGGCTCGGCCGCCACGAGCGCGTCGGCCGCGCCACGCAGCCGCCGCAGCGACAGCCCGAGGCAGCCGAGCTGGACGAGCTCGCCCACTAGGCGGCACGCGGCGTCGGAGAGCGGGTGGTGGTGCGTGATGCGGCCCTGCTCGAGCGCGACGCGGCGGAGGGCCTCGCCGTCGCCGAGCGTGAGCAGCGCCACGGGCACCATCCGCACCGCGGCGCCGTTCCCGGCGTCGCCGTCGTGCGGCTCCCCCTCGAGCGTGCCGTCCAGCAGGTACCGGCGGATGCCGCGCCTGCAGGTGGAGCCGACGTCCACCGGGCCGCTCCGGAGCCACGCCGCGAGCGCGTCGGCGGCGGCGCGCCGGGACCAGCCGCCCTCCGCGTCGACGGCGCGCGCCAGGCACAGCGACATCTCGGTGTCGTCGGTGACGGCGCCGGGCCTCAGGTGAAGCCACCCGCCTCCCGTGATCTCCCGATGGACGCCCAGCTCGGCGCGGATCTCGCCCGGCGTCATGAACTCGACGGTAGCGCCGAGCGCGTCGCCCACCGCAGCGCCGAGGAACGCGGCCCGGGCGCGATCCCGGACGTCGGGCAGGTGAACGCGGAGGGACGTCACGCGGGGGAGGCCATGCGAGAACCGTACCCCGACGAACGCTCCCGGCTCGGCCGCCTCAGCGGATCCGCGCGAGGGATCGATCGTCGAGATGGAGACGCGGGCGGGGCTCGCCCCGCCCGCGCTCCGGCTGCGGTCCTGCTACTTCAGTTCTGCCCCGGAGGCGCTCCGTCATCCTCGAGGATCGTCACCACCGCCTCGCCGTCGGCGAGCGTGGCGCCGGTGACGCCGGTGATCCTCACCAGGAACGCCTCGTCGCCCTCGGGCACGATGTCGCCCTTGAGGCCGATGGCGATGCTCGCGGCCGTCCTGCCCGCCGGGACGACGATCGTGCCGGAGGTGGCAGCGACCTCGAAGTCGTTCCCGTGCTGGGCGGTTCCGTCGACGACCACGTAGCGGACCGCCACCGGCTGGACCGTCGCCGCGGAGAGCCGGACGGTGACGCCCCTCGTCGCGACGCCCGCGTCGCCTTCTGGATACGCCGCGTCCTCGACCGCCACCGTCGCCGCGTTCGGCGTGCAGCTGAACACCTCGACGTCGTCGACGTACCACCCTCCGCGGCCACCGCAGCCGTCGGTGCCCAGGTCGAAGCGCAGCTGGATCCGGTCCCCGGCCTTCGCGAACGTGCCGAGATCCACGTGCGACCGTCCCCAGGTCCCGCTCTTGAGGGTACCGGCGTCCGTGCCGGTCCAGGCCGGCTGACCGGCGAGCGGGTTCGTGTTGCCGGCGGCGGCCGTCTCGAGGAGCGCGTTGTACCCGTTGTACGTGAACGCCGACGGCGGGAGGAGCTGCCACGGCCCACCGTTGACGCTCACCTTGACGTTCCCGCCGTCGAACCCCGCCTCCGTGGCGACCCAGTGCCAGAACGTGGCGCGGGCGAACTCGGTGGTGCCCGGGAGCGTGATGGCGGGGCTCGTCAGCGAGAGCACCCCGGTCTCGTCCCCGCCCGGTGCGCACGTGCCGATGTTGGGATCCGGGGCGAAGAAGGCGGAGCCCGGCCGGCCGTTCGGGAGCGCGCCGAGCCAGGTCCACTCGCGCGGGGTGAAGTCGCCGGGCGCCGCCGCGAAGGTCGCGGAGGTCCAGCCGGAGGCCCCCGCGTCGAACGAGAACAGCTGAATCGCCTGCTTCGCTCCGTTCGTGCCCGCCCCGCACTGCGGCGTCTCCTGCGGGTTGAGGAGCGGCCTGAACCCGCAGAAGGTCGGGGGCGTCCGCAGCTCGACCGCTGCGATCGTCCTCGCCACCTCCGCGCAATCGGCGGCGGTGATGGTCTCGCCCGAGGCGCCGCCCGTGAGCGCCGGGAGCGTGGCCCCCGTGAGGTCGGCGCAGGAGGACTCGAGCGCGGTCGCGTGGTCGGCGAAGTCGCTGTCCTCGACCTGGTAGACGTCCGCGGCGCGGAAGTAGAGGTGCGCGGCCTTGGTGAGCCCGATCCCGGCGATCGTCTGCCCGTTGTACGAGCCGCCGTCGACCAGCAGGGCGAACGCGTGGTTCGGCACGCCCGAGTTGGTGTGCACGCCGCCGTTGTCGCCGGCGTAGTCGCACACGTAGTACGCCCGGTCCGTCACCTTGCCCGGGTTCGAGTAGCAGGTCGGGTTCCACATGTCCCGGAGGGCGCCGCTGAACGCCGCCGAGTCCTCGCCCATGAGCCAGCGCACCGACGCGTCGCTGCCGGGCTGGGCCACCAGCTTCGCGGTCACCACCTCGGCGCCGGCCAGCGCGGCGCGGATGGAGTCGCCCGTCGCCTTCTGCACGCCGACGGACGGGATGGTCACCGACGCGTCCGACCCGCCCATCCCGGGGAGGCCATTCGCCGCGTTGTTCGCGACGATCACCGCGACCGCCCCGGCGGTCTGCGCGTTCTTCACCTTGACGGTGAAGTTGCACGAGCCGCGGTTCACGAGGGCGATCTTGCCCAGGACCGCCGCGGCGTTGGTGAGAGGCGAGCACGCATCGAGGGTGCTGGGGCCTCCGGCGTCGGCGGGATCGAGCGCGGCGACGACCTCGCCCGTGATCCCCGCCGCGGTCAGCCTCGGGCCGAACGACGCCGACTGCGCGAAGTACTCGCCCGCGAGGGAGGCCGGCGCCGTCACGACGAGCTTGGCGACCGGCGGCGAGAAGGTCGAGCAGGCGCCCGCGCTGCGCGCCGCGTCCGGCGCGTCGCCGCCCCGGCCGTTGATGGCGTCCACGATCTCACCCCAGATGTCCGAGTACGCCTCGTTGAGCGCGCCCGGCTGCCACGCGTAGATGAGGTCGTGGGTGTACTGCGTGTACGCGTGCCCCCACTCGTGCGCGGTCACGTCGTCGGTGGTCGTCCCCGGGCAGAACGAGATGAACGTCCCGTTCCACGAAGCGTTCGGGCAGCTGTAGCCGCGGTCGAAGATGGCATCCATCGTGGCGCCCTGGCCGTCGAAGGAGTCGCGGCCGAACGCGTTCTTGAAGAAGTCGTAGACCTCCTTCGACGAGGCGATCATGTTGTTCGCCTCCTCGGACGCGGTCGGGAAGCCCTGCCCCTCCGTCCAGTAGGCGGCGTTCGGGTAGCTCCTCGGCGCGAACGCGAGCTCGTGCCCGTCGTACGCCCGGCGGTTCAGCTCGTCGTGGATCCCGGCGACGGTCTCGACGACCTTGCCCGTGTGCGCGCCGACGTAGACGAGGTCGCGGACGCCGGCGCCGTCGGTCACCTCGATCTCCCACGCGAGCTGCGCTTCGCCCGGGACGCCCTTCGCCAGCCCCTCGCGATAGACGTACAGCTTCGTCGAGCCGATCCCGAGGGTGCCCGAGGGGCCCCGCTCACGGACGACCGCGGAGAGCGCGAGCTCTGCCGCCTGCGCGGCGCTCCACGTCGGCGTCGGGACGACCGCGAGGTCCGGGACCGCGGTGCCGTTCACCGCCTTCAGCTTGTGCGCCGCGTCGAAGTGCGTCTTCACCGTTCCCGCGAAGACCGGGACGCCGTCGTGGAACTGCCGGTACGTGAGGTGGGTCTCGCCGAGCGCGTCGACGACGGTCGAGACGTGGCGGAGACCGGCGGGATCCGAGACCCCGATCGCCGCGCCGTAGCTGCGGAAGAACGCGGCGGACTGCGCCTTCTTGTCGCGCTCCGTCCTTGCCGCGGCCTGGCCGAGCCCGCGTGCAGCCGGCGGCAGGCTCACGAACCGCGCCACGTCGGTCGACTTGTGCATCGACACGGCGGCGGTGCCTTTTGCCGCATCCTGTAGCCTCTTCAGCGCGACATCGCGGGCGCGGGGATCGGCGAGCGCCGGCGAGGCGGCGAGCGCAGCGCTTACGGCAAGGGCGAGACACGAGCGAACTTGCATGCGGACCTCTCGACGGCGGGTAGGGGAACGTCGGTGAGAGGGGCATACGCTAGCTGATCGATATCAGTCCTGTCGGGGGAGAGCCCATCGAGGGGGGACGTACGCCCGACATAGGACGGTGGGTGGAAGGCCCGCGCTTTCGTAGCGCCCGTGCCAGGGCCTCGCGAGACGTTCCCCCGGGACCGCAGCCTCTCAACTCGAGAGCGTCGGGACGGTCCCGACGCCCCCACCCGTGGGGGCCCTGTCGAGGGGGGTCACGTCCGAGCGAGCGGGATCTAGTTTCGGAGGTCTGCGGCCGGTGGGTCGGCCGCCGCCGGGTGACACCATGAACGTCGCGCTCCTCACGCTCTCAGCCGCCGCCATCATGACGCTCGCCGTGGCCATCGCCGCGACCCGCCGCCGCCGGCGGACGCGCGCGCTCCCCGGCGGGCTGGACCTCGACCTGGGTCAGACGACGGAGCTGCTGCCCGCCGGGCTGAAGCACCTCGGCGCCCGGCTGAACGAGCCGCTCTCCCTCGGCCTCCGCATCCCCGCCCCTCACGCGGGGACGGCGCAGAAGCGGCTAGGGCAGCTCATCGGCCTCCGCTGAGCGGGCGCTCACGATCGACCTCCGAGCGGCTCCACGGAGGAGCCTCCAGCTCGGAGACCACGCGGCGAGCGTTGCCCTGCGCAGGCCCTGTTGTAACGAACCGGGCTCCCCGCCGAGGAGCCCACGTGACCGAACCCCGCCCGAGCTGGCACAGCAACGTCGGCTTCCTGCTCGCCGCGGTCGGCTCGGCCGTCGGGCTCGGGAACCTCTGGCGCTTCGCCTACCTCGCCTCCGAGAGCGGCGGGGCCGCGTTCGTCCTCGTCTACCTCGTCGTGATCGTCCTCGTCGGCGCGCCCCTGCTCGTGGCCGAGCTGGCGATGGGGCGGAGCGCGCGGGAGGGCGCGTTCCGCGCCCCGGGCCGGCTCGTGGGCCGCCGGCTGGAGTGGGTGGGCGCCCTGTTCGTCCTCACCGGGTTCGCGATCCTCTCCTACTACTCGGTCATCACCGGCTGGACCGCGCGCTACCTCGTGGCCGTCGCGCGCGGCGCAGTGGAACGGGACACGGCGGCGCAGTTCGCGGCGGCGGCGTCCGGCGGCGCCGCGGTGACCTGGCACCTGGTGGCGATGGCGCTCACCGTCGCGATCGTGGCGGGCGGGGTGCGCGGCGGGATCGAGCGGGCCTCCCTGGTGCTCATGCCGGCGCTCTTCGTGCTCCTGATCGCGCTCGCCGCATGGGCGGCCACGCTCCCGGACGGCGGCGCGGGCTACGCGTTCTACCTGCGCCCGGACCCCGCCAGGATCTGGCGGCTCGACACCTTCACGAGCGCCGTCGGTCAGGCGTTCTTCTCGCTGTCGCTCGGCATGGGCGCGATGCTCACCTACGCCTCGTATCTCCAGAAGGGCGGGAGCCTGGTGCGCGAGGGGTTCGTCATCGCGCTCGCCGACGGCTCGGTCGCCTTCGCGGGCGGGCTCGTCACGTTCCCCATCGTCTACCAGTTCGGCCTGCAGGGACAGGTCGGCGAGAGCACGGTCGGCGCCCTCTTCATCGCGCTGCCCCACGCGTTCGCGACGCTCGGCGCGACCGGACGGATCGTGGGGACGGCGTTCTTCCTCGCGCTCCTCATCGCCGCGCTCACCTCGGCGATCTCGCTCCTGGAGGTGCTCGTGGACGCCGTGGTCGCCCGCACCGGCTGGAGCCGCCGCCGCGCCGTGGTCCTGGCCGGCGGCGCGACGGCGCTGGCCGGCGTGCCCGCGGCGCTGGACCTCCGCTGGCTCGGCGCCGCCGACCGGATCGCGGGCAACCTCCTGCTCGTCGTCGGCGGACTCATCATCGCGATCCTCACCGGCTGGATCTGGACCGGGGCCGACGCCGAGCTCGCCGACGGCTTCCCGCATCCGCGGGTCCGCCGCGCGTGGATCTGGCTGCTGCGGGTCGCGATCCCCGCCGCCCTCGCGCTCGTCCTCGTCGGCGCGGTGCGCGACGCGCTCGGGGTGATCGCCGCGGCGATCCGGTGAGGGCGGCCTAGCCGCGGGCCGCGGGGTGGGAGCGGGACGGCCAGACGGTGGCGCGCGTCTCCGCCACCACGACCGGGACGAGCAGCACGAGCCCGACGAGGTTCGGCAGCGCCATGGCGCCGTTCATCACGTCGCTGAACGTCCAGACGAGCTCGAGCCCCTCGGCGTGGCCGAGCTCGAGCACGTACGACCCGACGAACGCGCCCACCACGAACAGCAGGCGGAAGAGCGGGATGACGCGCCGTCCGAGGAGGTACTCCAGCGCGCGCTCGCCGTAGTAGGCCCAGCCCAGGATGGTCGAGAAGGCGAACAGGGCGAGCCCCACGGAGACGATGATCCCGCCCCACTCCCCCGGGAGCCCGGTGCGGAAGGCCGCCATGGTGAGCGGCGCGCCGGTGAGGGCCTTGCCGGTCACCGCGTCGGCCCGCGTCCACGCGCCGGTCGCGATGATGGTGAAGCCCGTGATGGAGCAGACGACGATGGTGTCGATGAACGTCTGCGTCATCGAGACGAGCGCCTGGGCCGCGGGCGTGCGGGTCTGCGCGGCGGCGGCCGCGATGCCGCCGGTGCCCAGCCCGGACTCGTTCGAGAACACACCGCGCGCGAGCCCCCAGCGGATCCCATCGCGCAGCGTGGCGCCGAGGAAGGCGCCGACCGGCGCCGCCGGGCTGAACGCGTCGCGCAGGACGTAGGCCGCGATGTCCGGGATGCCGCGCCAGTTGAGCGCGAGCACCACCAGCCCGCCCGCCAGGTAGAAGAGGATCATCGCGGGGACGAAGAGCTCCGTGACCCGCCCGATCGTCCGGATGCCGCCGACGATGACGAGCCCGGTGAGCGCCGCGATCACGATCCCGGTCCAGAGCGGGCGGATCCCGAACGAGGCGCGGAGCGCGTCGGCGACCGAGTTGGACTGCACCATGTTGCCGATGCCGAAGCTCGCCATCGCGGCGAAGAGCGCGAAGATCCCGCCGAGCGCGCGGCCCCAGCGGCCGCCGACCCCGCGCGCCAGGTAGTACATCGGGCCGCCCTGCATGTTGCCCGCCTCGTCCGCGACCCGGTACTTCACGCCGAGCAGCGCCTCCGCGTACTTCGTCGCCATCCCGACGAGCCCGGTCACCCACATCCAGAAGAGCGCGCCGGGCCCTCCCGCCGCGATCGCGGTGGCGACGCCGGCGATGTTCCCGACGCCCACCGTGGCGGCGAGCGCGGTCATGAGCGCCTGGAAGTGCGAGACGTCGCCCTCGGCGCCCACCTCCTTGCGGACGAGGAACGCGAGCCGGAGCGACGCGGCGAGGCGGGTGAACTGCAGCCCGCGCAGCGCGAGGGTGAGGTACAGGCCGGTGCCGACGAGGAGGAGGATCGTGGGGACGCCCCACACGATCCCGCTCGCCCAGGAGAGGAAGGCTTGGAGGGTGCTCATCGAGCCCGGACTGTACCGCGGGACGGGGGCAGAGGACGACCGGGTCGAGGTCGAGGTCGAGGTCTCTTCATTCGTCACATCCCACGGCGACAGCACGCGCGCGCGCGGGGTTGTGTGCCGCCGCTCGACGCAGAGGGCTCGGGCATCGAGGGGAGAAGCGCCCGGTTCCCGGCGCGCCTCGGGCATGGCACGCGGCGGGTCTTCGTCGCCGTCGGCGCGAGGACTGGACGAGCGGGCAGAGCAGGTCCGAGGAAGTTGCGCGCACGTCTCCGCCCATGCCGGCGTTCACTCATAGTCCCTGCTATCTCCAGCGATAGCTCTTGCGAGCCACGCGAGTCCCAGTTGCGGTGGGTGAATGTTGCCCTCTTGACGAGGTTCGAGGCGAAACGTGCTTCGACGTCCGCGGCACGTCGAGAGCACGCTCCTCGCGAGCGCAGGCAGGTCGCACCGTGCGCGTCCGGCGCACCGCGTGGATGGCGAAGGGGCGGGCCCGGAACGCAGCGCAGGCGCGAGCCTGGTGCGTTCCAGGAGAGCCGCAAATCGCGTGTTACGAACGGTGCACAAGGAGGTGCACCATGCCCGCTGTCGCCCCTTCCGCCCTCGACTCGACCCTGCTCGCCCAGCGCCTGCGCGAGCTCGCCGGCCAGGAGCGCGACGTCCAGGTCGAGTTCCTCCTCCACCTCGAGGTGTTCGATCGCCGCCGCGCCTACGTGGAGGCCGGCTACCCCTCGCTCTGGGCGTATTGCCTGGAGGTGCGCAAGGCCGAGGTGGATCACCTCGTCGCCTCGCTCCAGGCGCGCACCGCTCCGCGGGCGGGCGTGCGCAAGCTGCCCGACCGCGGCTCAGCCGCGAGCGCCCCGGCGCTGCCGCTGGCGACAGTCCATGCCCGACCTGCCGAGCCACAGGAGGCGATCCCCGTGCCTCGGGCGGCTGCTGGTGGGTCGCCGGCCACGGTTTCCGCCCCACTCGACCCGCCTCGCCCGAAGCCGCGGGCGGAGACCCGCGCCGTGAGCGAGAGCGACTGGTCGCTGCGGGTCACCATCGACCGGGGCTGCAAGGAGGACCTCGAGACGCTCACCGCGCTGCTCTCGCACAAGATCCCGGACGGCGATCTCGCGGCGGTGCTCCGGGAGGCCATCCGCTGCGCCATCGAGAAGCACGGCAGGCGCAAGGGCGCGGTCGCGCCGCAGCGGCAGCGGGGGACCGACCGGGAGCCACGTCCCTCCGCCGAGTCCGCCGCGCCCACGAGCACGATCCCGGCGATAGTGCGGCGCGAGGTCTGGAAGCGCGACGGCGGACGCTGCGCCTGGGTCGCTCCGGACGGGCGGCGCTGCAACAGCCGCTGGCAGCTGGAGCTCGACCACATCCACCCGCAGGCCCTGGGCGGACCCTCGACGGTCGAGAACCTCCGAGTCGCCTGCAAGTCGCACAACCTGTTGCACGCCGAACAGACCTACGGGCGCGAGCACATGACCGCTTCCGTCGCATGGGCGTCGCCGGGGTGACGCCAGATGCCAGCGGGGCGCCACCAGCGCCGCAGCAGGCCCTGTGGGGACCGTGACCCGGGCCTACGGAACGGGAGCAAAGCCGACCGCAGCGTCTTCCGGCGACGCCGATCCGCGGCGACTCCGCCCCGCGGGCCTCCTCGTAGCCCGCCTTTCCCTCGCTCGTACTGCTCCGTCGCGCGTGCCCACCGCGGGCGCGCGGTCGGCACCTCGTCCCGAGTCCAGCGCGAGCCGATGTGACGAATGACAAGGTCGGGGTCGAGGTCGAGGTCGAGGTCGGGGTCGGGGTCGGGGTCGGGGTCGAGGTCGGGGTCGAGGTCGCGGGTCGCGGGTCGCGGGTCGCGGTCGAGGTCGAGGTCGAGGTCGAGGTCGGGGTCGAGGTCGCGAGGTCGAGGTCGAGGTCGAGGTCGAGGTCGAGGTCGAGGTCGAGGTCGAGGTCGAGGTCGAGGTCGAGGTCGAGGTCGCGGTCGCGGTCGCGGTCGCGGTCGCGGTCGCGAGGTCGAGGTCGAGGTCGAGGTCGCGGGTCGCGGGTCGCGGGTCGCGGGTCGGATCCGATTTCCCGGCAGCCGTGTCGCCTCACCCTCCCCGCTCCGCCCTCCGCTCCCACCACGTCCGCAGCAGGATCGGCGCGAACGCAGCGTCCTCGACGAGGTAGCGGCGCCACAGCCGGCGCGGCTCGCGCGACAGCCGGTGCAGCCACTCGAGGCCCGCGCGCGACATCCAGCGCGGCGCGCGCGGGACGGTCCCCGCGACGAAGGCGAGGCTCGCGCCGACGCCCAGGACCACCGCCGGCCGGAGCAGCTCGAGGTGGCGGTGGATCCAGAGCTCCTGCTTCGGCGCGCCCAGCCCGACGTAGACGAGGTCCGGGCGCGCCGCCCGGACGCGCTCCGCGGCGGCGCGGCAGGCCTCGGCGCCCGCGGGCGAGAGGTCGAGGGCCGGCGCGTCCACGCCGGCGATCCGGACGCCGGGATCCCGCGCGAGGACCTCCGCGGCCCGCGCCGCGTCGCCGGGCGCGCCGCCGAGCAGGTACAGCCCCCAGCCGCGCCTCGCCGCGCGCGCCGCGAGCGGCGCCACCAGATCGGAGCCCGCCACGCGCTCGGGCAGCGGCGCCCCGAGGAGCCGCGAGGCCCAGACGAGCGGCATCCCGTCCGCGAGGGCGAGGTCGGCGCCCGCGTAGGCGGCGCGGAGCTCCGCGTCGCGCTCCGCCTTCACGACGTGGTCCACGTTCGGCGTGAACACCGCCCCGCCCCGCCCCGCGAGGACGAGCGCCTCGATCGCGTCGAGCGCCTCCTCCAGGGCGAGCGGGTCGAGCTCGAGCCGGCCGATCCGCAGGCGGCGCGACGGGGGAGGCGGTGCGGGGGGGGACGCCACGCGCCACTTCTCCCCGCGTGCGGGGCGCCCGTCCACTTTTTCGAGCAGCGCAGGACCGAGCCCGCCCGGCGCGGCGGGCAGGCAGCGTGCGCCGCGGCCGCGCATCAGGCCTGGTGGTCTCCGCCTTGGCCCTCGAGCTCGTACAGCGACGTCCCGAGCCGCCGGTAGCCGCGATCGCGCGCGAGCACGTCGAGGTGGAGGGTCGGCCAGTCGGAGAGGACCAGCTCCAGGTCCCGCGTGCCGGTGTACGTCTTCACGTAGCCCTTGCACGCCTCGCACACGTCGAGCCGCAGGCCGGGCTCCTGCTCGAGCTCGAGCACGCCGAGCCGGTTCGCGTCCTCGTTGTCGCAGAACGGGCAGGCCACGCGCTTGAAGGTCCACCGCGTCCGGCAGCAGCCGCACGCGAGCTGCCGGCCGCGCCCCTCCGCCACCGAGACGAGGGTGCCCATGGTCGGGGCCGATCCGCACGTCGGGCACTCGCCGCGGCGCCAGCGCTCCTCGTCGCGCCAGCGGTCGAACTCCGCCACGATCGGCGCGAGGACGCGCTGCAGGGCCGTCCACCCGAGGTACCGCACCAGCCCGCCGCCCTCCGGCTGGCCCTTCTCCGGCGAGCCGCACACCAGCCACGCGATCGCGGCCTCCGCGGCCCGGGGCGCGCTGAGCGCCTCGTCGAGGGCCTTCGCCGCCGTGGCGATGGCGGGGGGCAGCGCCGCCCGGGAGACGGCCGCCGTCACCGCGCGGAGGGCCGCCGCCCCCTCGGGCGCCACGTCCAGCCCGGCGCGCGCGCTCCGCAGGAGCGGTACTCCCGCGGCGAGATCCGCTGCGTACGCGTCCCACGCCGGGCGGCGCGCGATGGGCGCCGCCTGGGCGGCGGCGGCCTCGACCAGCGCCTGGAAGGCGGCGACGCCCTCCAGGTAGGGGTGGGCCTCGATCCACTTCTTCGTCGAAGCGTCGTTCATGTTCATCGTCGTCAGATCCTAGCAAGTGAGAAGGCCCCCGGCCGCGAGCGACCGGGGGCCTTCCGTCGTTCGATACGGCGGCGCCGCTACGCGGCGGCGTCGGCCTGCCGCTCCGGCTCCGCCTCCACCGCCGCGCCCTGCTTCGGCAGCACCGGCATGTGCCGGACCGCGAGGCCGAACAGGAAGATGGTGGCGGCGATGAGGCCGATGGAGATGCCCCACTCGACCACGCTCGGGAAGTAGGACTGCGGCGCGATCTGCGGCGCGGCCCCCTTCAGCTCCATCCCGAACACGACCACGTTCACGCGGTTGAGCACGATCCCGCCGGTCGCGAGGAACGCTCCGAGCGCCAGCGTCCGGGGGTTCTCGCGCAGCTTCGCGACGCCGAGGAGGGCGAGGGGCAGGATGCCGCCCGCCACCAGCTCCACGAGGATGAGCCCGGCCTTGGGGCCGGTCAGCGCCGCGGCGAGCTGGCCGCGCACCGCGAGGTCGCCCACGCGGAAGGCGAGGTACACCGCGAGCGCCCAGAACGCGATCTTACCGAGCGACGCGAGCTGGTCCATGCGCAGCTGCCGCTTGAACCCCTTCGCGATCCACATCTCGATGAGCACCATGAGCGCGGTGCCCGCCGCGACGGCGGAGAGGAAGAAGTAGACCGGCATGACCGGCGACCACCACGCCTTCGAGAGCTTGTCGGGCATGAGGAGGAACAGCGACCCGAGCGAGCTCTGGTGCATCGTGGAGAGCGTCACCGCCGCGATGGCGAGCATGATGGGCTCGGCCTTCTTGCCCGGCTGCGCGCGGAAGGCCCAGGCCATGAAGCCGAAGGTCGCCGCCGCGAGGCCCGTGTACACGAGGTTGCGCGACATCAGGTACACGAAGAGCGAGACCGCCGCGACCACGTAGACGGGCGACCAGCGCTTCCAGGTCTCCATCGCCGCCTTGAGGCCCCACCGGTCGAACGGCACCGGCAGGAACTCGGCGAGGAGGACGGTCACGTAGAGGCCGACGCACCACGAGACCTCGAACATGGCCGAGTGCTCGGGGGCGTTCAGCGCGAGCTGGTAGAAGTGCCACGGCAGGCCGAGGTCGGCGAGGAGCGTCACCGTGACGAACGAGTAGCTGAGGAGCCCCATCAGCACGGCGGACCGGCCGATGGAGTAGAGGTCCTTGCGCTGGAACACGTAGATGAGGCCCGCCGTCGCGAACGCGCCGGCCGCCACCGCGATCCAGACGAGGTCGAAGACGATCCAGAGGCCCCAGGCCCAGGTGTCGGAGAGGTTGGTGGAGCCGCCCAGGCCGAGCGCGAAGCGGGCGATGAACGACGCGCCGCCGAACGCCATGAGCGCCGCGAGGAAGACGTTCGCGGGCGTCCACAGCTTCGACTTCACCGGCGCGAACTCGAGGTGGTGGTCGTGCCCCTCGTCCCTGTGGGCCTTCCCCGCGCCCTTGGCGTGCTTCATGGGCGTCGGCTCCACCTTCTGGACCTCCTGACGGCGCTTGTGCAGGGCGTAGGCCCCGCCGAGCGCCGCGCCCACGCCGATCACCGCGGGCGGCACGGCCCCGAGGGCGACGGCGCTGCGCTTCGGGTAGCTCTCGTTCCCGACCTCCGGGAACCCGAGCTCCGAGAACGGCACGCTGGCGAGGTACAGCATGTTCGTGCCGCCGGCCTCCTGCTCGCCGTAGATGCGGTCCACGTACTTCCCGGGGCTCGCCGCCATGCGCTCGCGCGCCTCGCGGAGGAGCTCCTCGCGGTCGCCGAACTTCAGCGCGCCCGCCGGGCACTGCTTCACGCACGCCGGGAGCGCGATCGCCGCGGCGAACCGCTGGTGATCGTCCGCGCTGAGCGCGTCGCCGTTACGCACCGTCGGCGCGGGCTGCAGCGCCCGGTCGTGGCACATGTCGCACTTCTGGATGGTGGGCGCGAGCGAGTCCCACTCCGCCATGGGCACGCCCCACGGGCAGGCCCACATGCAGTAGCGGCAGCCGATGCACTTCGACTCGTCGTAGACGACCGGCCCTTCCTTCGTCTTGTGAATGGCCGTCACCGGGCAGGCCGACGCGCAGGCCGGCTCGTCACAGTGCATGCACTGCCGCTTGGCGAAGGCGTACTGCAGGCCGCCCGGCGCGCTCGGGGCGTCCACCTCGTGCGTGGTGATGACGCACAGGGTCTTCGCCGAGAGCGTGAGCGGGTTCTGCAGGCCGACGGCCGCGTTCAGCTGCGTCCGCTCGGCCGGCATGTCGTTCCACTGCTTGCAGGTGACCTGGCACGAGCGGCACCCGATGCACTTCGTCGTGTCGATCAACGTGGCGTTGCTCATGGTCTTTCCTTTCGGAGGCGTCGCGGCCGTGAGGCCGCTACGCCACCGCCTCCGCCACGCGCACCACGTTGACGAGGCAGGCCTTCGTCTCCTGCGTGCCCGCGCCGGGGTCCACCGCGTCGATGGTCAGCACGTTCGTCGACGGACCGGTCGAGAGCCCCTTGAAACCCCAGTTGTAGGGCATCCACACCACCGGCACGTCCTGCCCGGCGATCTTCATGACCTGCATGCGCTTCGTGACGACGGCCTTCACGACCATCTCACCGCGCGCCGACGAGACCTTCACCCGGTCGCCGCCCTTCACGTGCAGCTGCTCGGCGAGCTGCGTGGGCAGCTCCACGACGCACTCCGGCTGCAGCTCGTTGAGCCAGGGCACGTTGCGGGTGGTGGACCCGGCGCACCAGTGCTCCGCGATGGAGGACGTCATGAGGACGTACGGGAAGTCCTTCGCCGTCCCGACGGGCTGCTTGCCCGGGACGCGCGGGTACTTCACGCACGGGTTGTGCTGGACGGTCGGGTGCAGCACGTTCGCGACCGGGCTCTCGATCGGCTCGTAGAACTCGGGGAACGGGCCGTCCTTGGGCGTGTACGAGCCGTCGCGCGGCAGCCCCTTCTCCTTCGCGTCCGGGTCCTTGTAGACGGCGGCCATGAGCCGGCCGACGCCCTCGCCCGTCATGCGGAAGGCGCGCTGCCCCTCCGGCGTGTCCGGGCCCTTCGTGGGGTCCGGCACGTCCGGCGTGTCCACGCCCTTCCACTTGTTCTCCGTCGCGTCCCACCAGATGACGGGGGTCGTGCCGGCCCAGGGCTTCCCGCTCGCGTCGCAGGAGGCGCGGTTGTAGAGGATCTTCATGTTGCCGGGCCAGGACCACGCGAAGCCGGGGAACATGCCGAGCCCGGAGGGATCGGTCTTCGCGTCACGGCGCTTCGAGAGGTTCTTCCCTCCCCCGAACACGCCCGCGTAGATCCAGACGCCCGACGAGGTCGAGCCGTCCGCCTGGAGCTGCCCGATCCCGGCCACCAAGGTGCCCGGCTTCAGGACCTTGCCGTCCGGCAGGGTGACCTCCTTCACGACGCGGCCGCTGATCTCCTGGAGCACCGCCTCCGCCTTGTTCTCCGCGGGGTAGTTCCAGACCGCCTTCTGGAGCGGCTCGTCCTTCGGGTCGGTGGACCCAGCGTAGAGGTCGCGCACCTTGCGGAAGACCGTGTCGATGATGTCGAGGTCGGCCTTGGCCTGGCCGGGCGGCTTCACCGCCTCGTAGCGCCACTGCACGAGGCGGCCCGAGCCGGTGATCGTGCCCTCCTTCTCCATGAAGTAGGCGGCGGGGAGGAGGAGCACCTCGGTCTGGATGGCCTTCGGGTCCGCGCCCGGCCGCTGCCAGAAGCTGGCCGTCTCCGTGTCCCACAGCTCCTGCACCACGAGCATGTCGAGCTTCGACAGCGCCTCGTGCACGTAGTTCAGGTTCGGGTTCGTGACCATCGGGTTCTGTCCGACGGCCCACAGGAGCTTCAGCTTCCCGGCGTACGCGTCGTCGATCATCCCGTAGACGGTGTAGTCCTTCGCGCCGTTCTTCTTCGGGAGCCAGCGCCAGCCGAAGTCGTTCTCGGCCGTGGCGTTGTCGCCGAACCACGCCTTGAGGCCGTTGACGGTGAACTTCCGCCGGAACGTCCCGTTCGACTTCGTCCACGCCTCGAGCGTCGGGTGGTCGTGGTTGGGGGCGTTGATGTAGCCGAACATGTAGCCGTTCAGGACGGACATGTCGCAGGCGCCCTGGACGTTCGGCTCGCCGCGCAGGGCGTTCACGCCGCCGCCGACCTTGCCGATGTTGCCGAGGAGCAGCTGGAGGATGCCGTAGCAGCGGATGTTCTGGATGCCGACGGTGTGCTGCGTCATCCCGAGCGCGTAGAGGATCGTGCCCGGGCGGTTGTTCGCGAAGGTCTCGGCGATGAGCTTGATCTGGTCCGCCGGGACGCCCGAGATCTCCTCGCCCACCTCGAGGGTGTAGCGCGCGAAGTGCTGCTTCAGCTTCGCGAACACGCTCCGCGGGTCGTCGAGGCTGGCCGCCTTCTTGGGCTTCTGCGTCGCCGCGTCGAGGTCGTACGCCCACGAGGCGGTGTCGTACTTGTGCGCGTCCCCGTGGTAGCCGGTGAACACGCCCTCGTCGAAGCCGAACTCGTCCTTCGCGAGGAGCAGCGCGTTCGTGTGCAGCTTGACGTACTCCTCGTCGTAGAGCTTGTTCGCGAGGACGTGGTTGATCATCGCGCCGAGGAACGCGATGTCAGCGCCCGGACGGATGCGGGCGAAGATGTCCGCGATCGACGAGGTGCGGTTGAAGCGCGGGTCGACGTGGATGATCTTCGCGCCCTTCGCCTGCGCCTTCCGGATCCACTTCATCGACATCACGTGGTTCTCGGCGGCGTTGCTGCCCTCGATGAGGAACACCTTGGCGTTCTGCAGATCCGCCCAGTGGTTCGTCATCGCGCCACGGCCGAACGAGGCCCCCAGACTGGGGACCGTGGGGCTGTGTCAAAGCCTGGCCTGGTGCTCGATGAAGCTCGCTCCGAAGAGCCGCCCCATCTTGTTCCAGAGGTAGCACTCCTCGTTGGTGTTCTGCGCGCCGCCCAGGAAGCCGATCGCGTCGGTGCGGTTCACCGGGTACTCGACGTCGCCGGCCTTCTCGGTGGCGATCCAGGTCGAGTCGCGGACCTCCTTCACCTTGCGGGCGAGCTTCTCGAACGCCTCGTCCCAGCTGATCTCCTGCCAGCGGTCCGAGCCCGGCGCCCGGTACATCGGCGTCTTCACGCGCCGATCGGACTCATGGGTCGCCTGCATGGCCGCGCCCTTCGAGCAGAGCGCGCCCTGATTGATGACGTGATCGGGATCGCCCTCGAGGTTGACGAGCTTGCCGTCCACCACGTTGCAGACCATCCCGCAGCCGCAGGAGCAGAAGTTACAGGCGGTCGTGTACTGCTTCGCGCCCGTGAGCTTCAGGTGCCCCGTCGCCGCCTGGACCTTCGACGCGCTGAAGCCGAGCTCGGCGAGCGCGAGGCCGGCGCCACCGCCGGCCGTCCACTTCAACCAGTCTCTTCTGCTGATGCTCATCGCTTCCCTTTCCGGTTCCCCTGCTGGCCGCTGCTGGACTGCGAAGCCTTCGCCGGATGCCGCATGTACTTGACCGCTCAGGTCTTTTTTGGCGTCCGTGCGCCGGTGCGGCCGCAGAGCAAGAGATCTGCCAGCGGGGCGGCGCGAAACGGATGCGCGGCGCGGCCCCGCAGGACGGGCGCGCGACAGCGTTTGCGCGCGGCGGAGCGACGAGGAGCCGGCGCCGGCGTCACAGGTGTCACGGTGCGCCTGTGACATGTCACGCCGATTGGCGTGACACCGTCACGCGTCGCGCAGCGACCCGCCGTGAGGTGCGATGCGCGCCGCGCGGTGGTCGCGCTAGCGGGTGATGCCGAACTTCCGCAGGCGCCGGTAGAGGGTCATGCGCGAGACGCCGAGCGACGCCGCCGTCCGCGCGATGTTCCAGCCGGACGCGTCGAGCGCCGCGACGAGCTCCTCCCGCTCCGGTCCCTCCCCCTCGGCGGCCGCGAGCGGCTGCGGGGGGCGCTCGACCGCGGGAGAGGGCGCCGCGGGGCGCGCCGGCGCGGCTGCCGGACGCGCAGGGCCGAGCCGCAGATCGGCGGGCTCGATCCGCGCGCCCGACGCCACGGCGGCGGCGCGCATGATGACGTTCCTGAGCTCGCGGACGTTCCCCGGCCACGGGTGGGCGAGGAGCAGCGCCTTCGACTCCTCCGACAGCTCCAGCCCGGCGCGGCCCATGCGCTCCTCGGCTTCGCGCAGGAACGCGCGCGCGAGGAGCGGCACGTCCTCGCTGCGGTCGCGCAGCGGCGGGATGTCCACGTGGAGCACGTTCAGGCGGAAGTAGAGGTCCTGGCGGAACCGGCCGGTCTCGACCTGATCGTACAGCCGCCGGTTCGTGGCGGCCACGATGCGCACGTCCACGGGCCGGGGCGCGCTCCCGCCCAGGCGGACCACCTCCGACTCCTGGAGCACGCGCAGGAGCGCCGTCTGCGCCTGCGGCGGGAGCTCGCTGATCTCGTCGAGGAAGAGGGTCCCGCCGTCGGCCTCCTCGAACCTCCCGGCCTTGCCCTCCCGCTGCGCGCCGGTGAAGGTCCCGGGCTCGTAGCCGAACAGCTCCGCCTCGACGAGCGCGGCCGGGATGGCGCCGCAGTTCAGGGCCACGAACGGCTCGTCGGCGCGCGCGCCGCCGGCGTGGATGCCGTGCGCGAACAGCTCCTTGCCCGTGCCGGACTCGCCGTGGAGCACCACCGGCAGGTCGTTCCGCGCCGCGACCTCGGCGAGATCGAGCGCGGTCCGCAGCCGCGCGGAGCCTCCCAGGATCGCCTCGAACCCGTAGCGCGCCGCGAGCCGCTGCCTGGCCGCGCCGCGCGACGCGCGCCCGGCCGGGGCCGCCGCGAAGAGGAGCGCGCCGACCGGACGCCGCTCGTGCGCGACCACGGAGCAGACCACCCGCCGCCGCTCGTCCCCCGCGCCCGGCCACTCGACCGTGAGCTCGTCCTCGCGGGTCGCCTCGGAGCCGTGCAGCGCGGCGACGATCCGCTCCCGCGTGCTCCGCGGCAGCTCGCCTCCCTCGAAGGCGAGCCGCCGCCGGGCGGCGTCGTTCGCGGCGAGCACGCGGCCGCGCGCGTCCACCGCGACCACCCCGTCGCCGGAGCTCCGCGCGGCCCGCAACGCGTGGCGGACGAGCTCGTCGCGCAGCTCCGCGCGGGCGCGGAGCCGCTCCTCCACCGCCGCCGCGATCGCGACCGCGGCCACGACCCCCTGCGGCTCCCGGGTGTCCCACGGCCCGGTGACCTGGACGAGCCCCACGAGCTCACCGCCGGGCGCGACGATGGGGGCCGCCGCGCTCGCCCACGGGTGCCACGCCTCGACGAAGTGCTCGGACGCGAAGACCTCCACCGGGCGGCGCTCGGCGAGCGCCGTCCCCGCGCCGTTCGTCCCCGCGACCTCCTCGCGCCAGCTCGCCCCGGGGGTGAGGTTGAGCTCGGCGAGGCGCGCGACGACGTGGGGGTCGCCGCCGATCGACAGCACGCGCCCCTCCGCGTCGAGGAGGGCGAGGGCGTGCCCCGTCTCCCCGAGCCTCGCCGAGAGCTGGGCGAGCACGGGGCGCGCGAGCTCGAACGTCTCGTCCTCGCCGCGGCGGCGCAGCACCTCGCCGCCGGCGTCGAGCGGGGCGCGGCGGAGCGCCGGATCCACCCGGTAGAGGTCGCGGACGCGCGTCCAGGAGCGCGCGATCTCCGGCCGGACGCCCTCCAGCTCGCCGTCGCGCAAGAAGCGCTCCCACGCGCGGTCGAGGCGGCGCCGGAGTGACGAGCGGTCTGTTGCATCCGGGAGTACGTGCATCGAGGCGCACCGACGGCCGCGCGCCTCGCAGGATGGCGCGCTTCGCGGTATATCCCCCTTTACTTACAGGTTCTGCGGACGCGCGGCTCACGAAAGTGCGACCGGCCGCCAGCCCGGGCGGCCGCCGCCGCGCGGCGCGATTCTCGCAGGCGACGCGAGCCTCTCGGGAGGAAGACGTGCCTCACATGCGAACGCCCGGACTCGATCTTCGCCGCAAGATCCTGCTCGTCGCCCTGCTCCCCACCGCGCTGCTCGTGGCCGCCTTCCTCGTCGTGTTCGCCGTGCAGCGCAGCCGCATCGCCGGCCGCGTCGAGGCGAGCATGGGGCGCCTCGCCGAGGAGGGGCTCTCGCGGGCGGCCCACGACCTGCAGACCCTCTGCGAGTCCGCTCACCGCGAGCTCTGGCTCCAGGTGCCGCGCAGCCTGCGCGTCGCGCGCGACCAGATGGAGCGGCTCGGGCCGCTCTCCTTCTCCTCGGAGACGGTGCGCTGGTCCGCGGTGAACCAGCTGGACCGCAGCGCGGCGGAGGTGGTCCTCCCGAAGCTGCTCCTCGGCGGCGAATGGGCGGGCCAGAACGCCGATCCGGCCCGGCCGAGCTTGCTCGTGGATCGCGTGCGCGAGCTGGTCGGCGCCGAGGCCACGCTGTTCCAGCGCATGAACGAGCGCGGCGACATGCTCCGCGTGGCGACCACGGTGCCCGACGAGAAGGGCGCCCGCGCGATCGGGACCTACATCCCGGCGGTCGATCCCGACGGCGGGGCGAACCCGGTCGTCTCGACCGTGCTGCGCGGCGAGACCTACCGCGGGCGCGCGCGGGTGATCGACCGCTGGTACCTCTCCGGCTACGAGCCGATCCGCGACGCGAGCGGACGCATCGCCGGGATGCTGTTCATCGGGCTGCGGCAGGACTCGCTCGAGGGCATCCGCGCCGGTGTGGCCGCCTCCCGCATCGGGCAGACCGGCGCCATCCACGTGCTCGGGGCGAGCGGCAACCAGCGCGGCAAGTACCTCATCCCGCCGCCCGGCCACGCGGACGGAGAGGACGCGTGGGAGGCGCGCGACGCCCGCGGCGAGGAGTACGTCCAGCGCGTGCTGCGCGCGGCGAAGGAGGCGGAGGGCGGGACGGTCCGCCTGTCCTACGCGCTGCGGGACGGCGCGGGGGCGCCCCGCGAGCGCGTGGCCGCGGTCACCTACTTCGCGCCGTGGGACTGGGTGATCGTCGCGGAGATGGACCGCAGCGAGGCGGTCGCCGCGCTGCGCGAGGTGCAGTCCTCCCTCGCCGCGTCCGCCGTGACGGTGGTGGGCGTCGGCCTGCTGCTCCTCCTCGCGAGCATCTGGGCCGCCCGCAAGGCGGCGAGCCGGCTCGCCGCGCCGCTCGAGGCGATGGCGCTCGCCGCCGAGCGCATCGCCGAGGGAGACGTGCAGCAGGAGGTGACCTACCGCTCGGGCGACGAGGTCGGCCGGCTGGCGGAGGCCTTCCGCGGCACCATCCGTTACATCCAGGAGGTCGCCCGCGGCGCGGCAGCCGTCGCGCGCGGAGACCTCTCCACCCCGCTCGTGCTCCGCTCCGACCGCGACGAGCTGACGCGGAGCTTCCAGTCGGCGCAGTCCGAGCTGCGGCGGCTGGTCGAGGACGCGGGCGCGCTCTCCCAGGCGGCGGTCGAGGGCCGCCTGACGGTGCGGGCGGATCCCTCGCGGCACCAGGGCGACTTCCGCAAGGTGGTGGAGGGCGTGAACGCGACCCTCTCGTCGCTCGTCGGCCACCTCGACGCCATGCCGGCGCCGGCCATGATCGTCGGGACCGAGTTCGACATCCGCTACATGAACCAGACGGGCGCGAGCCTCCTCGGGCGCACGCAGCAGGAGCTCATCGGCACCAAGTGCTACGACAGCTTCCGCACCGGCGACTGCAGAACCGGGCGCTGCGCCGGCGGCCGCGCGATGGCGGAGGGCCGCGAGGTGAGCAGCGAGACCGAGGCCCACCCCGAAGGGCTCGATCTGGAGATCTTCTACTCGGCGGTGCCGCTCCGCGACGGCGACGGGCGCGTGGTGGGCGCGCTCGAGGTGGTGACGGATCAGACCGCCCTCCGGCGGGGCGCCGCGGAGGATGGCGGAGGCCGCAGCGAGGGTCCGGAGTGCCGGCCGTGCCTCGTCCGGTGACCGCCCCCGATCCGGCCCGCGCGCGCGCCGCGCAGCTCGCGGGGCGCGCCGCGGCCACCGCGCTCCGGCGCCCCGGCGGCGACGCGGTGTCGGACCTCGTGGCCCTCGAGGAGCCGCTCGAGATCCGCATCGCGGGCGAGACGGTCGGCGTGCTGATGCGGACGCCAGGTGACGACCACCGGCTCGCCCTCGGCTACCTCTTCTCGGAGGGCATCGTCTCCTCCGCCTCCGAGTTCAGCGCCGTCTACCACTGCGGCCGCCCGGGCGAGGAGGCGTACGGCAGCGCGATCGAGCTCGCCCCGGCCTCGGGCGCGCGCATCGACTGGGAGCGGATCGAGGGCACCCGGCGCGCGTCCGCCTCCAGCTCCGCCTGCGGCGTGTGCGGGCGGCGTGCCGTCGAGGACCTCGTGGCCGGCCTCGTGCCCCCCGAGCCGATCGCGCCCGTCCCGGCCGCCCTCCTCGCCGAGAAGGTGGAGGCGCTCCGCGATCACCAGCCCGTGTTCGCGGCGACCGGCGGCGCGCACGTCGCGGCGCTGTGGGCGCAGGACGGGTCGCTCGTCGCCGCGCACGAGGACGTCGGGCGCCACAACGCGGTCGACAAGGTCGTCGGCGCGCTCCTGCTCGCGCGGGCGGAGGCCGCCGCCGGCGCACCCGAGCTCCGGCCGGCGCTGCTGACGGTGAGCAGCCGGGCGGGGTTCGAGATCGTCCAGAAGGCCGCCCGCGCGCGCGTCCCGATCGTCGCCACCGTCTCGGCGCCCACCTCGCTCGCGGTGGAGCTCGCGCGGGCCGCCGGCCTCACCCTCGCGGGGTTCGTGCGCCCCGGGCGAATGAACGTCTACGCGGGCGCCGAGCGCCTGATCGGCCTCTGAGACCGGACGCCGCCTCGACGCCGCCACCTCCCAATGGCGTCGACGCCGCGGGCTGGGTCCGTGACAATGGAGGCGCGGCCCGGGCGGGCCCCGGCCGCGACCGCGCGGGGGGCGCCATCGCCATGAAGTGGATCATCGGACTCGACCTGCGGCCGCGCTGCAGCGGCGCCTTGCACTTCGCGACCTGGCTCACCAAGACGGTGCCGAAGGCCGAGGAGCGGTTCATCGCGGTCCACGTGCTGGAGCCGGATCACCTGCGCGCCGCGCTCAAGTTCCAGCACATGGACGAGGTGCTCGCGGCGGCCCGCGACGCCGGCCACAAGATGCTCGAGCGGGAGGCGCCGGGCGATCGCGTGCAGGAGCTCGAGATCGTCCAGGCGAGCAGCGCGGACGAGGGGCTCGCCGCGGCGCTGGCCCGGCACGACGCCGACGCGCTCATCGTGGGGCGCATCGCGGGGCGTTCGGAGTCGGCCCTCGTCCGCCTCGGCCGCGTGGCTCGCCGGCTACTGCGGAGGCTCCCCGCGCCCGTCGTGGTGGTGCCGCCCGACGTCGAGACCGCCGGGCTGGGCAGCGGTCCCGTCATCGCGCTGACGAGCCTCGACGAGTCCGCGACCGAGGCGTGCCGGTTCGCGGCGCGCCTGGCGGAGCAGACGGGCCGCCGGCTCGTGGTGCTCCACGTGGCGCCCTACCTCGAGCTGCCCTTCCTGAAGGGTGCGACCGTGGAGGAGATCGCCCGGGAGCAGCGGCGCGCGGCGGAGGTCGCGCTCGGGGTATGGCTCGAGCGCGAGGGGCTCCGCGCCGACGAGCGGCTCGTCGAGCAGGGCGACGTGCTCGACCGGGCCGATGCCGTCGCCGTGGAGCGCGACGCGCCCCTCCTCGTCATCGGCGCCTCGCGCCGGGTCGCGCTCGATCGCCTCGCCACGCCGAGCATGGGGCGGGAGCTCGCCGCGACGGCGGCGGTCCCCGTCGCGGTCGTGCCGCCGCGCGCGTGACAGCGCGGGGTCCCGCCGCGCCGGCGCCGGCGCGGCGGGGACACCTCACCTCTCTCACGGTGCGCAGCGGCTCGAGTGGCAGCGGCAGCAGCTCTCGGTGCCGGTGGTGTTCCCGGGGTTCAGGTAGGGCCGCCCCCAGACCGGCGCGTCACCGAGGTGGCAGGCCACGCCCGAGCACCGCTTCGTCGCCGGATCGTACGCCGCGCCGGACAGCTCTATGGAGAGCGTCGTGCCGTCGATGACGGCGCCGGCCGGGACCGCCTCGCAGAACTTCGCCGGCGCCACCCAGTACGGCCGCGTGGGCGTGTCCGGCGCGGGCGGCAGGCCCGAGCTCGGCGGGAGCGTCGTGCGCGGATCGAACGCGACGTCGCGCCGGCCGTTGACGTGCGTGAGGGGCAGGACCCTCCCCGCACCCACCGGCGCCGCGCCCGCGGCGTGACACGTCCCGCACTGCGTCGCCTTCCAGAGCGGATCGGAGAGCCGCGCGGGATCGCCGCCGGGGAGCTGGTAGCTCCCCGTCGTGTCGAGCCAGTAGACGCCGGAGGGCCCGACCGCCGTGGGATCGGTCGTCGCGTAGTGGCAGGCCTGGCAGGTGATCGCCGCCGCCCCCACGCCCGGCTGCGCGCTGCCGTGCTTGCTCGCGTGCGCCGGCCCACCCAGGCCCGCGTAGTGGCCGAACTCGCGGCCGCGGTCGGTGAGCCCGAGGTGACCGTTCGCGTTCACCGCGCCCTCGCCGCCGGACGGGTACCGCGGCGGGTTCCCGTGGCAGCCGTCGCAGGCGAGGTCCGCCCCCGAGGTCCAGGCGGGCGCGAGCGCGTACGCGGGGATCGCCTGGCCCGAGGAGTGGCAGTACACGCCGCTGCAGCGGCCGGTCGACTCGTCGTAGGCGGCGTCCGGAGCGTTCCGCGCGCGCAGGGACCCCGTCCCCGCGCCGGCGGGGCTCAGCTCCACCTCGAGCTCGAAGTCCATGTGCTTCGCGGCGTCGAGCGGGTGACAGTGGCCGCAGCCGAACCGGTAGGCCGGGCCGCCCTCCGGCGCGTACGCCTCGAGGATCCGGAGGTCGCCGTACTGCGGCACGTCCGGCGTCGGGAAAGCCGCGTGCGCGAGGTGCGCGCCGTTCGTGGGCGGCACGCCGTGGCACGCGCCACACGTGCCGCTGGCGTCGAGCTTGCCGTCGATGTGGCGGCCTCCGGCGACGTCGATCGTGCCGTCGGGCTTCACCGTGTCGGGGTGGCAGCCGGCGCAGCTGGCCGCGACCGGATGGGGCGGCGGGGGCGGTGCGCCGTGGCAGGAGCCGCACGAGGTCTGGCCCGGCGAGACGTCCGTCCACGTGGGCGTGGTGAGGGCGCCGCCGGCCGCGAGCTGCGCGCCGTGACAGTAGGTGCTTGCGCAGGTCGCCTGCGAGGGGTCCCACGACGGCGCGGCGCCGAGCGCCGTCGCGAGCGGGCCCCACGCGAGGTCCACGGTCTCGTTCCCGTGCAGGAGCTCCGTCGGGACGACGTGGCACTCCTCGCATGGCACGGCGGCGCGGATCGGGCCGTCCTGGACGTGCTTCTGGTGCGCGCCGACGGCGAGCTCGGTGGTCTCGCTCTCGCCGCGCGTGCCCACGGGCGGCGCGGGATTCGCGGACGAGCCGTGGCAGGAGCGGCAGGTGAGCCCGGCCACGTCGACGATCCCGTCGACGTGGCGTCCACCCGCGACGTCGATCTTGCCGTCGATCCGAACGGTGAGCGGATGGCAGGAGTTGCAGAGCGGGTTCTGCGGATGCGGCGTCGGCGGCGGGAACCCGTGGCAGCTCGTGCAGGAGGTGTCGCCGGCCGAGACCTGCGTCCACACCGGCGCGTGGGTCGAGCCGCCCGCGCCCAGCGTCGCGCCGTGGCAGTAGGTGGAGCTGCACGTGGCGGTCGCGCGCGTCCAGGTGGGGGTCGCCGGCGAGGTGGCGGCGAGCCCTTCGAACGGCAGCGAGATCGTGCCGTTCACGTGGGTGAGGTCCGTCACCGGCGCGTGGCAGTCGCTGCACGTGAAGGCCTTGCGGATGTTCCCATCCACGACGTGCTTCTGGTGCGCGCCGACCGCGAGCTGCGTGGTCAGCGTCTCGCCGTTCGTGCCGAGCGGGGGCGCGGGGTTCAGGCCGTCCGTGCCGTGGCAGGCGGTGCACCCGCCTCCGTCCACCTGGACGGTCCCGTCGATGTGCTGCCCGCGGGCCAGGTCGATCACGCCCGTGGCGAGCACCGTGCCCGGGTGGCAGCGGTTGCAGTCGGTGTTCTGCGGGTGCGGCAGAGGCGGCGGGCTTCCATGGCAGGAACCGCAGCCGGTCGGGCCCGTGGAGACCACGGTCCACGTCGGCGCCTCGTTGGCGCCGCCCGCGGCGAGCGTCGCGCCGTGGCAGTAGGTGGACGCGCACGTCGCCCCGTTCCACACCGGGGTCGTCCCGCTCGAGGCGAGCCCGGTGAACGGCAGCGAGATCGTGCCGTTCACGTGGGTGAGGTCCGTCACCGGCGCGTGGCAGTCGCTGCACGCGAAGGCTGCGCGGATGGTGCCCGTCACCAGGTGCTTCTGGTGTGCGCCGACGGCGCGCTGGGTGGTCAGGGTTTCCCCGTTCGTGCCGAGCGGCGGGGCGGGGTTCACGCCCTCGGTGCCGTGACAGGCCGTGCACCCGCCCCCGTCCACCTGAACGGTCCCGTCGATGTGCTGCCCCCGGGCCAGGTCGATCGCGCCGCTGGCGAGCACGGTGCCGGAGTGGCAGCGGCTGCAGTCCGTGGTCTGCGGATGCGGCAACGGCGGCGGCGCTCCGTGGCAGGAACCGCAGCCGGTCGGACCGCTGGACACGACGGTCCACGTCGGCGCCTCGTTGGCGCCGCCCGCGGCGAGCGTCGCGCCGTGGCAGTAGGTGGACGCGCACGTCGCCCCGTTCCACAGCGGGGTCGTCCCGCTCGAGGCAAGCCCGGTGAACGGCAGCGAGATCGCGCCGTTCACGTGGGTGAGGTCCGTCACCGGCGCGTGGCAGTCGCTGCACGCGAAGGCTGCGCGGATGGTGCCCGTCACCAGGTGCTTCTGGTGTGCGCCGACGGCGCGCTGGGTGGTCAGGGTTTCCCCGTTCGTGCCGAGCGGCGGGGCGGGGTTCACGCCCTCGGTGCCGTGACAGGCCGTGCACCCGCCCCCGTCCACCTGAACGGTCCCGTCGATGTGCTGCCCCCGGGCCAGGTCGATCGCGCCGCTGGCGAGCACGGTGCCGGAGTGGCAGCGGCTGCAGTCCGTGGTCTGCGGATGCGGCAACGGCGGCGGCGCTCCGTGGCAGGAACCGCAGCCGGTCGGACCGCTGGACACGACGGTCCACGTCGGCGCCTCGTTGGCGCCGCCCGCGGCGAGCGTCGCGCCGTGGCAGTAGGTGGACGCGCACGTCGCCCCGTTCCACAGCGGGGTCGTCCCGCTCGAGGCAAGCCCGGTGAACGGCAGCGAGATCGCGCCGTTCACGTGGGTGAGGTCCGTCACCGGCGCGTGGCAGTCGCTGCACGCGAAGGCCTTGCGGATGTTCCCATCCACGACGTGCTTCTGGTGCGCACCCACCGCGCGCTGGGTGGTCAGGGTCTCGCCGTTCGTGCCGAGCGGCGGCGCCGGGTTCACGCCCTCGGTGCCGTGGCAGGCCGTGCACCCGCCCCCGTCCACCTGGACCGTGCCGTCGATGTGCTGGCCGCGGGCCAGGTCGATCGCGCCGCTGGCGAGCACCGTGCCGGAGTGGCAGCGGCTGCAGTCCGTGCTCTGCGGGTGCGGCAACGGCGGCGGCGCTCCGTGGCAGGAGCCGCAGCCGGTCGGACCGCTGGACACGACGGTCCACGTCGGCGCCTGGTTGGCGCCGCCCGCGGCGAGCGTCGCGCCGTGGCAGTAGGTGGACGCGCACGTCGCGCCATTCCACACCGGCGCGGTGCCCAGCGAGGCGAGGCCGTCGAAGGGCATCGTGATCGTGCCGTTCACGTGGGTGAGGTCCGTCACCGGCGCGTGGCAGTCGCTGCACGCGAAGGCCTTGCGGATGTTCCCATCCACGACGTGCTTCTGGTGCGCACCCACCGCGCGCTGGGTGGTCAGGGTCTCGCCGTTCGTGCCGAGCGGCGGCGCCGGGTTCACGCCCTCGGTGCCGTGGCAGGCCGTGCACCCGCCCCCGTCCACCTGGACCGTGCCGTCGATGTGCTGGCCGCGGGCCAGGTCGATCGCGCCGCTGGCGAGCACCGTGCCGGAGTGGCAGCGGCTGCAGTCCGTGCTCTGCGGGTGCGGCAACGGCGGCGGCGCTCCGTGGCAGGAGCCGCAGCCGGCCGGACCGCTGGACACGACGGTCCACGTCGGCGCCTGGTTGGCGCCGCCCGCCGCGAGCGTCGCGCCGTGGCAGTAGGTCGACGCGCAGGTCGTCCCGTTCCACAGCGGGGTCGTCCCGCTCGAGGCGAGCCCGGTGAACGGCAGCGAGATCGCGCCGTTCGCGTGGGCGCCGAGGTCGGTCACCCGCGCGTGGCAGTCGCTGCACGCGAACGCGGCGCGAATGCTGCCCGTCACCACGTGCTTCTGGTGCGCGCCGACCGCCCGCTGGCTCGTCAGCGTCTCGCCGCGCGTGCCGAACGGCGGCGCCGGGTTGACGCCCGGAGTACCGTGGCACGCGGTACAGGTGCCCTTCCCTTCCGCCTGGACCGTCCCGTCGATGTGAAGGCCACCGGCGACGTGGATCCCACCGTCGGCGAGCACCGTGCCGGAGTGGCAGCGGCTGCAGTCCGCGCTCTGCGGATGCGGCAGCGGCGGCGGCGCCCCGTGGCAGGCGTCGCACGCGGTCGGGCCCTCGGACACGGAGGTCCACACCGGAGTCGTCGCCGTCCCGCCTCCGAGGGCGAGCGTCGCGCCGTGGCAGTAGGTCGACGCGCAGGTCGCGCTCGCACGCGCCCACGCGGGCGTGGTGCCCCTCGCGGCGAGGGGTCCCCAGTCGACGTCCACCTCGCCGTTCGCGTGCAGGTACTCCGTCGGCGCGGGCGTCACGTGACACTCGACGCACTCGATGGCGCTGCGAATCGGGCCGGTGCGCACGTGCTTCTGGTGCGCGCCGACCGCGATCGCGGACGTGTCGCTCTCCCCCAGCGTGCTCAGCGGCGGCGCGGCGTTCGTCTCGGAGCCGTGGCACATCGAGCAGGTGAGCGGCGCGAGATCCAGCGTGCCGTCGACGTGCTGGCCACCGGCGACGTCGATGCCCGTCCCGTCCGGCTTCAGCGTGCCGGGGTGACACGGCCGGCAGTCGGCTCGCTGCGGGTGCGGCAACCCCGGCGGCGCCAGGTGGCAGGCGCCGCACGAAGCCTGCGTGCCGTCCACCGTCGTCCAGACCGGCGCCGTGAGCAGCCCGCCGCCGCCCGCGAGGGTGGCGCCGTGGCAGTAGGTGGAGCTGCACGTCGCGCTGCCGGCGTCGAACGAAGGCGTCGCGCCGTCCGCCGTGGCGAGCGCGCCCCAGTCGAGATCGACCGTGCCGTCCGCGTGGAGCGTCTCCGTCGGGAGGGCGTGACAGTCCTCGCACCTCAGCCGCGCCCGGATGGCCCCGTCCCGCAGGTGCTCCTGGTGCGCGCCGACCGCGACCGTCGTGTTCGCGGTGTCTCCGGCCGTGCCGATCGGGGGCGCGGCGCTCGTCGCGGAGCCGTGGCAGCCGTTGCACCCGAGCGGCTTCACGTCGACCTTGCCGTCCACGTGGGTGGCCGCGACGACCGCTCCGGCGGAGTAGCCGACGTGGCACCGCCCGCAGTCGGGGTTCTGCACGTGCGGGGGCGGCGGAGGGAGGCCGTGACACGCACCGCACGCGGCCTGGGACGCGCCTCCGGTCCACACCGGCGCGGTCAGGGCGCCCCCGTGGAGGGTCGCGCCGTGGCAATAGGTGGCGCTGCAGCTCGCCGTGGCGCGGAACCACTCGGGCGACGCGCCGCCGGCGCGCGCCAGCGCCCCGAAGCTGATCCTGGCCTCGCCGTCGATGTGGCTCGCCACGCCCGCGCCCTGGGGGACCACGTGGCAGTCGGAGCAGGCGAGCGGAGCGCGCAGGGCGCTGCCCCGCACGTGGACCTGGTGGGCGCCGACGGCTGGGTCGCGCCCGTCGCGAGCACCCTTCACGGAGAGCGGGGGCGCCGAGTTCTCGGCGCTGCCGTGGCACCGCGAGCAGGTGGCGGCGTCCGCCTCGCCCTGGATGGTTCGCTCATTCCCGCACCCGAGCGGACCCGCGGCCAGCGCCGCGGCGCACAGCAGCAGCGCAGGTAGGCGCCGCCGTGCGCACGACCAGAGTCCGACCTGCATGGCGAAACCCTCCCCGCTCGTAGGATTCGGAAGTTAGGTCGTGTTGCACGATCGCAGGTGACAGCGATCAAGCGACGCCCGGGCGGATGGGGTCGTCCCCCTCCGGCATCGCGTTTCACGCAGCGCACAGTGGCATAGGCGCGCGCACTCGGCACGTCCCACACTGTCGCTTGCTACCGATCAACGCCGGCAACGCTGCGCAGGTGCGCACGCGCCCACGTGCCAGCGCCCGCTCAGCGCCGATCGGGGCGTCGGCACCGGTTCACCGAACGTGATTGCTCTCGATGGGGTCGAGGTCGCGGTCGCGGTCGGCGTTCGACGATCGACGTTCGACGGTCGGTCGCGGTCGAGGGCGAGGTCGAGGTCGAGGTGGGGGTCGAGGTCGGGGTCGAGGTCGGGGTCGAGGTCGGGGTCGAGGTCGGGGTCGAGGTCGGGGTCGAGGTCGAGGTCGAGGTCGAGGTCGGGGTCGGGGTCGGGGTCGAGGTCGAGGTCGAGGTCGAGGTCGGGGTCGGGGTCGAGGTCGAGGTCGCGAGGTCGCGGTCGCGAGGTCGAGGTCGCGAGGTCGAGGTCGCGAGGTCGAGGTCGCGGTCGCTACGGGTGCTCGAGCAGGAATCGCTCGATCTCGCCGACGTCCTCGTTCGTGAGCGCCAGCTCCGCGGCCTCCACGAAGCCGTCCACCTGCTCCGCGCTGCGGGCGCCGACGATCGCGCCGGTGACGGCGGGGTGGAGGAGCGTCCACGCGACCGACACGGCCGCCGCGGTCGTCCCGTGGCGGGCGCCGACGTGGCCGAGCAGGTCCTGCAGGGCGAGGTTCCGTGCGAGGCGCGGCTCCTGGAAGTCCGGGTTCCGGCGGCGCCAGTCGTCGGGCGGGAACGCCTCGACGCGGGCGCGCGTCATCTTGCCGGTGAGCAGGCCCGCGCCCATCGGGGAGTAGGCGATGACGCCGATCCCGTTCTCGAGGCAGTACGGCAGCACGTCCTGCTCGACCTCCCGGTGCAGCAGCGAGTAGCGCGGCTGGAGCGAGGTGACGGGCGCGAGGTCGCCGGCGCTGCGGAGCTGCTCGACGTCGTAGTTCGACACGCCGATCCAGCGGACCTTCCCCTCGCGCTTGAGCGCGGCGAGCGTCGACCAGCCGTCGTCCATCTCCGCGGGGTCCTGCACCGGCCAGTGGATCTGGTAGAGGTCGATCGCGTCCACGCGCAGCCGGCGCAGGCTCGCCTCGCACTCGCGGCGGACGGAGTCACCGCGCAGCGAGCGGCCGATCCTCCCCTTCTCGTCCCAGACCATCGAGCACTTCGTGAAGACGTAGGGGCGCGAGGCGACGCCGTCGAGCGCGCGCGCCACGATCTCCTCGGAGTGGCCGAGCCCGTACACCGCCGCGGTGTCGATCCAGTTCACGCCGCGCTCGAGGGCGCGGCGGATCGCGGCGACCGAGGCCGCGTCGTCCTGCGGCCCCCACGCGAACTCCCACTGGCCGCCTCCCGCCGCCCAGCTCCCGAAGCCGAGGACGGTGACGTCCATGTCCGAGTCGCCGAGTCGCCGGGTCTTCATGCGCGCTCCCGTGGAAGGGTCCGCGCATAGAGATGTCCGACCCGGAGCGGCTGTCACGCGCCCGGGTGGAGCGCGAGCGGCGCGAGCGAGCGGCGTGGGGGGAGCGGGCGGGCCGGCGGGCGCGGGCTGAAGGGCTCCGGCCCGCGTCGCCGGTCGCCTCAGCTCAGCAGCCGAGCTTCTTGAAGAAGTCGTTCCCCTTGTCGTCCACGAGGATGAAGGCGGGGAAGTTCTCGACCTCGATCTTCCAGACCGCCTCCATGCCCAGCTCGGGGAAGTCGATGCACTCGACCTTCTTGATGTTCTCCTCGGCGAGCACCGCGGCGGGGCCGCCGATCGACCCCAGGTAGAAGCCGCCGTGCTTCTTGCACGCGTCGGTCACCTGCTGGCTGCGGTTGCCCTTGGCGATCATCACCATCGACGCGCCGTGCGACTGGAGCAGGTCGACGTAGGAGTCCATGCGCCCCGCCGTCGTCGGGCCGAACGAGCCGGACGGCTTGCCCTTCGGCGTCTTCGCCGGGCCGGCGTAGTAGACCGGGTGATTCTTCAGGTAGTCCGGCACTCCCTTGCCCTGGTCGATGAGCTCCTTGAACTTCGCGTGCGCGATGTCGCGCGCGACGACCAGCGTCCCGTTGAGGAGGAGGGGCGTCGACACCGGGTACTTCGTGAGCTCGGCCAGGACCTCCCTCATCGGCCGGTTCAGGTCGACCTTCACGCCGTGCTCGTGCTTGCCCTTCTTGTACTCGAGCGGGATCAGCCGCTCGGGGGCGTGATCCAGCTCCTCGATCCAGATGCCTTCCTTGTTGATCTTGGCCTTCACGTTGCGGTCGGCGGAGCAGGAGACCGCCATCGCGACCGGGCAGGACGCGCCGTGGCGCGGCAGCCGGACCACGCGCACGTCGTGGGCGAAGTACTTGCCGCCGAACTGGGCGCCGATGCCGAGCTTGTTGGCCGCGTCGAGCAGCTTGCCCTCGAGCTCCGTGTCGCGGAACGCCACGCCGTGCTCGTTGCCCTTCGTCGGCAGCCCGTCGTAGTAGCGCGTCGAGGCGAGCTTCACCGTCTTCACGCACTGGTCGGCGGAGGTGCCGCCGACGACCACCGCGATGTGGTACGGCGGGCAGGCGGCCGTGCCGAGGTGGCGCATCTTGTCGACGAGGAACTTCTCCAGCTTCTCGGGCGTGAGGAGCGCCTTCGTCTCCTGCCAGAGCTGGGTCTTGTTGGCGGAGCCGCCGCCCTTGGTGATGAAGAGGAACTTGTACTCGGCGCCCTCGGTCGCGAAGAGGTCGATCTGGGCGGGCAGGTTCGTGCCCGTGTTGACCTCCTGGTACATGTCGAGCGCGGCGGTCTGCGAGTAGCGGAGGTTCTCGCCGACGTACGTCGCGTAGACGCCCTTCGAGAGCCACTCCTCGTCCTTCGCGCCCGTCCAGACCTGCTGCCCCTTCTTCGCGATGATCGTCGCGGTGCCGGTGTCCTGGCAGATGGGCAGCTCGCCGCGCGCGGCGATCTCGGCGTTGCGCAGGAACGCGAGCGCGACGCCCTTGTCGTTCTGCGACGCCTCGGGGTCGCCGAGGATCTTCGCGACCTGCTCGTTGTGCGAGGGGCGCAGGAAGAACGAGACCTCGCGGATCGCCTCGCGCGCGAGCCGCTCGAGCGCGGACGGCTCGACCTTGAGGACCTCCTTGCCGTCGAACGTCGTCACCGACACGCCGTCGCGCGTCAGCAGCCGGTACTTCGTGTCGTCCTTCGCGAGGGGAAACGGATCCTGGTACTGGAACGCGGGGGTCGCCATCGCCGTTTGTCTCCGGGGGCTGCGGCGTAAGTGCCTGGGGGCAAAAGAGAACCACAGTCCCAGGGGCGTGTCGACGCCGGTGGGGCCGGGCGCAGGGCGCGCAAGCGGACGGCTCGGGTCCAGAACTCGCGCGGCGAGCGGCCGGCGCGGCGAGTCAGCGCGGGGTTCGGCGGGCCGCCACGAAGCCGGCCGTCACGACGTCCATCGAGGTCGTGTGCGCCACGAACCAGCGGGGCACCGAGTCGATCAGGTACCGGCGCAGCCGCTTCGTGTCCCCCCGCTCCCGGAACGCCTTCGCCTCGGCGTCCATCTCGGCGAGGACGCGGTCGTGCTCCATCTTGTGCGGCAGGTAGGCGGGGAAGGCGGCCTCGCGCATCACCGACTCCTCGTGCAGGAAGTGCTCGCGCGTCTTGACCGCGAGCACCGCGAGGCGCTGCAGGATCTCGTCGGTCGTCCCGCTCCCCTGCCCGTGCGCCTCGAGCGCCTGCCCGAGCTCCTCGAGGAGGCGGAACTCCTCGGCGTGGTCGCGGTTCATGAAGGCGAGCGGCAGGTCCGGGAGCTGGCTCGAATCGACGTAGGGCATCGAGGATGAGTCCCTTGCGGGGGAGCGGGCCGCCCGGGTCTATAACCCCGGTCCCGGAAGTCCGCCGTCACCGGGCGGGGAGAGACCGGCCCCCCGGCCGGGCGGGCGTCGCCCCGGCACCGTCCTGGGCGCCGGGGCGACGCCGTCTCGCCGAGGCCGTCAGTGGAGATCCGGCGGCGGCGACAGCGTCGTCGGGGGGACGATCGGCTCGCGGCCCTGGCGCCCCGCGTCGCTCCTCCGCTCGGCCTCGTCGACGGCGCTCTCCGCCTTCGAGAGGACGGTATCCACCGCCTGCTCTCCGGCCTCGCGGACCCGCTCGCGCGCGGGCTCCAGCGCGCGGCGCTCGCGCTCCGACACCGGCACCGCGAATCCGAACAGCGCGCCGAGCGCCATCGCCCCCAGCGCCCAGAGCCCGGGCTGCTCCCGCGCGCGTGCGCCGATCGTCTCCGAGTCCGGGGTGCGCTCGCGCAGCGCGTGCGCGCCCTCCCTCACGCGCTCGCGGTACTCCCCCGCCTTCTCCGCGACGCGCTCCCGCACGTCGCTCACCGCATCGGACGCGCGCTCCGTGAGATCGGCGGCCCCGTGCGCGGCGGGCTCGCCCCGCGACGCACCTTCCGAGCCGAGGCCCGGCGTGGCGCCCGTCCCGGTCACCCGGCCCGCCAGCGTGTCCTCCCGCCACGACTCGCCGTACGTCCCGTACCCGAGATCCTCCCGGAAGCCGAGGCCACCCGGGGCCCCGTAGTACGGCCGGCGCCCGTAGTCGCGGCCGAGCCGGTCCCACTCGCGCTCGCGCGCGCCCTGCGACCGCGACACGAGCGCCCGCCCGACGAGCGCCCCGATCCCCGCGCCGATGAGCGGCACGAGCCATGGGTTGTCCACGGCGCGGTCCCTGGCCTGCATCGCCCTGTCTCGTGCCATCTCCGTCACCCTCTCCTTCGCGTAGTCCTTCGACATCCGCCGCGACACCTCGTGCGCGACGGCCGTCATGCGTGCGCGTGTCTGCTCGACCTGATGTCGCGCATCGTCTCTTTCGCCCATCTCTTGTCCTCCTGGAGGTTCTCGATGGCCTTCGCCGGCCGCGCCTCCGCGAGCTGCCGCTTGCCGGAATACAGCGCGGCCGCGCCCGCCCCGGCGTAGAGCGCCGTCACGATGAGAGCGGCCAGCCACGCCGGCATGAAGGTCGCGCCGAGGAGCACGAGCGTCGCAGCGAAGCACAGCAGCGCCGCGAACAGCACCGCCGCTCCGCCGCCGAGCGCTGCGCCGCCCCGCGCCGCCTTGCGCCCCTCCTCGCGGAGCTCCGCCTTCGCGAGCCGGACCTCCTCACGCAGCAGGGTCTGCCCGTCCTCGACGAGCTCCCGCAGCAGCTCCCGCAGCGGCAAGTCCTGCAGCCGTTCCCGATGCAGCTCTCCCTCTGCCCGCACGGCGGCCCCCTACCGGCGTGCCAGCCGCGCGAGCGCGAAGCCCGCGAGGAAAGAGAGGGAGAGGAACGCCGCGGGCCGGCCGGTGAGCTCCGTCCGCGCCGACGAGAGGAGCTCGTCCGCGGAGCGGCCACGCAGCAGCTCCGCCCCGCGCCGCGCGAAGTCGGCGGCATAGGCGCCCATGCGGTCCTGCTCCATCGTGTCCGCGAGCCGGTCCAGCAGCCCGGACAGCTCGCCCTTCTGCACGTCGATGCGATCCATCGCGCGGCCGCGCGCCTTGCGCGTCACCTCCGACGCGCGCTGCTTCACCTCCTCGCCGCGTAGGCCGTGACCCGTTCCCTCCGGACGCCCGAAGGCGCCCGTACCCATCGTCGATTCCATGTCGGTTCCCCCCGTACGGGATCAAGCTGTACATCCCGTGAGATCGCGGAAGGGGCGGGCGTCGCCGAACGAGCCCACGCGCTCGCTCGCGCCGCGCCCGCCCTCACGAGGCCCCGGCGTGAGTGGACCCGGGCCACGCCCCCACGGCGCGGCGGGCGAGCGCGCGGGGCGCTCCCGCTCGGCGCGCGCTCAGCGACCCGCCGCCCGCGCGCGGCGCAGGCCGCGCGGGACCAGCCAGCGCTCGGCGAGGTCGAACAGGCCCTGCGCCGCGAGGGCGAGCAGCGCCGCGGGGAGCGCGCCCTCGAGGATGAGCGGGACGGAGGCGAGCCGCACGCCGGTCAGGATGGGCTGCCCGTAACCGCCCGCGCCGACGAGGGCGCCGAGGGTGGCGGTCCCCACGGTGATGACCGCCGAGGTCTTCACGCCGGCGAGGATCGCGGGCGTGGCGAGCGGCAGCTCGACGAGGCGGAGCCGGGCCCCCGGCGAGAGCCCGAGCGCGGCCGCGGACTCGCGCAGCTCCAGCGCGATGCCGGTCAGGCCCGCGTGCGTGTTCCGCACGATCGGCAGCAGCCCGTACAGGAAGAGCGCCGCGACCGCCGGCCGCGCCCCGATGCCGAGCAGCGGGATCAGCATCACGAGCAGCGCGAGCGAGGGCACCGTCTGCACCACGCCGGCCGCGCCGAGCACCACGCGGCCGAGGCCGGGGCGGCGAGCGGCCACCACGCCGAGCGGGACGGCGAGCGCGAGGGCGGCCACGAGCGCCACCGCGACGAGGGCGACGTGCTCGCGCGTGCGGCGGAGGACGCGCGCCGCCCTCCCCTCTTCCTCGGGCGCGGCGGCGGTCACCCCGAGCGCGTCGCGCAGGAACTCGCTCGCCACGCGCGAGGGCGCGACGCCGTCGAGCTCCGCGCGCGAGTTCATCGCGATCATCGCGCCGGCGTCGATCCGTCCCTCGAGCCGGCGGATCGACGCCAGCGCCTGCGGGGCGCGCCGCGCGAGCTCGAGCCGGTGGAGGAAGACCGCCTCGTACGGCGGGAACGCGCGGCGATCGTCCTCCAGCACGATGAGGTCGTGGCGGCGGATCTCCGGATCGGTGGAGTACAGGTCGGTCACGTCGAGCTCGCCCGCCGCGAGGGCCGCGTAGGCCACCTCGTGCTCGAGCCCGCGCACGTCCCGCTGCGGCAGGCGATAGCGCGCGCGCAGCGCGGGCCAGCCGTCGCCCCGGTCCATGAACTCGTTCGTGAACCCGAGCCGCAGCTGCGGGTGGCTCAGGAGATCCGAGACCCGCGAGACGCCCAGCTCCGCGGCCCGCGAGCGGAGCATCCCGAGCGCGTAGGTGTCCTCGAACCCGAGCCCTCCCGTCATGCCGACCCCTCGGGCGGCGAGCGCGGCCTGGAGCGCCGGCACGTCGTCCGCGGCGACCGCGCCGCCGAGGAGCTCGCGGGCGATGGTCCCGGTGTACTCCGGGTAGAGGTCCACCTCGCCGCGGACGAGCGCCTCCCACACGACGCGGGTCCCGCCGAGCGCCGCCCGGTGGCGCGACTCGACCCCCGCCTCCCGCGCCAGCTGCGCGGCGAGCTCCCCGAGCACGAGCGACTCGCCGAACTGCTTCGACCCGACGGTCACCCCCGCAGAGGACGCGGCGAGCGACGCGGCCGCGAGGATCGCCGCGGCGCTCACGGCGCCCCCCTGGGGAGCCCGAGCGCCCGCTGCGCGCCCACGAAGCGCGCGACGAACGGGTCCGCGGGCGCTTGCACGAGGTCGTCGAGCGTGCCGCGCTGCACGACGGCGCCGTCCCGGAGCAGCACCAGCTCGTCGGCGAAGAACGCCGCCTCGGCGAGGTCGTGGGTCACGAGGAGCACCGTCTCGCCGAGCGTCGCGAAGACGGCGCGCAGGTCCGCCCCGAGCTCCGCGCGCGTCACGGGATCCAGCGCGCCGAGCGGCTCGTCGAGGAGGAGGGCCTCCGGCTCGAGGAAGAGCGCGCGCATGAGGCTCACGCGCTGGGCCTGGCCGCCGGACAGCTCGTGCGGGTAGCGCGCCAGCGCTGCCTCCGGCAGGCGCGTGAGGGCGGCGAGCTCCGCGAGACGCGCGGCGATCCGGGAGGACGGCCAGCGGAGGTGGCGCGCGACGAGGGCGGCGTTTCCCTCCGCGGTGAGGTGGGGGAAGAGCCCGCCGCCCTGCACGACGTAGCCGAAGCGGCGGCGCGCCGCGTGATCGGCGGGGCGGAGCGGCGCGCCGGCGATCCTCACCTCGCCGCGCTCCGGCGCGACGAGGCCGAGCACGAGGCGCAGGAGCGTGGACTTGCCGGCGCCGCTCGGACCGATGAGCGCCACCGTGCGCCCCGCCGCCACCCTCAGGGAGACGGGTCCCAGCCCCTCCCTCCCGCCGAACCGCTTCACCACGTCGCGGAGCTCGATGGCCGGTGCACCGCCGGTCGAAGCCTCCGCGCGCATGCTGCCGTCCCGGTAACCCGGGCTGCGTGCCCGTGTCCAAAGCTCTGCCGGGGCGTCGGAGGGTACGCATCCTTGTGGCAGGGGGACACGACCATGCCGTCGAAGACCACGGTCCGGCGCGCGAAGGAGGACCTGCGCGCGGGGAAGAAGCCCTCCACCGCCGCGGGGGAGTTCGTCCGCGAGGAGATGGAGCACGTCCGCGAGGGCAAGCACGGGGCCCGCTCGTCGAAGCAGGCGATCGCCATCGGCCTGTCCAAGGCCCGGAGGGCGGGCGTGCCGCTTCCGCCGCCGGAGAAGGGCGCGACGAGCGAGCGCACGCGCCGCTCGGCGGCGCGCGACGCCGAGGTGGGCAAGGGAGCCCGCAAGCGGGGGGCGCCCTCGCGGCGCCGCAGCGTGGCGTCGAAGCGGGCCCTGAAGCGCGAGGGGCGCGGAGCGGCGTCCAGGCGGGCGCTGTCCGCGCAGGCGAAGAGCGCGGCGCGGCGGCGCGGGCGCGCCGCGTCGCGCCGGAAGACGTCCCGCCGCCGCTCGAGCGCCGGGCGCCGCAGCCGCTAGAGCGAGTCGGCGATCGGCTGGCCCGAGTCGCGTCGCGAGCGCAGGTTGCCCTCCCATCCGGTCCACGAGCGCCAGGCTGGCGAGGGCTCGAGCATCTCGACGCGGCACCGCTCGAATGGCGTCGCTGGGGTGGGGACCCGAGGACCGACGCAGCACGCGCGCGCGCTCGAATGGTTCGCCGTCCGTCGTACGCAGACGGGGCTCGGGCATCGAGGGTGGTCGCTCGGGTTCCCGGCGCGCCTCTGCGCATCGCATGGAGGCCTTTGCCGCCGTCGGCGCGAGGACTGGACGACCGGGGCAGAGCAGGTCCGAGGAAGGTCGCCCGAGCGTCCCGTCCCGCGGCGTTATTCACTAATAGTCGCTGCTATCTCCAGCGATAGCTCTTGCGAGCCACGCGAATCCCAGTTGCGGTGGGTGAACGTTGCCCTCTTGACGTGGTTCGACGCGAAGCGCGCTCCGAGGTCTTCGGCGCGTCGAGAGCACACTCCTCGCGAGCGCAGGCAGGCCACGCCGTGCGCGTCCGGCGCGCCGCGTGGCCGGCGAAGGGGCGGGCCCGGAAAACGGCGCAGGCGCGATCCTGGTGCGTTTCCGAAGGTGCGAAAAACGCGTGTTACGAAGGGTGCACAGGAGGTGCACCATGCCCGCGATCGCCCCTTCCGCCCTCGACTCGACCCTGCTCGCCCAGCGCCTGCGCGAGCTCGCCGGCGAGGAGCGCGACATCCAGGTCGAGTTCCTCCTCCATCTCGAGGAGTTCGATCGCCGCCGCGCCTACGTGGAGGCCGGCCACCCTTCGCTGTGGGCATATTGCCTGGAGGTGCTCCACCTGCGGGAGGGCGCTGCCGGGCGGCGCATCCAGGCGATGCGGGTGCTGCGTCGGTTCCCCAGCCTCGAAGGCGCCCTTCGCGACGGGCGCCTTTGCCTCTCCACCGTCCAGCTGCTCGGCCAGGTGCTGACCGAGGAGAACCTGCCCGACCTCGTCGCCCGAGCCGCCCACCGCACCAAGGCCGAGGTGGATCACCTCGTCGCCTCGCTCCAGGCGCGCACCGCTCCGCGGACGGGCGTGCGCAAGATGCCCGGCCGCGCTCCAGCCGCGAGCGCCCCGGCGCTGCCGCTGGCGACAGTCCATGCCGGACCTGCCGAGCCGCAGGAGGCGATCCCCGTGCCGCCGGCGGCTGCTGGTGGGTCGCCTGCCACGGTCTCCGCCCCACCCGACCCGCCTCGCCCGAAGACGCGGGCGGAGACCCGCGGTGAGCGAGAGCGGCTGGTCGCTGCGAGTCACCATCGACCGGGCCTGCAAGGAGGACCTCGAGACGCTCACCGCGCTGCTCTCGCACAAGATTCCGGACGGCGATCTCGCGGCGGTGCTCCGCGAGGCCATCCGCTGCGCCATCGAGACGCACGGCAAACGCAAGGGCGCGGTCGCGCCGCAGCGGCAGCGGCAGCGCAATTCGGACCGGGAGCCACGGCCTTCCGCCGCGCCCACGAGCACGATCCCGGCGACAGTGCGGCGCGAGGTCTGGAAGCGCGACCGGCGGACGCTGCGCCTGGGTCGCTCCGGACGGGCGGCGCTGCGACAGCCGCTGGAAGCTGGAGCTCGACCACATCCAGCCGCTAGCCCGGGGGGGCCTCTCGACGCTCGACAATCTCCGGGTCGCCTGCAAGCCCCACAACATGCTGCACGCCGAGCAGACCTATGGGCGCGAGCACATGGACCGCTTCCGGCGCGAGAGCGTCTCCGACCGGACGGGGCATGCCGTCACCGCGCCAGGTGCTGCCATTCAGCAGGGCCTGTGGGCAACGTGACCGCGGACGGCGGAACGGGAGCGAAGTCCACCGAAGCGCCTTCAGGCGAAGCGGCGAAGGCGCGGCGGCGCCACCCCTCCAGCCCCTCGTAGTCCGCCTTTCGCTCTCGCGTACTGCTCCCTCGCGCGTGCCACCCGCGATCGCGCGTTCACCGGGCCGCGAGTTCCTGTGCCCGGCGCAAGTACGCCAAGAAGCGTGTCCCCTTCCACGCGACCCAAACGCCTCGACGCGTCGCGAGCGCGGAACTCAGCCGAGCATGACACTCGGCCCAGCCATGCAAAGTCCGACGTGCATCGCGCCTTCGCCGAATGCGGCATCGTCGCGAGTCACCCCGAGACCGGATGGCCGCCGACGTGTCGGACGCCATGATACGGTGAGTGCTTCGGAGGGGGCTTCGGATCTTCCGACGGACGGCACGTGTTCCGCTCGGCCGCGGAGCGCGTTCGTTCCCCTCCCAGGGGGAAGAACATGGTCGCAGCGGTGTTGCCGTCGCTCGCGCGGACGAGCCCTCGACTGAAGGCGCTCGGTCTTGCTGTGGTCGCGCTGAGCACCCTCGGCTCCTGTGACGCAGGGTACGAAGTGCACGGAGTAGTTCGCGGCGCAGACTGCGGCGCCGCTGCGGCCACCGCTGCCCCGCTGGACCAGGTCGAGGTGACGGTCGTCGACGGAGGTATCGCTCGCAGTCCCGTCCACACGGGGCCGGACGGAAGGTACGAAAAGTTCTGGGCCGGATCCCCCTGCGGTGCCGGAGACGTCCGCGTGAGATTCGCGAAGCCGGGTTACCGACCCGTCGAGGTTCGCCTCGACCGCGATCCGCGTGCCCGACGTCACGGCGACCGCTCGGGTCCCCGCTGGGAACTCGACGTGGTGCTCGAATGCGAGTCCGCCCGAGGCGTGTCACGAGCGCCTATGCCGCGAGCGCTCCTTGATGATCGGCCGCCGTCAACGTAGAGGGGGCCGTTCACGGCAGCGTCCTTCACGGCGGCACGGACCGCCGATGCGGCACCTCGTCGCGGTGGTCGGGTCGCGCTCGCCTCCTCAGCGCTCGTCCGGCAGCTCGAACCGCAGCGTCGCCACCGCGATGAGGATCTCGCGCAGGAACAGCACGAGCGCGGCGACGAAGGCGCCCATCGCGGCGATGAAGGTGACCGCGAGGAAGATGGAGAAGTCGACGCCGATGAGGTAGCCGACGAACGCGCTCGCGATGAGGACGCAGACGAGGAGCGCGGCGCTCGTGCCGGAGGTGATCGCGAGGTTCACGAGCTGGCGGCGGCGCAGCAGGGACTCGACCTCGCGCTCGATCCAGCCGCGCTCCTCGCGGGGGAGCTTCGAGGCGCGGTCGATGAGCACGCGGACGCGGTCCACGATGCGGGCGAGCCGGCCGGAGAGGACCGACAGGATGGTCCCGATGGCGGTGAGGAGGAAGACGGGAGCGACCGCGAGCTGGATCACGCGGGCGATGTCGGTGATGTGGCTGTCGCCGGGCACGGCGCTCATGGTAGCCGAAGGCCGTCCGCCGCGCGGCGCGCCCGGACGCCGCGGAAGGGGAGCGACAGCAGGAAGAGCAGCGCGAGGGCGACCACGTCCGCGGCGAGGACGTAGACGGGCCAGGGCCCGAGCCAGTCGAGCAGCGTCCCCGAGCGCGGCTTCTCGCACAGGTACATGTAGTTCGTCCCGAGCACCGCGTTGAAGAGCGCGACCGCGGCGGCGAAGGCGTTCACGCCGAGGAAGGCGCGCCACCACGCTCCGGGCCGCGGCCTCAGGATCCCGGCGAAGGCGAGGAACAGCACCGACCCGACGACGCCGCCGTGCGCCAGGAAGAACTGGACGGCGGCGTAGGACGGGAACGGGACGTCCGCCAGGTCCGGCGTGAGGAGCGCCATCCCGCTGCCGGCGAGGCCCAGGAAGTAGACCGCCTCCAGCGCCCAGGGGGCGAGGGTGGCGAGGGCGTAGACCGTCAGCCACAGCGTGACGTCGCAGAGATCGAGCGGGAGGCCGTGCGGAGGGTGGACCCACCCCAGGGCGAGCGCGTGGCGGTACCAGGCGAGCTCGTTCAGCGCGATGGCCGCCGCGAGCGCGCGGCACACCGGCCGCGCGAGGCCGGGCCGCGCGCGCACCGCGGCGGCGAGGGCGGCGGCCCCCAGCGGGACGGCGGCGAGGATCGCGAGGTGCGTCCACGAGAACGATCGGAGCGTGCCCACCCCGGTGGCGATAGCGCCGCCGAATCACGCTGCCCCGGCCCTCTCGTTCGATGCTGCCGCAGCCCGCTCCGTGAGGCCGGGCCAGGGACCCGATCGGCCCAGGCGCGATGACGCACCGGTGACGAGCGAACCACAGTTCAGGAGAGGCGGCACCGCGGGAGGCGGGCATGGAGGACGGGTTGCTGGAACGGGCGAAGCCGCGGCTGCGGGGGGTGTCGCACGAGATCGCTGCCTACGTGGCGGCCCCGAGCTGCGCGCTGCTGGTCGGGGCGGCGGAGACGAGGCTGGCCCGGACAGGGGCCCTCGTGTACGGCGCGAGCCTGGTCGCGCTCTTCCTCGCGAGCGCGGTCTATCACCGCCCCACCTGGTCACCCCGGGCGCGCCGCATCCTCTGGCGGGTCGATCACTCCGCCATCTTCGTGCTCATCGCCGGCACCTATACGCCGATGTGCCTGCTGCTCGGCGAGGCGGGCCGGACGATGCTCACCGCGGTGTGGCTCGGCGCGGCGGCCGGCATCGGCCTGTCCATCGCGTGGGTCACCGCGCCGAAGCCGCTCATGGCCGGGCTGTACGTGCTCCTCGGCTGGTTCGTCGTCCCGCTGGTCCCCGCGCTCCGGGAGGCGATGGGCCCGGGCGCGCTCGCGCTGCTCCTCGGCGGGGGGCTGCTGTACAGCGCCGGCGCGGTGATCTACGCGCTCCGGCGGCCGGATCCCTACCCCGCGGTCTTCGGCTTCCACGAGATCTTCCACCTGCTCGTGATCGCCGCCGCGGCGTGTCACTTCGCGGTCGTCGCGGGCGTGCTCCGCGCGCTGCGCTGATTCGCGGCCTCGGGGGCCTCACCCTCGCGCGCGCAGCAGGGCGCGGCGGAGCTCCTGGAACGCCGCCTCTCCCAGTGCATCCTTCACGCGGGCGGCGATGCCCTCCGCGATGCCCGGCCAGGCGGGATCGAACCACGCGCTCGAGGTCCGTCCGCCCTCGTCGTGGACGCGGTCCAGGGTGGCGCGGAGCTCGGCGACCGCCGCGTCCTCCAGCCGGTCGGCTTCCGCCACCCCGAGCGCCACCTCCGGGATCACCCGGTCGCAGACCCGGGCGGCGAGGACGCGCGCCTCGAGGTAGGAGAGCGCGCGGACGTCCTCCGCCGAGAACCACAGCTCGCCGCGCGTCAGGGCCTCGAGCTGCGACGCGACGGTCAGGGGACGCGCGCCCGTCCCCAGCACGGTGCGCGCGGCCTCGAGCGCAGCCGCGGCGTCGACGCCCGGGGCGGCCTCCAGCAGGAAGAGCCGCCCGGCGCAGTCCACGCGGACGCGCGAGAGCTCGGACAGCAGGGAGAGTCGCGCCAGCACGGGCGCGAGCACGGTGCCTCAGCCGAGGCCCGCGACGGGACCTCAGGAGAACCCGCTCGCTCGAAGGAGGAGCGCTCGATGGGGAAGCACGCGCGGACTCTAACCCGGGCCCCTCGCCCAGCCCAGGAGCGGCTGCGGCGCCCTCCCCGTGAGCGGCTCTCGCCGTGTCCGTCGCAGGGGCGACGAGGGGCCGGCGGCCGGGGTGCCCACGCACGTGGGCGCGAGCGCCCGGCGGCCCGGCTCCACGCCGCGGGGGACGCCCGGGAGAGGCGCCGCGCGGGAGGCCTGGAGGCCGGACAATGCGCATGTACGGCCTGGAGGAGCCCCATGATCCCGTCGCAGATCGAGAACCACCTCCGCGAGAGCCATCGCGGATTCGAGCATCACACCCACCGCACGGCGATGTCCGCGCAGGAGCTCGCGGCCGCCGAGCACGTGAGCGGGCACCGCGTCGCGAAGGCGGTCGTCGTGAGCCTCGACGGCCTGCTCGCCTTCGCCGTCGTGGCGGCGACGGAGCGCGTGAGCCTCGCCGCGCTGGAGGAGGCGACCGGCCGCCCCGCGGAGCTCGTCCCGGAGTCCGACTTCTCACCCCGCTTCCAGCCGTGCGAGGCCGGCGCGGAGCCGCCCCTCGCCATGTTCGGCGTGCCGATCTTCGTGGACGAGGCGCTCCTGCAGGAGCGGAAGCTCGTGATGCCGGCCGGCACGCACGAGGACGCGATCGTGCTCGACACCTCCGAGTGGATGCGCTGCGAGGGCGTCACGCCGATCGCCGCGCTGGGAGTGCCGGCGACGCGCTCCGAGTTCGGCGGCTGACCGGCGGCGCGGTCTCAGGGCGCGAGCACGGCGCGGCCGACGAGGCGGCCCGCGGCGAGCGCGTCGATGCCCTCCTGGAAGCGTTCGAGCGGCAGGACGCGGTCGACCACCGTCTTCACGCGCCCGGCGGCGACGAGCTCCACCGCCGCCTGGAGCTCGGCGAGCGTGTTCCCCACCGAGGCGGTGACGACCTGCTCGCCGACCACCAGCTGGATGGGGTGGATCTCGAACGTGTCCTCCGAGTAGCCGACGAAGACGAGCCTCCCGCGCTTGGCGAGGGCGCGGGAGCTCGCGGCCATCGTCTCGCGCGTCGCGACGAGCTCGAACACCACGTCGGCGCCGCGCCCGCCGGTGAGCTCCCGGAGCCGCGCGGCGACGTCCTCCACGCCGGCGCGCACCGTCGCTTCCGCTCCCAGCGCGCGCGCCCGCTCGAGCTTCTCCGGCGTGCGGCCGACCGCGATCACGCGCGCGCCGCGGAGCCGCGCGACCTGCACGAGCCCGTACCCCACCGCCCCGACGCCGAACACCACCACCCAGTCGCCCAGCCCGACGCCGGCGAGGTTCGCGGCGTGCACCGCGGTGGTGACCCCGCACCCGATGGGCGCCGCCTCCGCGTCGCCGATCGCGTCGGGCAGGGGCACCGCGTTCCGCGCCGGGACCCGCACGTACTCGGCGAAGCCGCCGTCGGTCACGAACCCGTGCTCCGCCCGCAGGGCGTCGCACAGGTTCTCGTCGCCCCGCAGGCAGTGCGGGCAGCGGCCGCAGCCCGCGTAGTAGTACAGGATGACCCGCTCTCCGACGCGCTCGCGTGGGACGCCCTCGCCGACCGCCTCGACGCGCCCGACGATCTCGTGCCCGAGCGTGAGCGGCGCGACGCCCAGGTCGAGGAGCCCGGAGAGGAAGTGGAGCTCGGTGTGGCACACGCCCGCCGCGGACACCCGGACGAGCACGTCGCCCGGGCCGGGCGCCGGGGTGGCGATCTGCTCGAGCTGCAGCGGCTTCCTCGGGCCGTGATAGCGGATGGCGCGCATGCCGCCCTCGCCTAACGGAGCGAGCGACGCCCGGCTACTCTTCCTCGTCCGCCGCGCCGGTCACTCCCCGCGCATCGGGCAGCCGTGGGCGACCACCTCCACCGCTGCCTCCGGGTGGCGCTCGCGCAGCAGCCGGGCGTATTCCTCGGCGCGCTCCCGGTTACGCGTCCCGCAGACGGGCGGCTCGAGCCGCTCGTCCGCGCCCACGACGGTCGACGTGCAGGCGGGCGTCCCGTCGACGGTGACGTGCCAGACCATGGCGGCATGATACCCCGCGACGTCCGGCTGGCGCGCCGCAGAAGGTTCCGGTAGTCGTGAGGCGAATGACCCCGAAGCAGCGCGCGACCCTGAAGAACACGCTCGAGCGGCTCCGCGCCGAGCTCGTCCGGGCGGGCCCCGCGAAGATCCAGCCGAACCGCACCGACGCCGCCACCACGGGCGTCGCGGACGAGGACGCGCAGGCGCTCTCCGAGATGCTCCAGGTGCTCGCCTCGCAGCGCAACAAGGGCCAGGCGGAGCTCGTCGCGCGCATCGATCGCGCCCTCGCGAAGCTGGCGTCGGCGCCCGAGGACTTCGGGCTCTGCGAGGACTGCGAGGAGGAGATCGCGCCGGGGCGGCTGGCCGTGATGCCCTACGCCACCCGCTGCCCGGCGTGCCAGGCGAAGACCGAGCCGAGGCTCGGGGCCGGGCGGCGCAAGCTCACGGACTACCGCTGAGCGTCACGGCGCCGTGAAGTCGACCCGCGCCACGTCCGTCCCCAGCGCGCGCGTGTCCTGCACGCGCAGCTCGCGCTCGGTGAACGAGAGCACCCAGTCCTCGAGGAAGATGCTCCGCTTCACCGGCGTGCTCGCGTCCGTCCACCACGTCCAGCAGCCGTCGCCGTAGGTCCCGGGCGGCTCCGGCTCGGCGTGCGCGACGCCGCCGAGGTACGTGAAGCCCTCGTCCGGACGCACGCGGTAGATCATGAGGCCGCTGAAGGTCATGGTCGCGCCGTAGCCGCCGCTCGCGTCGCCGCCCTCGCAGATCACCATCGGCAGGGCGAGGAGCGACCTCGGCGCGAAGTAGTTGAAGGCGAGGTGATCGGTCGCCGCCTCGGAGGTGGACCCGCGCGTGCCGATCAGCTCCCGGTACGCGAGGGCGGGCGCGGCGGGGTCCGCGACGTCGAAGAGCTGGAGCTGGAAGCCGGTGAACCAGGCGAAGTCGCCCTGGTCGGCGGCGTCGAAGCCGAGGGTGAGGAGGTGGCCCGGATCGACGAGGTGGAGGTACGTCGAGAACCCCGGCACCTTCAGCTCGCCGGCGACGGCGGGCGCCGCCGGCTCGGCGAGGTCGAGCACGAACAGCGGGTCGGTCTTCTTGAAGGTGACGACGAAGGCGCGGGCGCCGTCGAAGCGCACCGCGCGGATGTCCTCGCCCGGCGCGATCCCGTCCAGGCGGCCCACCTCCTCGAGCCTTCCGCCCGTCTCGCGCAGCACGGTCACCGCGCTGCGGGTGGCCGGATCCGGCAGGTGACCGGTGGTGGTCGCGATCCGCAGCGCGCCCCCGTGCTCGTCCAGCGAGAACGAGCTCAGCACGCGCCCCCCGACGAGCCCGCTGGCGGCGTACTCGGACCGCGGCGAGGGCGCGTCCGCCAGCCGGAAGGCGTGCACCGTGGTGGCCTCCGGGCTCGTCTCGGGCTCCGCCCAGAACCAGCTCCCGCCGCGCCACGCGTGCGGCGAGGCGAGGTACAGCGCGTCCGGCCCCGCGTAGACGAAGCCGGGCCGCCCGAGCACGGACGTCACGGAGAGCGGACCGTCCCCCGCGGACGAGAGCGACGCGATCGACACGAACCCCGCCCCCTCGCCCTCGGCCGACGCGTAGAACCCCGGACATCCGCCGAGCACGTCGGCGTCCTCGACGTCGCCGTCCGCGCGGTGGCGGACGTCGCGCGCCGAGGGCACCCAGCCGCCGAGGTCCGCCTCCTCGATGCGGGCGCGGTTCTCGCGGCGGAGCCGCTCGAACGCCGCGCGGGTCCCGTCCTCACCCGTACCGTCGCAGTAGCCCGAGCTCGGCCAGAGCTCCAGGCCGGGCACGCTCCGCTCCGGGAGCGCGACGACGGCGTGGACCGAGGCGCCGATCCTGCGCGCGGCGAGGTAGGAGCCGTTGAACGTCACCTCGCGCACCACGCGCGGATGGGCCGGCTCCGAGACCTCGAGCAGCGTGAGCTTCGACGCGTTGCCGTCCCCCGACGGCACGCAGTCGTAGCCGTACGTGCAGTCGCCGCCTGCCGGCCACGTCGGCGCCCCCGGCGCGCCCGGCGCGGGCCCCTCGGCAGGCCGCGGCACGGACGAGAACACGAGCAGGTGCCCCTCGTGCAGCAAGAGGCCCTTCGGCGTCCCCTCGACCTGCACCACCGCGATCCGGCGCGTCTCGGCCGCCGGCCAGGCGTCGAGGATCTGCACGCGACCGTCGCCCACGGCGTAGACCACGTTCCCGTCCGTCTTCACGAGGTCGGGCTCGTCCACGCCGGCGACCTGCACGTTGGTGTCGGACCGGTCCATCGCCCCCCCGCCGGCGTCGCCCTCGGGCGTCGCGGGCCCGGGGACGAGCGGGGGCTGCCCGTACGCATGGTCCCAGCAGCGCCCCTCGAGCGCGGCGGCGAGGTTGGCGTCGAGGTCCCGCTCCATGTCGGCGATGGCGCGGTCGCGGAGCGCGCGGGCCAGGTCCTCGCAGCCGGCGATGGGATCGAGCCCGACGCGGGCGACCGCGACCGCCGGCCGATCGCGATCGGCGCGGCAGGCCAGGACGAGGAGCGCGAAGACGAGCGTCGACGCACGCACGAGGCACCTCCGGGCGCGGCGAGCGCCGCGTCCAAGGAGGATAGACCGGCGCGACGCGTCCGGCGGGGCCGGGCAGGGGCGGCTCTTCCAGGGACGGCTCCGGCGGGAGCGCGGCGCGCCGTCCGGGGCGTGCGTTCCCGGGGTGAGCTAGCCCGTGGGGCGATGCGCGTCGAGGCCGAGTGGGGGGCCGAGCCTCACCGCATGCACCGGGAGCCAGACCACGAAGCGCGCTCCTCCGGTATGGACGCCGTCGAGGAACATCGTGCCGCCGTGGCGCTCGACGATCTGGTAGCTCGTCGCGAGCCCCAGGCCGGTGCCCTTGCCCACGCCCTTGGTCGTGAAGAAGGGCTCGAACAGGCGCGCCTGATGCTCGGCGGCCACGCCCGGCCCGCTGTCCGTCACGGTCACCTCGATCCGATCGCCCGCCGTTCGCGCCGCCACCGCGACCGTCCCGTCGGCGCCGACGGCGTCCAGGGCGTTCTGGATGAGGTTGTGCCAGACCTGGTTGAGCTGTCCCGGCTGGTAGGTGATGCGCGGGAGCGGACCGACCTCGACCGTGACGTGCACGCCCTCGGGCAGCCGGCGCGAGAGGAGCGTGGCGGTCGCGCGGAGCCCCTGGCTCGGATCGTCGAGCACCATGTCCGGAGCGTCGCCGCGGATGAAGGAGCGCAGGTCCGCGTGCACCTGCCGGACCCGCTCCATCGCCGCGCGCATCATGTCCGTCGCGTCGCGGACGTCGGCGGCGGTGGTCGCGACGTCCAGCTCCGCGCACCGCCGTCGCAGCGCGTCCACGTCCGCGGGGGTCGCCTCCTCCGCGGCCCGCGCCACTCCGAGGAGGCCGTCCATCGAGGCGCGCAGCGGCTCGAGGTTGTTGTGCAGGACGTTGAGCGGGTTGTTGATCTCGTGCGACAGGCCGGCGAGGAGCCGCCCCAGCGCGGACAGCTTCTCCGAGGCGACCAGCCGTGACTGCGCGTCGCGGAGCTGCTCCAGCGTGCGCTCCACGTCGGCGTTGCGCTTGGCCAGCGCGTGCGACGCGTCGAAGGCGTCGCGCACGAGCCGGCCGCGCACCCAGACCATGATGGTCGCGATCATCCCCGCGCTGCCGATGTAGAACCCCACCGCCACGTAGTCGGCGGCCTCGCGCATCCCGGGCCAGAGCGCGAACCCCGCGCACATGACGGCGACGAGCCACGAGAAGAGCCCCGCCGCCCACCGCGTCGGCCAGGAGAACAGCGCCCCGACGCCCCAGAAGTAGAGCGAGAACCCGAACACGTAGGCCGGGAAGTGCCGGACGTGCGGGAGCATGAGCGCGATGGTCGCGCCGCTGTACGCCAGCTCGGCCGCGACCCACGTCCGCAGCGCGCGGGTGGTCCCGACCCGGCGGACGACGAGCACCACGGCCCACGCCACGGCCGCCGCGGCGAGCCGCATGGCCGTGAAGGGGTTCAGGAGCGCCGGCTCGAGGTACGCGTCGAACGCGATCCAGAGCGGGACCAGCACGCCGGTGAGCACGACGGCGGTGGTCCCCTCCCAGCGCTCCCGCTGGAGGGACGCCGCCTCCCAAGCTGCCGCGACGTCGAGGCTCGCCGGCTGGGACGCGGACACCGGAGCTCCGAGGCTACGCAGCGTCGATCCCGCCGCGCTCGAGGCGACGGTCGCGGGCGGCGCGGATCTGCTCGTCGATGATCCGCTCGAGCGCCTCGCGATCCCACGGCTTCATCACGACCGCGGAGGCGAGCCCCGAGCGCGCCGCCGCCGCGAGCTCCGGCAGGTCCGGGTACCCGGTCACGAGGATTCTTCCGACGGTGGGGTGGTCGCGCTGGAGGTGCGCGAGCAGCTGCAGCCCGTTCATGCCGGGCATGGCGTAGTCGACGAGGGCGACGTCGAACGGGCCGGCGGCGAGCGCCGCCAGCGCCTCGTCGCCGGACAGCGCGAGCTCGGCGTCGTACTCCGCGCGGAACACGATGCGGAACGTGCGGAGGTTCGCGTGGTCGTCGTCGACCACGAGGATCCTGGGCTTCGCGGCGGCCGCGGGAGTCACCCGCGCAGGATAGCGGAACCTGCCGGCTGCGCCGAGGGGCCCGACGTCCCAGGCAACAGGGACGTCCCAGGCGGCCGATCGCCGGCTCGCCCTTCCCCGGCGGATCAGCGCTCGCCCGCCGGCTCGTGGCGGAAGAACAGCGCGCCCAGGGGCGGCAGCGTGAGGGACAGCGAATGGAGCCGCCCGTGCGCGCCCACCGGCGCGGCCTCCTGCCCGCCCAGGTTCCCCCACCCGCTCCCGCCGTAGCGCTGCGCGTCGCTGTTCAGGACCTCGCGCCAGAAACCGCCGCGCGGCACGCCCACCCGGTAGTTCGGGCGGGCGACGGGGGTGAAGTTGAGGACCACGAGGATCTCCGGGTCGCCCTCCCGCCCCTTCCTCAGGAACGAGAGCACGCTCGCCTCGGCGTCGTTGGCGTCGATCCACTCGAAGCCCGCCGGCTCGAAGTCGCGGACGTGCAGCGCCGGGTTCTCGCGCATGAGCCGGTTCAGATCCTCGACCCAGGTCCTCACCCCCGCGTGCCCCTCGATCCCGAGGAGGTGCCAGTCGAGGCTCCGCTCGTGGCTCCACTCCTGCCCCTGCGCGAGCTCACCGCCCATGAAGAGCAGCTTCTTCCCGGACTGCGCCCATTGGTACGCGTAGAGCAGGCGCAGGTTCGCGAGCTTCTGCCAGGCGTCCCCCGGCATCCGGCCGAGCAGGGAGCGCTTTCCGTGAACCACCTCGTCGTGCGAGAGGGCGAGCACGAAGTTCTCCGAGAAGGCGTACATCATCCGGAAGGTCACCTCGTTGTGATGGAACTTCCGGAACACCGGATCGTGGCCCATGTACGCGAGCGTGTCGTGCATCCAGCCCATGTCCCACTTCATCCCGAAGCCCAGGCCGCCGACGTAGAGCGGGCGGGACACCATGGGCCAGGAGGTCGACTCCTCCGCGATCGTCTGGACGTCCGGGTACTCCGCGTACACCACCTCGTTGAAGCGGCGCAGGAAGTCGATCGCCTCGAGGTTCTCGCGGCCGCCGTACTTGTTCGGGATCCACTCACCGTGCTTGCGCGAGTAGTCCAGGTAGAGCATCGACGCGACCGCGTCCACGCGGAGCCCGTCCGCGTGGTACGCGTCGAGCCAGAAGAGCGCCGAGGAGAGCAGGAAGCTCCGCACCTCGTTCCGCCCGTAGTTGAAGATGAAGCTGTCCCAGTCCGGGTGGTGTCCCTGGCGCCGATCGGCGTGCTCGAAGAGGTGCGTGCCGTCGAAGTAGGCGAGGCCGTGCTCGTCGGTCGGGAAGTGCGACGGCACCCAGTCCAGGATGACGCCGATCCCGCGCTGGTGGAGCGTGTCCACGAGGAACATGAAGTCCTGCGGCGTCCCGTAGCGGCTCGTGGGCGCGAAGTAGCCCGTCGTCTGGTAGCCCCATGAGCCGTAGAACGGGTGCTCGGTGACGGGGAGCAGCTCGACGTGGGTGAAGCCCAGGGCCGCGACGTGATCGGCGAGGAGCGGCGCCAGCTCGCGGTAGGTGAGCGGCCGGTTCCCCTCCTCGGGCACGCGGCGCCACGAGCCCAGGTGCACCTCGTAGACGCTCATCGGGCTCGCGAGCCCGTTCCGCTCGCGGCGCGCGCGCATCCACGCGTCGTCGCCCCACGCGTAGGCGAGGTCCCAGACGATCGACTGCGTCCCCGGGGCCGTCTCGTGCATGAAGCCGAACGGGTCCGCCTTGTCCACCGCGTAGCCGCGCTCCCGCGAGCGCAGGTGGTACTTGTAGACGGCCCCCTTCCCCACGCCGGGCAGGAAGCCCTGCCACAGGCCCGAGTCGTCGATCCGCCGGAGCGGGTGCCGCTCCTTGTCCCAGCCGTTGAAGTCCCCGATGACGCTCACCCGCTCGGCGTTCGGGGCCCACACGGTGAACGACGTCCCCGCCGCGCCGTCGATCGTCTGCGGATGCGCACCCAGGGTGCGGTAGGCGCGGTGGTTCGTCCCCTCGTTCCAGAGGTGCCGGTCGAGCTCGCCGGGTCCGCCGCGCGCGAGCACCGCCCCCGGCGCCCCGCCTTCCCGCGCCTCTCGCGCCGCCGCTCGCGGCGCCTCCCTCGTTCCCTTGGTCGGCAACGCGTCCTCCCGCTCCCGGGCTCCGGCCTCCGCCGCGCCGAGCAGCTCGGCGATCCCTTCCAGCGGCAGCCGGACCCAGTCCGGCCGGTTGTTGAGCTCGTAGGCGAGCTCGTACAGCGCCTTCTCCGTGAGGTACAGCGCGAGGAGCTCCCGCAGCTCCCCTCCCGCGGGCAGGAACCGGGCGCCTCGGGCGGCGTCCAGGTACGCGCGCAGGAAGCTCGCGGCCACCCACGCGTACCACACCCGGGCCCACGCCTGCGCGTGCGCCGCCTCGCCCGGCGCGGCGTCCGGCCGCTCCGCGCGGCGCGCCGGGCCCGCGTGCGCCGCGTAGTGGAGCGAGCGCACCATCCCCGCGACGTCCCGCAGCGGAGACGCCTTGGCGCGCCGCTCCGCCATCGGTCTCGCGGGCTCCCCCTCGAAGTCGATCACCACGTAGTCGCCCCCCGTCCTGAGCACCTGGCCGAGGTGGAAGTCACCGTGCGTCCGCGTCCGCAGGGCGGTCAGCGGCCGGTCGAGCACCCAGCGGAGGCCAAGCTCGAGCTCGTCCTCGCGCGCGAGGACGGCCTCGGCGCGCGCGCGCACCTCGGGCGGGAGCACGTCGCGGCGTCGCCGCAGCAGCGCGAGCGCGGCGCGGACCTGCGCGCGGGCGCCGTCGTGGAGCCGGCGACGGTCCTCGCGCGAGAACGGCTCGGGGCGGAACGCCTCCTCGTCCACGCCGCGCGCGAGCGCGAGGTGCAGCTCCGCCGTCCGGCGGCCGAGCAGCGCGGCGGCGTCGAGCGACGGCGCGGCGAGCGCGCGGAGCTCGGGAGGCGGCGCGACGCCCGCGAGCTCCACGAGCGCGGCGGCGGGGGCCGCGGGGGGCGCGCGGCCGGCGGCGCGATCGAGGAACGCGCTCAGCTCGGCGAGCGTGAACTCCCACGCGTCCCCCCGGTTCGGGACGAACGCCTGGAGGAGCGCGAGGACGTGGGGCTCGCCGCCGCGCGGCCGGTACTCCACCGCGCCGAGCACCGCCGGTACGTTCGGGAACGCGGCGCGCTCGGTGAGGTAGGCGCCGACCTCCAGCTCCGGGTTCGGGCCGGCCTCCGTCCGCCGGAAGAGCTTCAGGATCATCCGATCCCCGAAGCGGATCGAGGTGTTGCTCTGCTCGCCGCCCAGGGGCGTCGGGACGAGCTCCTCCACCCCCTCCGAGCGCCGCGCGAACGCGCGCGTGGACCAGGCGACGATCTCGCCCCCCCGGCCCTTCAGCGTGCGCCCGTGGGCGATGGCGTCGAGGAGCGCCCGCGAGAACGCCGGATCGCGATCCGTGGCGTACAGGACGCCCTGCTCACCTCCGGCCTCGAGCAGCGCCACCTCCGAGCCAGGCCAGGCGCCGTGGACCCTGTCGGCCCACGGGCCGGGCGCGAACGCGAGCGGGAGCGAGTACACCTCCGGCGCCGAGTCCCCGTAGCTCACGCGCAGGAAGACCAGGCGCGACGCCCCTGGCCCCGGCCCCACCGGCGCCGCGTCGAGGAGCTCGACCCGCTGGATTCGCCGGGCCTTTCCGCCGAACCAGCGGCGGCCGACGAGGTAAGGCGGCAACGCCGCCTCCAGGCCCGCCCGCCCCGGGCCGTGCAGGAGCTCGTCCCACGGTCCCGTCGTCGTGAGCCTCGAGAGCGAAGCGTCCATCCTCTCCTCGCGCCGTTCACATGAAGTAGTCGAAGTCCCGCTCCGTCCGGACGCGCCGGCGGATGCGGAAGATCTGGGCGGGGGCGCTCCGCGGATCGAGCTCCACGTAGTTCCGCGCGCCGTGCCAGAGGTAGCGCCCGTCGCCGAGCAGGTCGTGGACCTGGTACGGCTCGTCGCGCGAGAGCCCGAGGAGCTCGAGCGGGAGCTCGAGCCAGCCCGCGTGCACGTGGTGCGGATCCAGGTTCACCACCACGAGCACGAGGTCGGCGAGGTCCTCGGTCGCCTTCGAGTACGCGAGGAGCTGCTCGTTGTCGATCCGGTGGAACGTCAGCCCCTCGTTCGACTGCAGGGCCGGGTTCTCGTGCCGGATGCGGTTCACCCGGGCGACGAAGTCGCGCAGGCTGTCCGCCCGCTCCAGGTCCCAGTGGCGGAGCTGGTACTTCTCCGAGTCGAGGTACTCCTCGCTGCCGGGGCGCACCGCGCGGGCCTCGAGGTGCTCGAAGGCGGGGCCGTAGATGCCGTAGCTCGAGGCCAGCGTGGCCGCGAGGACCAGCCGCGCCTGGAAGGCCGGGCGCCCCCCGTACTGCAGCGGCTCGGGGAGGATGTCCGGCGTGTTGGGCCAGAAGTTCGGCCGGAAGTACTCCTTGGCCTGGGTGCGCGTGAGCTCGGTGAGGTACTGCGTGAGCTCCCCCTTGGTGTTGCGCCAGGTGAAGTACGTGTACGACTGCGCGAAGCCGGCCTTCGCGAGGTGCGCCATCACCTTGGGCCGGGTGAAGGCCTCTGCGAGGAAGACGAGCTCGGGCCGCGCGCGGCGGGCCTCAGCGATGAGCCACTCCCAGAACCGGAACGGCTTCGTGTGCGGGTTGTCCACGCGGAAGATGCGCACCCCCTCCTCCGCCCAGTGCTCCACGACGCCGAGGAGCGCCGCCCAGAGCCCCCGCCAGTCGGGGTTGTCGAACTCGATGGGGTAGACGTCCTGGTACTTCTTCGGCGGGTTCTCGGCGTACTGGATGCTGCCGTCCGGCCGACGGTGGAACCACTGCGGATGCTCCTTCACCCAGGGATGATCCGGCGAGCACTGGAAGGCGAGGTCCAGCGCCACCTCGAGGCCGAGCTCCCCCGCGCGCGCGACGAGCCGCCGGAAGTCCTCGATCGTCCCGAGGCGCGGGTGGAGGGCGGTGTGCCCGCCCTCGGGTCCGCCGATCGCCCAGGGGCTGCCGACGTCTCCGGGGGAGGCCTGCGGCGCGTTGTTCGGACCCTTGCGGTAGGCGTGCCCGATGGGATGGATGGGGGGCAGGTAGAGGACGTCGAAGCCCATCGACGCGACGTCCGGCAGCCGGTCGAGGACGTCCTGGAAGGTGCCGTGCCGCCCGGGCTCCTGGGACGCCGAGCGGGGGAAGAGCTCGTACCAGCTGCTGAAGCGCGCCCGCTCGCGATCGACCGACACCGCCAGCTCGCGCGGATGACGCGCGGCGTGGGCGCGATCCGGGTGGCGTGCCACGAGCTGCCGCAGCTCCGGGTCGAGCGCTCGCCGCACCCGCGCCTCCAGCGGCTCGTCCCCGCGCAGCGCCGCGGCCCACCTCCGCAGCCGCGCCGCGGCCTCGTCCGGCGCGCGCGACGCCGCCTGCTCCACGAGCTCCGCCCCGACGAGCAGATCCACCGGCTCGACTGCGGCTGCCGTCGCCTTCTTCGCGAGCCCGTGCTCCCAGGTGGCGAACGGATCCAGCCACGCCTCGACCGTGTAGCGGTAGGGCTCGAGGGCGTGGACGCCGAACGACGCGCGATAGCGATCGTTGCCGAGGGGCACCATCGGGAGCTCCGTCCAGGCCGGATCGCTCTCGCGCCGGTAACGGAGGACGGCCGCGAGCGACTCGTGCCCGTCGGTGAACACGTCCGCCTCGACGACGACCTGCTCTTCCACGGTGCGCTTGATCGGAAAGCGCCCGCCGTCGATCTCGGGCGTGACGTTCTCGATGACGACCCGGGGCGGGCGCTCGGTGGCCGGCGGAGAGGCCGGCCGCGAGCGTGCGCGCTCTTCCATGTCCACCTCGCGGTGCGGTGTCCGACGGCAATGTGTGGGCGCTACGGCGCGGCGCGCACGGCGCACGGCGGTGGAGCGGGCGAGCCTCGTCCCGGTCCCGCGCCGGGCGAGGCCCGGGGCGCACGCGAGCGGACTGCCGTCCCCTCGGCCCGATCAGCGGCGGGCCGCCGCGTCGAGCGCGGCGAGGAGGTCGCGGTGCGACGCCGCGAACGCCGCGCCGCGCGAGCGGAGCGCCCGCGCGAGAGCCCCCGGCACGTCCAGCGCGCGGGCTCCCCGGACCCGATCCGCGTGCTCGCGCCGCACGCCGTGCGGGATGCGCAGCGACCAGTTCTGGTCCGACACCGTGCCCGGGACGTTGTAGGGCGCGCGGGACCCGAGCAGGTCGGTGAAGTAGACCATCACGTTGCGCGCCGGGCCGACGAACAGCTCCGCGAAGCGCGCCTGCGCGAGCGCGGCGGGATCGGCGGCGACCGAGCGGATCCACGCGGCGCGGTCCTCGCCCTCCGCGAGGAGGCGCGAGGCGAGGTACGCCGCCTGCTCCCCCGAGCCGCCCGACCCGACCCACCGGTCCGCCACGCTCCAGATCGTCGGGGTGTCGTGACTCCCGAGCATGATCCAGTCCTCGGGCGCGGCGTTCTCGCCGCGGTAGACGTCGGCCGCGTCGTCGAGGCGCGCCTTCTGCGTGACGCGGAACCGGCCGAGCCCGTGGCGCGCCGCCACCCTCGAGAGCGGGTACGGCAGCGTGCTCAGGATCTCGCAGGCGACGTCGCGCCGGTCGGGCGCGGCCTCCACCACGAGGTCGAGGAGCGCGGCGTGGCGCGCGACCTGCTCCTCTTCGAGCGCGACCACCCACCCGTCCGCGTGGCGCTGCAGCTTCCGGTCCAGCTGCTCGGCGCGCGCGATGGCGAACCCGGCGAGGTCGGGCACGTCGGGGGAGCAGAAGAGCCGCGCGCCCGCCCGCACCGCCGCGGCGGGGTCCCCGCCCGCGCGGTACACCCACGGCGCGACGAGGCCGTGCGGGTGATCCACCCGCAGGCCGTCGTGCTCGCTCATCACCTTCCGGACGCGCGCCCGCAGGAACCGCGCGGCGGGGCCCTCCTCGCGCACGCCGGACGCGTCCACCTCTGCGTACGCGCGGGGGTCGAGGACCGCGAACCCCCAGGCCTGTCCGCCCGGATCCGTGCGGCTCGGCGGCGCGCCCATGAGCCACCCGTCGAGGAGGAAGCGCTGCGCGGCCCAGGCGTCCCGCTCCGACATGCCCACCTGGAAGTCGGCGAAGAGCGCGAGCCCGAGCGACCGCGCCCGCGCCCGGAACGCGGCGTGCTGCTCGTGCGCGAGGAGCTGGACGAGCGCGTACGCCTCCACCTCGTCCCGGTGCCGGCCGAGCAGCTCCTCTCGCCGCGCCGCCGCAGCCGCTTCCGCGCCCGGCGCGGGTGCGAGCAGGGACCGATCCGCCGCGCTCGGCCACGCGCGCCAGGTGGCGCCCCCGTGCGACGCCTGGAGGATCTCGTAGAGCGCGTCGCGGACGAGCCAGTCGGCGTGCTCGGCCCGGAAAGCGTCGAGCCGGCGCGCCAGGTCCGCGGCCGAGCCGCGGGCGCCCGCGGCGCGCTGCGCCCGGAACCGCCCCGCCGCCTCGGCGAGAGCGCGCCGCGCGGCCTCGAAGGCGTACCCGTAAGCGACGCGATCGCCGCGCGGCCGCCCCTCCACGAGCGCCGCCAGGGTCTCGGCGCGGAGCAGCTCCGCGCCTTCGGGGCGGGTGAGCGGGAGGAGCGCGATGGACAGCGGGCTCCGCGAGAAGAGCGTCCCGTCGTACGGCGAGGGGTTGCAGGCCGAGGTGGCGCCCGACGGCCCGAGCTGAAGCCCGTCGAAGCCGAGCTCGGAGGCGAGCTCGAGCAGCTCGACAGCGCCCTCCGCGCACGGAGTACCGCGCCCGATGTCCTCCGAGGGGTGCGCTGGGAAGGCGGCGTCGTGGACGCCGAGGAGGAGGCGGCGAACCCCGAGCGCGTCGAGCGCCTCGCGGACGAGCCGGCGGGCGGGTGAGGACAAGGCGCCGGAAGGCTAGCACGGGGGACGTGAAGGGCCCTCGCACGGCGACTGGGCGTGGGAGCCGGCGGGCGGACGCTTCGGCGCCGCAAACCGACTACGGTCACCGCCGGCGACTCGACCGCGACCCCGACCGCGACCTCGACCTCGACCTCGACCTCGACCGCGACCTCGACCGCGACCCCGACCCCGACCCCGACCCCGACCCCGACCCCGACCCCGACCCCGACCCCGACCCCGACCCCGACCCCGACCCCGACCCCGACCGCGACCCCGACCCCGACCGCGACCCCGACCGCGACCCCGACCGCGACCCCGACCGCGACCCCGACCGCGACCCCGACCGCGACCCCGACCTCGACCCCGACCTCGACCCCGACCTCGACCCCGACCTCGACCCCGACCTCGACCCCGACCGCGACCGTTAGAAATTTCCGCTCGTCCCGAGCGTAGCGCCGTCCTGAGCCTGGCGAAGGACGGCGCGGAGTCGAGGGGCGACCCCGACCGCGAGGACGTGAACCGCTCAATCAGCCGCCGCGCCGGGCTTTGCCCGTCACGGCGGCTGCAGCGCGTGGTCCTCGTGAATGGAGGACGGGTTCGAGCTTGGGCGTTTGGCATCGCGCCTCCTGTCCGGGGTGAAGGAGGCGCGATGCCAAACACCGTTCTCGTCCCGCTGAAGCCCGATTCCGGTCACTCTTCCCCCACCCTCACTCCCTCCCCCTCCCCCTCTCCCTCTCCCTCTCCTTCTCCCTCCCCCTCTTCCTCTCCCTCTTCCTCTCCCTCTCCCTCTTCCTCTCCCTCTCCGTCACCCTTCCCCTTCCAGACCCTCGACGTCTACCGCTGCGCCCGAGAGCTCGCGGTGCGCGTTCACCGCGCCCACCTCTCCGACGCGGAGCTCCGCGATCAGGCCACCCGCGCGTCCAAGAGCGCGTTCCTGAACCTCAGCGAGGGACTCCCCGACGATCGCGTCGCCATGCGGCGCAAGTACTTCCTCGCCTCCGACGGCTCGCTCCACGAGGTCGTCGCGGCGGTGGATCTCGCAGCCGCCATCGGGGCGGTCCAGGAGACCGACGCAGCCGAGATCCTCGCCCTCGCCGACCGGCTCCGGGCCATGCTGCGCGGGCTGCTCCGCAGGGCCGCCACGCGTTGAACGCAGCACGAGGCGCGGTGACCCGAGCGAGGTCACCGCGCCGCTCCGGTCTAGCGCACCAGCCCCGTCAGCATCGCCACGAGGCGGTCCGCGATCCGGGCGACCTCCTCCGCGTGGGCGGCGGAGGTGTCCCCGCACAGCGCCGCGATCTCGACCGCCGCCGCGGCCTCGACGGTCTCGGCGCGGGCGATGGCGAACGCGCGGGCTTTGTCGCCCCTCGTCACTCGCCCGGCGCCCTCCGCCGTGTTGAGGCAGGCGGACTTGGCCGAGCGGACGGCCTCGTCACGGAGCTTCGCGTCGCGGATGGGCGAACCGAGGACGGCGAGGAGCAGGTCACGCGCGACGGCGAACGCGTGAAGCTTGTGGTGAGGGAGGACGCGGACGGGGGAAGAATTGCGGGAGCGGGAGGAGGGGACGGTGGAGCGGGCTGCGTCTGCAAGGGAAGCGAGGTTGTTGGCCATGGGGCGGCTCCTTTCACCCCCGGGAGAAGGAGCCGCCCCATGACCAACGACTGTGAGCCCCCGGACGAAGACCGTCCGCCCGAACGGCGCGTGGACCCGAGAGCCGCAGGCGCAGTGCCACCCACCGGTGGCACGAGCCTGCCCGGGATGAGAGCGCCGTTCACGACCAGTGACCGCGACCGCGACCGCGACCGCGACCCCGACCCCGACCCCGACCCCGACCGCGACCCCGACCGCGACCCCGACCCCGACCCCGACCCCGACCCCGACCGCGACCCCGACCGCGACCCCGACCGCGACCCCGACCGCGACCCCGACCGCGACCCCGACCGCGACCCCGACCTTGTCATTCGTCACATCGGTTCGCGCTGGACTCGGGACGAGGTGCCGACCGCGCGCCCGCGGTGGGCACGCGCGAGGGAGCAGTACGAGCCAGGGAAAGGGGCCTACGAGGGGGCCGGAGGGCCGGCGTCGCCGCGCGTCCGCCGCGTCGCCGGAAGACGCTGCGGTCGGCTTTGCTCCCGTTCCGCCGACCGCGGTCACGTTGCCCACAAGCCCTGCTGAATGGCAGCTGGCGCGGCGCCGGCGTACCCCGTCCGCTCGGAGGCGCTCTCACGCCGGAAACGATCCATGTGCTCGCGCCCGTAGGTCTGTTCGGCGTGCAACAGGTTGTGCGACCTGCAGGCGACCCGGAGATTCTCGAGCGTCGAGAGACCGCCCAGGGCCTGCGGGTGGATGTGGTCGAGCTCCAGCTGCCAGCGGCTGTTGCAGCGCCGCCCGTCCGGAGCGACCCAGGCGCAGCGTCCCCCGTCGCGCTTCCAGACCTCGCGCCGCACTATCGCCGGGATCGTGCTCGTGGGCGCGGCGGGCTCGGCAGAGGGCCGTGGGTCCCGGTCCGCCTTCCGCTGACGCTGCAGCTGCGGCGCGACCGCGCCCTTGCGCTTGCCGTGCTTCTCGATGGCGCAGCGGATGGCCTCGCGGAGCACCGCCGCGAGGTCGCCGTCCGGGATCTTGTGCGAGAGCAGCGCGGCGAGCGTCTCGAGGTCCTCCTTGCAGGACGCGTCGATGGTGACCCGCAGCGACCAGCCGCTCTCGCTCACGGCGCGGGTCTCCGCCCGCGTCTTCGGGCGGGGAACGTCGGGCAGCGCGGAGACCGTGGGCGGCAGCGACCCACCAGCAGCCGCTGGCGGCGCGGGGATCGCCTCCTGCGGCTCGGCAGGTCCGGCATGGACTGTCGCCAGCGGCAGCGCCGGGGCGCTCGCGGCTGGAGCGCGGTCGGGCAGCTTGCGCAGGCCCGCCCGCGGAGCGGTGCGCGCCTGGAGCGAGGCGACGAGGTGATCCACCTCGGCCTTGGTGCGGTAGGCGGCACGGCCGACGAGGTCGGGCAGGTTCTCCTCGGTCAGCACCTGGCCGAGCAGCTGGACGGTGGAGATGCAAAGGCGGCCATCCCGAAGCGCGCCCTCGAGACTGGGGAACCGGCGCAGCACCCGCATCGCCTGGATGCGTCGCCCCGCAGCGCCCTCGCGCAGGTGGAGCACCTCCAGGCAATACGCCCAGAGCGAGGGGTACCCGGCCTCCACGTACGCGCGGCGGCGATCGAACACCTCGAGGTGGAGGAGGAACTCGACCTGGACGTCGCGCTCCTGGCCGGCGAGCTCGCGCAGGCGCTGGGCGAGCAGGGTCGAGTCGAGGGCGGAAGGGGCGACAGCGGGCATGGTGCACCTCCTTGTGCACCGTTCGTAACACGCGATTTGCGGCTCTCCTGGAACGCACCAGGCTCGCGCCTGCGCTGCGTTCCGGGCCCGCCCCTTCGCCATCCACGCGGTGCGCCGGACGCGCACGGCGCGGCCTGCCTGCGCTCGCGAGGAGCGTGCTCTCGACGTGCCGCGGACGTCGAAGCACGTTTCGCCTCGAACCTCGTCAAGAGGGCAACGTTCACCCACCGCAACTGGGACTCGCGTGGCTCGGCAAGAGCTGTCGCTGGAGATAGCAGGGACTCGTAGTGAATGCCGCCGTCGGCCGAGCGGCGCGCAACTTCCTCGGACCTGCTCTGCCCGCTCGTCCAGTCCTCGCGCCGACGGCGACGAAGACCCGCCGCGTGCCATGCCCGAGGCGCGCCGGGAACCGGGCGTTTCTCCCCTCGACGCCCGAGCCCTCTGCGTCGAGCGGCGGCACACAACCCCGCGCGCGCGCGTGCTGTCGCCGTGGGATGTGACGAATGAAGAGACCCCGACCCCGACCCCGACCGCGACCGCGACCCCGACCGCGACCCCGACCGCGACCCCGACCGCGACCCCGACCGCGACCCCGACCGCGACCCCGACCGCGACCCCGACCGCGACCCCGACCGCGACCCCGACCCCGACCCCGACCGCGACCCCGACCGCGACCGCGACCCCGACCGCGACCCCGACCGCGACCCCGACCCCGACCCCGACCCCGACCGCGACCCCGACCCCGACCGCGACCCCGCGACCTCGACCGCGACGACCCCGACCGCGACCCCGACCGCGACCCCGACCGCGACCACGACCGCGACGACCCCGACCGACCGACCCGAGGCCGGTCATCCCGAGCCCTTCGACTCCGCGGTCTCCGCCCTCACCCGCCCGACGGCGGTCGCGGCGCCGGCTTCGGCGTGCCCTCGGGGTTCGCCGGGATCCCGCTCATCACGTGCTCGGCGAGGGCGGTGATGGTGAGCGACGGGTTCACGCCCAGGTTCGCCGGGACGAGGCTGCCGTCCGCGACGTAGAGGTGCTCGTAGCCGAAGACCCGCCCCCCGCTGTCGCAGACGCCCTCCGCCGGCGAGGCGCCCATGGTCGCGCCGCCCAGGATGTGGGCGGTGCTGGAGGCGCCGAGGAGCACCTCGTGCAACCCGCTCTGCGGCACGCCGTCCATCTTGCGCGCCAGCCGCCGGGCGAGCGCGTTCGCGAGGGGCATGTACGTCGGCGGCCGCTGCCCGTCCGAGAGCGCCGTGGTGAGCGCCCTCCCCCACGGACGCCGCGCGAGCCGCAGGCGCATGTGGCTCGAGAGCGGCTGCATGACGAGCAGCACGGCGGTGCGACGCGCCCAGCCGAACGGCCAGTGCGCGCGCAGGAAGTCGAGCGGGTGGCGGAACGCGTTGCCGATCCAGCGCAGCCAGCGCGGCCAGGGCGGGCCGTGGCCGGTGAGGTGCGTCGAGAGCAGGGCCATGGCGTCGTGGCCGGCGCCGTAGCGGACGATCTCGACGTGGGTGTCGTCGTCCGCGTCCACGCCGGAGGTGATGGCGATCCCGCGGCTGTAGTCGACGTCGCCGCGCCGCGCGGTGACGGCGAGCAGCGCCTCGCTGTTCGTGCGCACGTAGTCGCCGAGCCGGTCGCTCAGGCGCGCGAGGCTGCCGCGCTCCTTGCATCCCAGGAGCAGGCTCACGGTCCCGAGCGCGCCGGCGGAGAGCACGACCCCGCGCGCTCGGAGCACGCGCGAGCCCACGGAGAGCGGGCGCGTGGAGCGGACGGTGCGCACCTCGTAGCCGCCCTCCGGCATCGGCCGGACGTCGGTGACCTTGGTCTCGGCGTGGATGACGCACCCGCGCCGCTCGGCGAGGAAGAGGTAGTTCCGGTCGAGTGTGTTCTTCGCGCCGTGCCTGCACCCCGTCATGCAGCCGCCGCACAGGGTGCAGCCAGTGCGCGCGGGGCCCTCGCCGCCGAAGTACGGATCGGGATCGGTGCGCCCCGCCTCGCCGCCGTAGTACACGCCGACCGTGTGGCGCGCGAACGTGCTCCCGCGTCCGGTCTCCTCCTCCACGGCCTCGCGGAGCAGCTCGTCCGCGGGGAAGGTCTCCCGCGCGGGCCTCGCGCCCAGCATGAACCGGGCGGTCGCGTAGTGCGGGGCGAGCTTCTCGCTCCAGTCCTCGCTCCCGGGCCAGCGCGGATCCCGGAACGCGCGCGCCGCCGGGACGAGGAGCGTGTTCGCGTAGACGAGGCTGCCGCCGCCGACGCCCGCGCCGTGCAGGACGAGCACGTGCTTCAGGACGGAGATCTGCTGGATCCCGTAGCAGAGCAGCCTCGGCATCCACAGCGACTTGCGCAGGTTCCAGTTCGTCGCGGCGAAGTCGTCTTGCCCCCAGCGCTTCCCCATCTCCAGCACCGCGACGCGATAGCCCTTCTCGGAGAGCCGCAGGGCGGAGACCGCCCCGCCGAAGCCGGAGCCGATGACGATGAAGTCGTAGTCGAGCGCGCTGGGCACGCGCGAAGTCTGCCTCAGCGTGGCCCGGAGCGCGAGCGGGTGCCCTCCCGCCCGTCCGGCGTCCCGGCCTCGAGCCGGGTGGGCCGCGCGACGGTCCCTCGCTCGCACGCGACGTCGCGCCACCGGGTCGCGGCGTGGCCAGACTGGAGGGATGAGGAACCGACGAACGACGGCGACGATCCTCTCCGCGGCCCTGCTCGCGGGGGTGGGGTGCAGCCGGGGGGGCGACGGGGAACGCGGCCAGGAGCGGAGCGCGCCCGCCGCGCACATCGACACGGCGGACCAGCCGCGGCAGGAGCGCATCGCCGAGCTCGAGGCGCAGCAGCGCCGGGTCCAGCCGCAGCCGGAGGGCGCGCTGACGAAGGCGGTGAGCGGGACCATCGTGACCACCAGCGACCACGAGATCGTGGTGCGCCGGGATGACGGCGAGGAGCCCGACCTGCGGCTCCGCCTCGCACCTCGGACGCCCATCACCGTCGCCGGCCGCGACGGCGGGCGGGACGACTTGAAGGAAGGAGCGCACGTTCGCGCGTCCTTCGAGCGGGTCAAGAACGACGAGGTCGCGACGCGGATCGAGGTGACCGCGGAGGGCGGTGGGAAGTAGGGCTCGCGACCACGACGTCGACCGGATCTCTCGAGGCCGGTCATCCCAAGCGTCGCTCCGTCGCATCGACGGAGCGGAGTCGACCCCCGACCGCGACCCCGACCTTTCGATCCTACACATCTTGCCGGGGCGGTCGGCCCCGTGATCTACGGGTGGGGTGACTCGCCACGACATTGGACGGGCTGATTTTCTGCGCGACGAGCTCCGCGCCGCGGACTTCAATGACGAACGGCTGACGAGGCGCCTTTCGGCGATTGCGACCTCGCTGGCGGCGGACCCATCGAGCAGCTTTCCCGAGGCGGCGGCGGACGACGCGGCGCTCGAGGGCACCTACCGCTTCTTCAACAATCCGAAGGTCACGCCCGAGCGGTGCCTCGGGCCGCACGTCCGCCGCACCATCGAACGCGCTGCCGTTCTCCGGCGGGTTTTCGTCGTCCACGACACGAGCCAGTTCAACTTCGGCCTGTTCCCCCGGAAGGGCCTCGGCCGCGTGGGCCGTGGCCGGAGCTACGGATTCTTCGGCCACTTCGCGCTGGCCGTCGCCGCCGACGGCAGTCGCCTGCCGCTCGGCGTCCTCGGTCTCCACACCCTCTCGCGCACCGAGAAGGCGAAGCGGCTCAAGCACGGGAAGAACCAGGAAAATCCGGACAACTCGTCCCTTCGATGGAGGGCGCTGTTCGACGAGACGAATGCCGCGCTCGCAGGAAAGGCGTCCGCGGTGCATGTCATGGATCGCGAGGGCGACAACTACGCCCTGTTCTCGCACATGGTTGCCGCCGAGGCGCGCTTCGTGGTTCGGCTGGCGACGGATCGACGGCTTCCACGTCCGCCGAATCAAGACACCGACGGTGAACACACCACCGTGACGTCCGCGATGCGAGACGCCCCGGTTCTTGCGGAGAGAGAGGTGCCACTCGCGACCCGTCGGCGGCAGCAGATGCCGTCAACCCGCAAGCGCCATCCGGCTCGTATCAGCCGCGTCGCGAAGCTCCAGGTCAGCGCCGGGCAGGTCACCATCCCGCGCCCCGTCACGTCCAACCGCAGTCCCCATGCGCAGCTCACCTTGAATCTCGTTCACGTGGCGGAGGTGGACACTCCGCCGAACAGTGAACCCGTCGAGTGGTGGCTCTGGACGAACGAGAGTGTAGCGACAACCGACGACGTGCTGGCAGTGGTCGACACGTACCGTGCTCGTTGGGTGATCGAGGAGTTCTTCAAGTCGCTCAAGACCGGTTGCAGCATCGAGAAGCGTCAACTCGAGTCCGGCGCTGCGCTCCTGAATGCGCTGGCAGTCCTCGCCTCGGTTGCCTGGCGACTGCTGGCGTTGCGAACGCTGGCGCGAGATGCAAGCGACGCCCCTGCCGCGACGGCGCTCACTTCCGTCCAAGTGAAATGCCTGCGGTTCGCCTACAAGAAGCGACGGAAACGGGAGCTCCCCGAGTCGCTCACCGTGCGAGAGGCGATGCTCGCCGTCGCCGCCTTGGGCGGACACCTCGTCTCGAACGGCGACCCGGGCTGGCAGGTGCTCGGGCGAGGTTTCGAGAAGCTGCTCAGCATCGAGGAGGGCTACTTCCTCGCCCTCGAAACGGCGCGCGGCGAGATGTGATCAATAGTCAGACCCCGACCGCGACCCCGACCCCGACGACGCCGACCGCGAGGACATGCGGCCAGGACCGCGAACGCGTCAGCTCCGTCCGGCAGCCCGCGCGAGGCTCGCCCCGCGGAACACCACCCCTCCGTCGAGGACGAGCGAGTCGAACCGCCCACCGACCGCCCGGGCCCGGCCGGCGGCGAGCTGGATCCCGAGCCGTGGCGTGAGCTCGAGGAGCCACGACACGCTGGCGTGCAGGAGCGCGCCCCCCTCCGTGGAGATGCCACCGCCGCCGCCCGCCCCGGCGAGCAGCTCGATCCCGAGCCGCTGGCGGCGCCAGCTGGGCGACTCGATCCCGGCGCCGAGCAGGCCGGTGGCCCACGCCCCCGCGCCTCCGGCGAAGGCCCAGCCGCTCTGGGCGGTGAGGTAGATCGTCCGCGACAGGAGCAGGTCGGCCTTGAACGCGAGCTGATCGACGGGCGGCGCCCGCTCCGCGTCGCTCCTGCGCTGGCTCGTGGCGTAGCGCTGGACGCTCGGCCGGAGCCGCCAGCTCACCGCGATGGCCTCGCCACGGCCGAGGGCCGCGCCGTCCCCGCCCACGTCTGCGGGGGGCCCGGCGAGCTCGAGCTCCCACCCGACCTTCACGGCCAGCGTCACGGCGCGGAAGGAGGTGGAGGGCGCCGCGACGGCCCCCGCCTCGATCCCTGCCCGCAGCGAGGCGGCGGGGCGCACCTCGAAGCCCGCCGCCCCCTTCACGAGGAGGCCGTCTCCCGTGGGAACCCCACCTCCGCCGCCGCTCCCCGCCGTGAAGGCCAAGACCGCCGCTCCCGCCGAGCCGAGCCCGAGCCGCAGCGCCGGTCCGGCGAGCACCTCCATGTAGCCGCCGCTGCCGCCGCCGTACGCGGCCGTGCTCTCGACGCGGAGGCTCAGGGGCCCGGCGACATCGAACCCGGCGGCCGCGCCGACGAGGTCGAGCTCGGGGAGCGTGCGCGCCCCGGCGAGCCGCCCGAGCGCCGCGGGGTGGCCGTAGCGCGCGAGGCGCAGCTCGAGCGAGGTGCGCGAGAAGCGGAGCGGCCCCGCCTCCTGCGACGTCCACGGGTCGAGCGGCGCGCGCGCGTAGGCCGCTTCGAAGCGTCGCTCCCAGGCGAGGAACGGCTGCGTGCTCCGGAGGTCGCCCGTCGGGAAGACGGCGTGCGCGATCCCGACGCTCAGGCGATCGCGGCGCCCGCTCCAGGTGAGGGCGAGCCGTGGCCTGAGCATCAGCCCGCCCCCGACCGGCGCCGAGCCGCCGCCCCCGCCACCGGCGAGGAGGCCCGCGTCGAGACCGACGCCAGCCGCGATCCCCAGGCGCAGCCCGGCCTCCACGCCGGCGACGAAGAACCCACCCCGCTCGCCGCCCACGGCGCCGAGCAACGCGGGTCCGGCGTACAGCCCCGCGGGCAGCTCCGCGAGCCAGGCGACCTCCGCCAGCGCGAGGGGCCGCTCGCCGCCGGGCATGTGCAGCCGCTCGTACCCGAGCCGTACGGCGGCGGGGTGGGCGCCGAGCGGGATCGTGGCACGGCCGGCCGCGGGAGCGCACGCCGCGGCGAGGGCGGCGAGGAGCACGGAGGAGCGCGGCATCGGAGGCCGCGATTGTACGCGACGCGCGGCCGGGCTTCGCCGTCCATGGAACGGGCGGGCGGTCGCGCCCGGCGTCCGAGGCGCCCGGCGCGCGGAGCCTCGCCGCTGCTGCCACTGCGGCACTGCGCCGAGGGCGTTTGATGCCGGTGCGAGCGTCACCACCGTCCCACTGGAACCCCGTCACGTGTGCCGGACGCGTTTCCATTCCGGACGCGCGTGCCGGCGAGGAGAGGTCATGGCGAGCGAGAACCGACCGGGTGCAGAGGGGACCGAGAAGCAGCAGAAGAAGGGGGAGGCGCAGCAGGGGGCGGAGAAGCGGGCGGGCCAGCCCAGCGGCGCCATGGCGGAGCGGAAGGGCGCCGGGGCCACGGAGGAGCGACGGGGAGGAGGCGGCCTCACCCGCCGCGAACGGCACCTGCCCATGCTGCGGAGCGGGGACGTCTGGGCCATGAGCCCCTTCTCACTCATGCGCCGGATGATGAGCGACTTCGATCGCATGTCCGAGGAGATGGGCTTCGGGGGCCTCACGCGCGGCGGAGAGGAGCTGCCCGGCGAGGCGCTCGCGCGCGGCGGGCCGTGGTCGCCGCAGGTGGACGTGTTCGAGCGCGAGGGCAACCTCGTCGTGCGGGCCGACCTGCCCGGCCTGAAGAAGGAGGACCTCCGGGTGGAGATGAGCGAGGACGCGCTCGTCATCGAGGGCGAGCGCCGGCGCGAGCAGACGGAAGAGGGGGCGGGCTTCTACCGCGCGGAGCGGAGCTACGGCTCGTTCCGCCGCGCCATCCCGCTGCCCGAGGGCGTGAGCGCGGAGCAGGTCGACGCCCGCTTCGAGAACGGCGTGCTCGAGATCTCGATGCCGCTGCCCAAGGAGCGCGCCCACGGCAAGCGGATCGAGATCCGCGAAGGGGGCGAGACGAAGAGCGTCCACTGAGGTGACGAGGGGACGGGCGCTCGCGCGCCGCGTCAACGCGCTCGGGCGCGGAGCGCGTAGTAGGCGCGGACCTCCGTGCCCGTCTCCGACCGGGCCGGCGCGCCGTCCCCTGCCTCGCCGGAGTGGTGGGAGAGGACGCCCTCGACGCCGAGGGCGTGCGGGCCCGCGATGCGGACCTGGAGCCCGCCGCGCAGGCTCGAGACCCGCTCCAGCCCGTGCAGCGAACCGGCGCCGACCACGAGGTAGTGCCGCGCCGTGAGGCGGGCGGCGAGCCGCTCGAGCGCGTGCACCTCCAGGTCGAGGTGCGCCTGGCCGCCCGGGCCCATCCGATAGCTGCGCAGCTCCTCGCCCGGAGCCTCGCTCGCGCGCGGGACGAGGTAGCCCGCCGCGCCGAGCAGCACCGCCGAGGCGGTCGCGGCGCCCTCGACCGCCACGCGCGGCGACACCTCCCACCGGCCCTCGGCGCCGAGACCGACGGCGCTCGTCGAGACGCTGTAGCGGCGCACCGCGGAGAAGTCGAACTCCAGCGATAGACCCGCGAGCCCCCGCACCCGCTCTCCCTCGAGCGTCGTGCCCGCCACCACCCCGCGCGCGAACAAGGTCGCGAGCGGGTTCTTCTCCATCGAGAAGGTCGACTCGAGCTCGAAGCGATCGAACGGCCGCTCGAAGCGGAAGCCTGGATCGCCCGGCAGGCCGTAGCTGAGCCGAACGCCGATCTCCGGGACGATCCCCTCCGTGCCGGGCGCTCCGCGCTTCGGGTCGAACACGAGGGCGCCCGCGCGAAACTCGACGCGGGAGGGAGGGGACGGCGCGTGCGGCTCGGTCCCGACGAGCTCGCGGTTGATCGCCTCCATCGGCGCGACGATCATCGCGGCCGCCTGGCGCCAGGGGCTGCGCGGGCCGGCGAGGATCATCCCGGTGGCGCGGTGGAGCGCCTCGCCGAGGACGACGCCGGCGACCGAGGTCGTGATCTGATCGTTCACCGAAGGCGGCGTCGTCTCGCCGACGAGCTCCCACACCGCGCTCGTGACGAACGGATAGGGCGTGGAAGCCCAGAACCCCACCCCGGCGGAGCGCGCCGCGCCGTACGGGAAGATGCCCTGATACGGGTGGCCGACCTGGTTGATCCAGAAAGCGTCGTCGTCGAGCACCCACGCGCTCTGGAGATTCCGCCCGATCGTGTCGGCGTTGATGCGGGCCCATTCCGCTTCACCGATCGTCGCGTTCCAGCCCAGCATCACGAGCGTGACCACGCTCGACTCGATGATGGGAACGAGGTGGCCCTCCGGCAGCGGGCCCCGGCGCGCCGGGCGTCCCTCGACGCCGGGGACGCCGGACGCCCGGCTCACGGGGACACCCGGCAGGCAGGGGGGATCCACGTCGCTCTCCTCCCCCCGCGCGTCCTCCCCGCAACCGATGAGCGCCGGAGGGCCCCCGGCCGGATCCGCCCGGGCCGCCACGAGCGCGGCGCTCTCGGGCGCGACGACGCACGCGCACTTCACCGGTGGGGCCGCGCGTGCCCGCGCTGGCGCCAGCGCGACGAGCGCGAAGAGCGCGACCGCGACACGGGATGACTGGGCGAGCTGCGCGATCGAGAGGGTCGGCATCGAGTCTCCCCGCCGGCGCGTCGGTCGCCGCCAGGGCTCACGTGATGGGACGAGCGTCGCGGCGTGCACGGCACCCGTCCAGTACCCCGGCGGGCCCCGGTCCGGCGCCCGCGCGGCCGAAGGACGCCCGTGCCGTCGCGCGCCGCCAGCGCCGTCTCCCGCACGAGTCACGTACAACGACCCCACCATCTGGTGGACGCGACGATTCGACGCGGGGTCCGTGAAACGGCGCGAGCGGGCTGCGTCCCGGCCTGGAGGTGCGGGCGCCATGCGCGGTGTCTCACAGCTTCACCAGCGCTGCGCCTGCCGCGACCAGCGCGGCGGCGGCGAGGGTCCGCGCCGTGGGCCGCTCCCGGAGAGTGCAGGCGCCGATCAGCCACGCGAAGACGATGGCGGTCTCGCGCATCGCCGCCACGGCTGCGACGGGCGCGCGCGTCATCGCCCACAGCACCAGCGCGTACGCGCCCGTGGTGAGCGCGCCGGTCGCCAGCGCGCGGCCGGCGTCGGCGAGCCCTCCGAGCAGGGCGGAGGCCCCGCGCGCCCCGAGCGCCCACGCGACGAGCGGGACCGCGTCGAGGGCGAAGATCCAGAGCGTGTAGCTCGCGGGGTGGGCGGCGCGGCGCACGCCCGTGCCGTCCACGAGCGTGTAGGCCGCGATGACGCACGCGTTGGCCAGCGCCACCAGGAACGCCCGCCCGGGCACGCCCCCGTGCACCAGCGGAGCGCCCAGGCCGGCGACGCCGACGCACACGAGCGCGATCCCGGCCCAGGAGGAACCGGACAGCGCGTCCACGCCCAGCGTCGACGTGGCGAGCGCGACGAGCACCGGCGCGGCGCCCCGCATCACCGTGTACGCCGGCGCGAACGCGCCGCGATAGGCGGCGGCGAGCAGCGCGAAGTAGGCGGTGTGGATCAGCGCCGACGCCGCGATGAAGGGCCAGCTCGCCGGAGCGGGCGCGGGCAGCGCCAGGAGTCCGGCGGCGGAGACGATCCCGGCGCCGGCGGCCACGCGGACCGTCTCGAGCGCCCGATCCCGCGACCGCCGGAGCACGGCGTTCCAGGCCGCGTGCAGCAGCGCCGCCACCAGCACGACCGCAGCGACGCGCCAGGGCACCCCGCACCCTCCGTTCCGAGCCGCTCAGCGCCGTCCCGCGCCGGCGCCCGCCGCGCCGCGCAGGAAGTCCGCGATCGCCTGGAGCGCCCGCCGCTCCACGTCGTCCTGGGTCTCGCCCCGCGCGCGGAGCTCGCGCGAGCCGACCTCGAGCGAGTGGTTGCCTCCGGGCACCACGTGGAGCGCGGAGGGCGCGGTCATTCGAGCGCGAACGTCCTCGATCGCGTCGAGCGGGCAGAGCGGATCGCGCGCGCCCTGTACGAACAGGATCGGGGTCCGCAGCGCGAGCAGCACCTCGCTCCGCAGCGCGCCGCGCTGACCCCGGAGCGGGTACCCGAGGCACACGAGCGCGTCCACGCGCTCCTCGAGCGCGACGTGGCAGCCCACGCGCGAGCCCATGGACTTGCCTGCGAGCACCACCGGGACGCCGCCTCGACGCGCGCGGGCCTCGGCGAGCGCGGCCCGGTGCGCCGCGACCAGCACGGGCAGGCGATCCGGGGTACGCCGTCCGGCCTTCGCGTAAGGGTAGTCGAGCCGCTCCACGTGGCCGAGCTCGCCCAGCCGCGCCGCCCAGCGCTCCATCCACGGAGAGGTAGAGGGCCCCCCGGCGCCCGGAGCGAGCAGGATCAGCGGACGGGTCACCCTCCCCTTATACCCGGCGCGAGCCTACGCGGCGCTCCTCGCCGGCGGCGCCGCCGCCGCGGCTCGGCGGCGCAGGCGTGGGACCAGGATGAGCGCCGCTCCGTAGCAGGCGAACGCGACGAGCAGCGTCGCGGGCCGGCCGCGGGGCAGATCCTCGAGCAGCAGCTTGAGCCCGATCGCCGCGAGCGCCGGATACGCGAGGGTCGCCGCCTCGGACCACGCCGGACGCCGGCCGAGCGCGGCGAGGGCGAGCGCCGTTCCGACGAGCAGCGCGCTCCGGCTGGCGGCGAGCTTGCCCGCGTCGGCGCCGGCCCCCGGCACCCCCGCTGCGACCGGCGCGACCCAGCCGATCGCCACGCCAGCGGCCGCGGCCGCGAGGAGCGCGAGGAGGGCGGCTCGAGCCGCGCGCTCCGGGCGCCCGCGCGTCCGTCCGTCGGCGCCGAGCCAGGCGACGACGCAGAGCGCGGCGAGCGCAGCGAGCGCCGCCGGCGCCACGGGGCTCCATGGCCTCCGCGCGGAAGCGAGGGAAGCCTCGAAGGCGTGCGCGACGAGCCCGCTCGCGATGGCCGCGGCCACCGCGTACGCCATGGCGTGGGCCATGAGGGTGAGCCGCCCGAGGCGGCGCCCGAGCGTCCCGGCCGCGAGGGCGAGCCCCGTCCAGGCGAGCGACAGGGCCGCTCCCGGGAGGAGCAGGCCCGTCCCGGCGAGGACGAGCAGGCCCGCGACGGTCGCGTAGAAGCGGAAGTTCCTGCGGCGCTGCGCCGGGCGCTCGAGGAACGCGAACGCCACCGCGTACGCGGCCAGCCCGAGCGCCGTCGCCGCGGCGCCGACTCCCGTCGCGCTCCCGCCCGTGCGCGCCGCGACGAAGGCGGCGCCGCCGAGGCCGACCGCGATCGCCGCCGCCCCCTGCGCGACCTCGAAGGCCAGCACGTCGCGGCGCAGCAGGAGCGTGCGGGTCGCCACCGTGCCGAGGTAGAGCGCCATGAGCAGGGTGAGCACGGCGAACGCGGCGAGCGGCCCCTCCTCGCCCCGCCCCGTGCCGGCGCGGAAGGCCAGCGCCGCCGCGACGAGATCGGCAGCGATCGCGGGCGGCGCGCGGAGCGAGAACCAGTCGAGCACGTAGCTCATCCACAGCGTCGCGACGCCGAGCAGCACGAGGTAGGCCGCGGAGGGCGCGGTCCGGCCGGTGGCGCCGGCCATCGCCACGGCGGCGGCGATCCCGCCGAGGGTCACCGCCCAGGCGAGGGGCTCGAGGCGCCGGCGGGCAGCGACCCCGAGCGCGACGGCCGTGAGGGCGGCGAGCAGCGCGGAGGCGGCCGCCGGGGAGAGCAGCCCGAAGCGCGACGTCGCCTCGAGCAGGAGCGGGAACCCGACGAGCACGGCACCGACGCCGTGGAAGACCGCGCTGGCGGTCGCGCCCGCCCTCCCCGCGCGATCGGCGAGGGCGACCCACGCGCCCGCGTACGCGAGGCCGAGCGTCACGCCCAGCCAGCCGGGCAGCGTCCCCGCGTCCGTGAGGGCGCGCAGGACGAACGCGCCCGCGAGGACGAGCAGCGTGCGGCCGACGAAGGTGACGCTCCCCACCAGGGCGGCGGCGGAGGGGGCGGCGGCCGGCGCCGCACCGGGCCGGGCTGCGCGCGGCCGGGACCGCGGCTGCCCGACGGAGGCCGGCGCGGCCTCGAGCGCCGCCATCCGCTGCTCGAGCGCGTCGATCCGCTCCGCGATCCCGGCGACCCTCGCCTCGAGCTCGGCCAAGCGATCCGTCACGGCAGCCTCCGGAGGTGGATGCCCGGGCCGCCGCGGCGCGCGGCGGCCCGGAGCGGCTCACGCGGTGCGGCGCGCCGGCTCCTGCTCGGGAGCGGGCCCCCGCCCGGCCTCGGGGGGCGCCGAGGCGGGCTCGATGGGGAGCACCCGGTCGAACACCCAGAGGAGCGCGAACGGCAGGACGAACAGCCCGATGGCGACGAGGACGCCCTCGCGGTGGAACAGCTCCGGCTGGTAGCCGGAGCGCAGGCCGCGGAAGGACTTCGACAGCAGCTGCCCGCCGATCACGACGTTCCAGCGCATCGCGAAGACCTGCACGAGGAGCAGCAGCGAGGCGACCACCGCGAGCGTGTTCCGCACGCGATCGTGCAGGTAGCGGTTCATCGTCACGATGATCGCCAGGAGGATGAAGGGGACGAGGCTCCCCACGATCATCTGGATCGAGATGAAGGAGAACTCGAGGCGGGTGGTGAGGAGCTGCGAGATGATGTGCCACGCGTCGGAGTTCTCGTAGGCGAGGAGCACGATCTCGAGCAGCTCCAGCGTGACGGTGAGGATGAGGAAGAACCACAGCCACCTCGCCATCGCCTGCACCGTCTCCCGCTCGACGGGGCGGCGCCACAGCCTGGCCGTCACCTGGTGGAGGAGCACGAGCAGCGCGATCCCCGACACCGCCGCCGAGAGCAGGAAGATGACCGGCATGAGGGGCGTGGACCACCAGGGGTTCGCCTTGATGCCGCCGAAGATGAAGCCGACGTAGCCGTGCAGCATGCAGGCGGCGGGCAGGCCGAAGGCGGAGAGCACCTTCACCGCGCGGTGGTCGATCTCGAGCGCCTCGGGCGAGGTGTCGTAGGTGCCGAGCGCGAGGGACGCGTAGAAGGCGCGCTTCAGCCCGCGGCTCCGCCGCGCGGTCTCGATGATCTCGCGCCGGTACACGAACCACACCTCGAGGAGCAGGATCACGAAGTAGGCGGAGTAGAGCAGGCCGAAGCCGGCCATGGCGGAGGAGAAGTGCGGCGTCACGATGACGTTCAACGAGCGCTCGGGATGGCCGAGGTGAAGGTTCAGGGGGAACGTCGCGATCGCCATGAAGCAGAAGGAGGTCGCCAGGGCGAGCCGCGCGACCGGCTCGAACTCCTTCTTGCCGAACAGGTGGTAGAGCGCGGTGACGATGAACGCGCCCGCCACGAAGCCGGTGATGTACGGGTACATCACGATCATGAGGCTCCAGTGGACGTGCACGTCGTTGGGGAACGCGTAGCCGCTGATCTCCGGCATCACCGCACCTCCTTGTCGAGGCCGAGGTAGAAGCACTGCGGCTCCGTGAGCAGGTGCGGCTGCAGCACGCTCACCCGGCCCCGCGCGACCGCCAGCCGGACCGGGTCGTCCTCGCGGCGCATGTCCCCGAGCTGGCGCGTGCCGGTCGGGCAGACCTCGACGCAGGCGGGCTTCATTCCCTTCGTGACGCGGTGGTAGCACCAGGTGCACTTCTCGGCGGTGTGCGTCTCCGGCGAGAGGAACCGGCTGCCGTACGGGCACGCCTGCACGCAGTAGCCGCACCCGATGCACCGGTCGCCGTCCACGAGCACCAGGCCGTCCTGCGTGCGGTACGAGGCGCCGACGGGGCAGACCTGCACGCAGGGCGTCTCCTTGCAGTGGTTGCACATCTTCGGGACGAAGAACGACTTCGTCGGCGTGAACGGGGTCTGGACGGGACGGAAGCCGTCGAGCCCGCCGTTCGGCGAGTCCACGTGCGACGCCTCCGGCGAGACGACGTAGCGCTCCACCCAGGTTCGGAAGAAGCCGTCCGGCACGCCGTTCTCCGCCTTGCAGGCGCGGACGCAGGAGCCGCAGCCGATGCACTTCTCGGTGTCGATGAGGTAGGCCCACCGGTGCTGCGTCCAGTCGTAGCCGCTCGCGAGCGCCTCGCCGGAGGGCGCCCCGGCCAGGAACACGAGCACGCCGCCCCCGAGGCGGAGCGCGTTCGCGAGGAACTCCCGGCGGCCGACCGGCTCCCCGGGCTGCTCCGGCGCGGTCGCGGCAGGGGCGTCGCTGCGGGTCTCGTCCATGGGACCTCCTGCTAGAGCTTCGGGGAGTGCGGGTCGTGACAGTCGATGCAGGCCGTCCCCTCCACCCCGCCCTGGTGCTGCGCCAGCACGATCTGGGGGAACGCGGTGGGGCGCCCTTCGATGCGGCGGTGACACCGTGCACAGAGCGTGAACGAGCGATCGATCGGCATGTCCGCGGCCTTCGCGCCGTCGCGGACGTGCAGCGCGACCGGCGCGTGGCACACCTCGCAGCCGACCGCGCGGTGGGCGCCCGCAGAGGAGACCTTCAGCCGCTCGGCGTGGCACGCCCCGCACGACGCGGCGCCGCCGTGCTGGGGGAGCCGGATCGCCGCCTGCTCGGCGACGTTGTCGAACCGGTACGGGCCGTAGGCGCCGTACGAGGGGGGCACGAGGAAGGTTCGCCCGATCGCGAAGACCACGACCACCACGAGGAGCAGGAACAGGACGCGGAACACGTGTCGGGCGGCTTCCATGGGCTCCTCCTGCTCGCTACGGCGGGTCGAGCGGCTCCGGCGCGAGGAGCCACCTCAGCCAGCGGGATCGCCGCCGGGTAGGACGCGGCACGGGGACGGTGTCCAGGCGCTCCATCGCGAAGAGGAGCCGCAGCCACCCGCGCCGGCGGCGGGGAGACGCCGCGGCGTCACGCGGGAGGGGCTCGATCGCGAAGATCATGCGGAGGAAGCCTCGACCGCGGCGCGTTGGCGCAGGCGCAGCCGGAGGCCCGAGGTGCTCGATCGCGAACACCTTGCGCAACGACGCAAATGTCGCAGCCCATTTTTGCGTCACGTCGCCAAGGCAATCACACTCCAGCACACCGCCGCAATGAGCCCCGAATTAGCTATCCGCTGGATAAATGGGCGCTTCGGGCGGCTCGCGAACGTGCATGCGGCGAGATTCCGAGGGTTATTGTCTGCCCGGGTGCGCGTTTGAGCGCAGGTCTCAATTGATCTCGGTCAATCGCCGCCGCCTTTGTGGGCTGGACGGATTGGCGCAGCGGGCGCTCACTCGGAGCGACCGCGACCTGCGCGGCCGCGGAACGGAGGTCGTCATGCCCCTCGCCGCCGTCGTACGAAGCGCCTGGAAGGACCACGGATCGGACTACGCGATCACGCTCGCGGTGCTGGCGGTGCTCGCGGGAGGCGCGATCCTCTTCTTCGTGTTCTGAAGCCGCCGTCTCGGGCTGCTCGCGCGGTCAACGGCCTGCCGGATCGCGGCGCAGGGCGCGCGGGCCGCGCAGCAGCCGCGCCGGGAAGAGCAGGATCGCCGCGAGCAGCCCGAGGACACCCTCCACCGCGACGCCGATCAGCCGGAACGGCAGCAGGACGAGCCACACCAGCGGGTACACGATCAGCGCCGCGAGCGCGAGCGGCCAGCACAGGACGAGCAGCACGAGCCAGGCGAGGAAGGTGAGCATCGCTCGACCTCCTACGCCCCGGCGCGGCGGGTATTTCGCGCTCACGCGAGCGCCTACGGGTCCGGCGCCGCCGCCTCCCCGATCGATGCGATGAGCCGTCGCGCCTCCGCGATCCACTCCTCGGCGTCGGGATCCCCCGCCGCCTTGCGCGCCTCGGCGAGCGCGAGCCCGCGCTGGGCGGCCGCGCGCGCGGCCGCCACGTCCCCGCTCGCCGCGAGCCCCTCGGCCAGCGCGAGCGGGTTGGGCGGGAACTCCGGCGCGCGCGCCTCCGCCTTCCGCGCGGCCGCGAGGCCTTCCTCGGGATCTCCTGGGCCGACGGGCCACGCGGGCGCACGCAGCAGGACGAGCGCCAGCACGCGCTCCGGCCCGGCGTCGTCCAGCGCCGGATCCCGCTCGGCGGCGCGGCGAAGCCGCTCCACCATGAGCCGCAGCCCCTCGCGGACGGTCGCGGTCCGCTCGCGGGCCTGGACGCCGAGCGCGAGCGCGAGGGCGTAGTCGCACCGGGCGTCCGCCGGCGCCCGGGCCTCGCACAGCTGGCCGAGCTCCACGGCCTCCGCGGCGCGCCGCGCCCGCTCCTCCCCCGAGCGCTCGCGCTGCGCGAGCCACACCGCCGCTCGCGCGGCGCCGTAGAGCCCCTCGATGGCGAGCGGAGCGGCCTGCGCCGCCTGCCGGTAGAGCCCCGCGGCCCTGCGCACCTCCGCCGGATCCGGGCGGTGGGCGAACGCCTCCTCCGCCTCCGCGAGGAGCCGCGCCGCGTCCCCCTCCCCGCCTCGCGACGGCGGGAGCGGCGCGGGCGCGCGCAACGCCGGCGCGCACGCGAGCGCGGCGGCGAGCGCGAGGAGCGGCGCTCCGCGGCTCACCGCGCGCGCCCGCCGGCGGAGAGGCGGCGGACGGCGGCGACCGCGCCCGGGTCGACGGGGACGAAGCGGGCGATCCGCAGCGCCGCGAGCGCCGCCGCGCCCTCCGGCCTCGCCTCGAGCGACGCGAGGGACCGCTCCAGCGCCCGCCAGCGCGCGGCCGGGAGGCGCCGCTCGACCGTCGCGACGAAGGACGCCGGCAAGGGCTCGGAGCGCGCGATCACCTCGAGGTCGCCCGCGAACGGCAGCGTCGGGAGGGCCGCCGACTGCGCGCCGTCGAGGAGCACCGCCACGTCCTCCCCGGCGGCCGCCTTGCGCAGCGCGGAGAGCACGGCCGGGGAGTGCACGATGCGCACGCTTCGCGGGAGCGTGCCCCACCCCGCGAGCGCGCCGCGCACGAACGCCGGCGCGTACCCCGCCGTCGAGTGGAGCGCGAACCCGGCGAGCCGCTCGGACGAGCCGACGCGGCCCTTCCGCGCCACGAGCGCCCAGACCTCCGTCGCCCCTCCGCCGGCCGCCTCGACCTGCATGCGCGGGACGAGCCGCAGGGCCTCCCCGTGCGCGACCAGGAAGGGCAACGGCACGAGCGCGACGGCGGCGTCGGGCTCGGCGAGCCAGGCGACTCCTTCCTGCTCGCGCGGGGTGTACACCGCCGAAACGGCGCCCTCGCCCAGCCCTGCGCCGCGCGCGACGGCTGCGGCGAGCGCGTCCATCCGGGGCTGCGCCTCCGCGGTGGTGCCCGGGTAGCCGGGCGCGCACGCGACCAGCGTGACGCGTCCCGGCGGGGCCGCGGCAGCCGCACTGAAAGCGAAGAGGGTCGCCAGGAGGACGGCGCGCACGCGCGGAGGAGCGTAGCGCGGCACGACCGGGACGGGACCCGGACAGACGGGGCCGATCGGGCTACCCTCCGCGGATGTCCCGGTCGCGGCTCGAGCGCGTCTTCGGCACCGTCGTGGCGCTCCGCGGTCCGATCCTCGTGCTCTATGCGCTGCTCGTCCCCGCCGCGGCCTGGCTGGCGGCGGGCATCCCCTCGGAGGGCGCCATCGATCGGCTGGTCGTGCCGAGCGACCCGGACTTCGTCGCCACGCGCGAGCTCCAGCGCATCTTCCCGGAGCGTCCCCTCGTCGTGCTGCTGCTCGAGGCGGAGGACCCGTATCGTCCCCGCGTGCTCGCGCAGGCGTCCGCGATCGAGGCGGCGCTGCGCGCGCTCCCGGGCGTCACCCCCGTCTCGATCCTGGACGCCTACGCCCGGGCGCGCGGCGGGGCGCCGCCGCTCGAGGATCCGGCCACCGCGAAGGCGCTGCGCCGCTTCGCGACGGGGACGGACTTCTTCCGCCGCCAGGGCCTCGTGGGCGAGGGCTTCCTCGGAGTGGTGGTGACGTTCGAGGCGACCACGCCTCCGGCCCGCGACGCCGCCCTCGCCGCCATCGACCGGGCGGTCGAGGGCGCGCGCGGCGACGCGATCGCGCGCGTGCGCCGGGTGGGCGGCCCGTACCTCGAGTCATGGATCGAGCGCGAGTCGCGCGACGCCTCGCGGCGCCACTTCCCGGTCTTCGGGCTGCTGGTCGTCGCCGTCGCGCTCTTCCTCTACCGGTCGTGGCGCGCGCTGCTCGCGATCCTGCTCACCCTCGCCGCGGCGGTGGCGCTCGCGGCGGGCGCCGGGAGGCTGCTCGGCTTCTCGTTCACGGTCGTGTCGGCGATCGTCCCGCTCACGGTGATGGTCACGACGCTCGCGTCGCTCGTGTACCTCCACTCCCGCTTCGTGGACCAGCCCGAGGGCGTTCCGGTCGAGGCGCACCAGCTCGCCGCGCTGGCCGGGAAGTTCCTGCCGGTGACGGCCTCGAGCGCCGCCGCCGTCGCCGGCTTCGCCGCGCTCGCGGTCTCCCGCATCCGCCCCATCCGCGAGATGGGGCTGTGGACGGCGGCGGGGCTCGCGATCGCCTGGGTGGTCGCCTTGACGCTCTTCCCGGCCCTGCAGCGCGCGCTGCGCACGCCCACGCGCCGGTCCGTCGAGATCCGCGCCCGGCTCTACGAGCGGGTGGCCGGCGCGCTCCCCGCGTTCACCTGGCGCTGGCGGCGGCCGCTCGTCGCGGCGGCGCTCGGCCTCGCCGCGGCGGGCCTCGTCGCGCTCGTCGGGGTGCCCGGGCGCGTCGCGCCGATGGAGGTCGGCCTCGACGTGCTCCGCTACGTCGATCCGTCGCTGCCCATCCACGAGGACATGCTGTTCTTCCGGCGCCACGTCTCCGGGCTGAACGTCGCCCGCCTGTGGGTGCGCACGCCCCCGGGGGCGATCACGGATCCGGAGGTGCTGCGCGCGCTCGACGCGTTCACCACGCGGGTGGAGGCGATCCCCGGCGTGTCCTCGGTGGTCGGCCCGACGTCGCTGCTGCGGCTGCGCCGCTACGCGGCGGGCGAGCCGGAGGCGCTCCCGCGCGACCCCGCCGCCTTCGCGGAGGCCGTCGCGGATCTCGAGCAGCTCCTCCTCTCCGAGCCGGAGCTGCGCGCCTTCGTGGACGTCGGGACGCTCGCGAACGCGCAGCTCACCGTGGTGTTCGAGCGAGGCGACGGGCCCGGGGTGGCGGCGCTCGCCCGGGCCGCGCGCGAGGCGTGGGACCGGACGGCCGCGGAGGCCCCCGCGCTGCGCGGCGCCGAGCTGCGCGTCGCCGGGGAGTCGATCCTCGCCGGCAAGGTGGGCGCGAGCCTCGTCCCCACGCTCACCGAGAGCTTCGCCATCACCGCCGCGCTGGTGTTCGCGGCGTTCCTCCTGGTCTTCCGCTCCGCCTCGGCGCGGCTCCTCGCGATGATCCCGTCGCTCTTCGCGATCCTCGTGACCTTTCTCGCCATGCGCCTCGCCGGCGGGTCGCTCGACGTCGCCACCATCCTCGTCGCCACCACCGTGCTCGGCACCACCGAGAACGACCAGATCCACTTCTTCCATCACCTGCACGAGGGCGAGGGCTCCGGCGGCCTCGACGGCGCGCTCCGCCACACCCTGCGCGTCTCGGGCCGGGCGATCGTCTTCGCGACCTTCATCAACGCGGCGGGCTTCCTCGCGCTCGCCCTCTCCGGCTTTCCACCGCTCCGCCAGTTCGGCGTCGTGACGGCGGGCGCCTTCCTGCTCGCCATGATCGCCGACTTCACCGCGCTGCCCGCCGCGCTCTGGATCGCGCGCGGCGAGGCGCCGGCGACGGCGCCCCCACCCGGCCGCGGCGCCTCTCCGCGGCGCTACGGCTGGAGAGCGTAGAACCGCGGCTCGACGTAGCGCAGCTTCGCGACGACGCCGGCGTGATCCGACGGCCACATGCCCGTGGCGGTGAGATCGGCGGGCTCGTCGCCCACGACGGTCGCGTCCAGGGCCACGAACGGAGGCGTGAACAGGACGAGGTCGATGCGCTCGTCGAACGGCGGAGAGGCGGTGTCCCTGAGGAGCGGGTCGTTCGAGCAGCAGGTGTACCCCGGGCCCTCGGCGCCGGACTCCACCCACGCGTCCGCGAGCACCGAGGTGAGCTCCACGTACGGCGCCGAGCCGGGCTGCGCGTTGAAGTCGCCGACCGCGACGACGGGGAGCGGCGAGGCCTCGACGAGGTCCACGAGCTCTCCGGCCTGGGCGAGGCGAACCGCGGGCACGAACGCCTCGAGGTGCGTGTTGAGGAACCGGAACCACTCGCCCTCGTACTTCACGTCCACGCCCGTCCAGCCGCGCACGTAGTCGAACGCGAGCACCGGCGCCGCCGGGTCGCCGATGACGATGGGCACCGTCGCGTCGAAGTGGCCGGCGCTGGCGTTCGACCACTGCACGTCGCGGCGCACCAGGATCGCGTCCCGGTCCGTGATGCGGAGGTCGAGCAGCTCGAGCGGCTCGAGGGACACCGGGACCGTCAGCTCGAGGTCGGCGTTCTCGACGACCGCGGCGAGGTCGTAGCGCAGCCCTCGGTCGGCCAGCGCGGCGAGCAGGATCGCGAGGAAGTCGTACGCCACCTCCTGCGCGTCGGGCGGCGCGCCGAGATAGGCGTCCGGGGGCGACTCCGTGCGCCAGAGCGCCGCCTCCTGCAGCCCGATCGCCACCGGCCGGGTCGCCGCGACCTGATCGGCGATCGCCTCCGCGCGCTCGGGGAAGTCGGTCAGCTGGAGCGTCGCCCACGCCTGCGCCGCGAGCACCGGGAGGAGCTCGGGCGGCGCCGAGAGGAACGCCTCGACGTCGGTGCCGACGTACAGATTCTGGTCCATCACCGTCACGGTCTTGTTCCCACCGGCGTTCCCCCGCGCGACCGCGGCCCCGCTGATCGCGGCGGACGCCGCCTGCGGCGCCGTGGAGTCCGAGGCTGCCGGGCCGCAGGCGAGCAGCGCGCCGGCGGCGGCGAGGACGGGCAGAGCGATCCGGACGTGCATGACGACACCTCCTGTGAAGGGCGGCAGCACGGTAGCGCCACCTCGCGCGTCCGCGAGGACGCCGGGACGGGCCTGCCCCACGCGGCGCGCCCCACCGGGTCGCGCCAGCGCGGGAGCGCCGTCCAGCTCACCCGCGTCCCCTCGGAGGGCCCTCCCTCCGAAGCTCCCCGGGGCGGGGCCCGGCGAGGAAAGCGCGGGGGGTAGCATGTGAAGGCAGTCGCGCTCGAGCGCGCCGCGCAGCGAGAGGAGGAGTCGCGATGACCGCCTGGACGAGGATCCTGTGTGCGGTGGACTTCTCGGAGGGCGCGCGGCAGGCGCTCGCGGACGCGGCGGACCTCGCCCGGCGCCACGGCGCGGAGCTGACGCTGCTGCACGTATGGGAGGCGCCGCACGCGGTCGCGACCATGGCGGTGGTGGCGTGGCCGGTGCCCACCGGGGCCGAGGCCGAGGAGCTCGCCGCCGAGCTGGAGCGGTGGAAGCAGGAGGCGGAGCGGCTCGCGGGTACGCGGGTGCGGATCGCCTTCGGCCACGGCGCGCCGGGCGCCGCCATCGTGCGCATGGCGGAAGCGGGGCGGTTCGACGTCGTCGTCGTCGGCACGCGCCGGCACGGCCTCGCGCGCGCGCTGCTCGGCTCGGTGGCCGAGCACGTGGTGCGCCACGCGCCGTGTCCGGTGCTGGTCGCCCGGCCGCCTCCGGATTGGGGCGACTGACGCGGTCACAGGGTTGTTCAGAATGCCGGGGACCGAGCCAGGCGAGCGAGACGCGAGCAGCGCAAGGCGCGACGACCGAGCATGGCCGCAGGCCATGTAAGGGAGGAGCAACGCAGCGATGCGACACGGATCGTTCGCCGCGGCGACGCAGCCCTCTGCACGGGCGCGCCGCGGAGGTTGAACTGCTCGTCGCGGACGGGTATGGTGGGCCCGTGGTCCTCTCGAGCGCGCGCTCCTATCGATTTACCTGCCCCCCGCCCCGGCCTGGGCGCTGGGTGGGCTTCCGCGCGTAGCGAGGACCCTCCCGCACATCGAGATCGCTCGGGCCAGGACGGGGGGGAAACGCAGACTCCCTCTCCCCTGCCGCCGCATCGCCGGCGGCCCCTTCGCCCGAGGAATCCGACGTGAACGACGAACGACAGAAACGAACCTCCCTGCCCGAGTGCATGACGCTGCGCGACGTGCGCACGTCGATCGACGAGGTGGACCGGCGCATCGTGGCGCTCCTCGCGGAGCGGCGCGGGTACGCGCTGCAGGCCGCGCGCTTCAAGAGCGCCGCCGACGGCGTGAAGGACCCTTCGCGCGAGGAGCAGGTCATCGCGAACGTGCGGGCGCTCGCCGGCGAGGAGGGCATCGAGCCCGACCTCGTCGAGATGCTCTACCGCGACATGATCGCGGGCTTCGTGCGCGTCGAGCTCGCGTCCGGCGGCCACCGCGCGCCGCCGGTGATCGAGAACGTCAACGTCGCCGCCTTCGACGCGATGCTCCCGCCGGAGGAGGTGAAGCTCCGCATCCCGGTGTCCGAGCGGGCCGCGCGGACGGTCGTCGAGGGGCGCCGCACCGTGGAGGCGATCCTCGACCGGACGGATCCGCGCCTGCTCGTGGTGGTCGGCCCCTGCTCGATCCACGACCCCGTCGCCGGGCTCGACTACGCCCACCGCCTGCGCGCGCTGGCGGACGAGCTCTCCGACACGCTCTACCTCGTGATGCGCGTCTACTTCGAGAAGCCGCGCACGTCGGTGGGCTGGGAGGGGCTCACGAACGATCCGCACATGAACGACTCCTTCCAGGTGAAGGAGGGCATGGAGCGGGCGCGCCGGTTCCTGCTCGAGGTGAGCGATCTGGGCCTGCCCACCGGGACGGAGGCGCTCGATCCCATCTCCCCGCACTACCGCGGCGACCTCGTCACCTGGACCGCCATCGGGGCGCGCACCTCGGAGTCGCAGACGCACCGCAACCTCGCCTCCGGGCTCTCCACGCCCGTCGGGTTCAAGAACGGCACCGACGGCGAGGTGGACGGCGCGGTGAACGCCATCCTGGCCGCGGCCCGGCCCCACGCTTTCCTGGGCATCAACGACCAGGGACGCTCCGCCGTGATCCGCACGCGCGGCAACCGCCACGGCCACCTGGTGCTGCGCGGCGGCGGCGGCCGGCCCAACTTCGACAGCGTCTCGGTGGCCATCGCCGAGCAGGCGCTCGCGAAGGCGGGACTCCCGCAGACGATCGTCATCGACTGCTCGCACGCGAACTCCTGGAAGAAGCCGGAGCTCCAGCCGCTCGTCCTGCGCGACGTGGCGAGCCAGCTCCGCCAGGGGAACCGGTCCATCGCGGGGATCATGCTGGAGAGCTTCCTCGAGCAGGGGAGCCAGCCGATGTCGGCCGATCCGGCGCAGCTCCGCTACGGCCGCTCGGTCACGGACCCTTGCCTCGGCTGGGACGAGACCGCCGCGGCGCTCCGCGAGGCGCGCAGCCTGCTGCGCGGCGTGGTGGAGGAGCGGCGTCGGGCCGCCGACGCGCCGCCATCGGCGTCGCCTCGCGCCGCGGCGAGCTGAGTCGGCAGGCCGTCGTCGAAGAACGACGCTCGACGGGGCCGTTCGGCCCGGCGTAGCCGCCGCGAAGCGGCGCCGATGTAGAGGGCCCCGCCTGAAGCCGCTCGCCCTGAGCCTGTGAAGGGCGAGCGGCGCCCGCTGGGGGTTCGTACACGAGCTCACGATGAGCGGGGGCGGGCGCGCGCAGCAGCTTCGAGATCCCCGGGGCTCGTCCTCCGGGCGGAGACGCTGAGCCGCGCTCAATTCCAGCGAGGTCGTTCGGCTTGACGGAGCGTCTCGCGACTGCCATCTTCTTCGATGTGATCCACGCTGGGTCCCAGACGCGAATGGCGATGATGAGCGCCCTGCCTGCCGGGGCTGCCGTGCCGCTCGCCGTCTGCGTCTGATCCGTCACGACGCTCACGTCTCGAGCCGACCGGCCGCCCTCTGGGGCGGCCGTCGTGTTTCGGCCTCCACAGAGGGCGGCCCCTCCCCGAAGGAGCCGCCATGACCGACGCAGCGCAGGAGACGTCCTACGTCACCACCTCCATTCCGTACGTCAACGCGAACCCTCACCTGGGATTCGCGCTCGAGCTCTGCGTCGCGGACGCGTTTGCGCGACACCGTCGTGCGCGCGGACGCCGCGTCCGCTTCGTCACCGGGACCGATGATCACAGCCTGAAGAACGTGATCGCCGCCGAGCGCGCGGGAGTTCCGACCGCGCAGTGGGTGGCAGACCACGCTGCGGCGTTCGAGGCGCTGAACGGCGCGCTCGGCATCTCCGCGAACGAGTTCCAGCGTACGAGCGCGAGCCCCGCGCACGGTCCAGCCGTTCGCGCTCTGTGGGAGGCGTGCGCCCGACGCGGCGACCTGTACCGGAGACCGTACCGCGGGCAGTACTGCGTCGGGTGCGAACGGTTCTACGAGCCGGAGGAGCTCGCGAACGGTCGCTGCCCCGAGCACGACGCCCCGCTCGAGACGATCGAGGAGACCAACTGGTTCTTCCGGCTGTCGCGCCACGCCGACGTGGTGCGCGAGGCGATCGAATCGGGGAGGCTTCGCATCGTTCATGAAGGCGCGCGCGAGGAGACCCTGGCTTTCCTTCGCGGCCCCGTGCGCGACATCTCGGTCTCGCGATCGGCCGCCCGCGCGAGAGGGTGGGGGCTCCCCGTGCCAGCGGACCCTTCGCAGGTGGTCTGGGTCTGGTTCGACGCTCTGTGCGGCTACCTCGCGGCGCTCGGATACGGAGGGATCGACGCCGGCCTCCTCGACGCCTTCTGGTGCGGTGACGGCGAGCGCGTCCACGTCATCGGCAAGGGAATCGCGCGGTTCCACGCGGTGTACTGGCCCGCGTTTCTGGAGTCGGCGGGGCTGCCATGGCCGACGGACCTGCTCGTGCACGGGTACGTCACGGTGGAAGGCGAGAAGATCAGCAAGTCGGGACGAACGATCGATCCCGCGCCGCTGATCGCGGAGTACGGGGCGGACGCCGTGCGGTACTTCCTGCTCCGACACATCCGGACGGCACGGGACGGCGACTTCAGCATCGCGCGGTTCCGCCAGGCACACGACGCGGAGCTCGCGAACGGGCTCGGCAATCTGGCGAGCCGCATCCTGGCGCTCGTGGCGAAGCTGACGAACGGTCTCGTACCCGCTCCGGGCGTGGAGCTCGCCCGGGACGAGGACCTTCGACGAGAGGCCCTGAAGCTTCCTTCGGAAGTCGACGACGCGGTCGACCGCTTGTCCCTGGACGGTGCGCTCTCGGCCATCTTCAGACTCGTCGACGCGACGAACCGGTTCCTTACGATCGCCGCACCGTGGGAACACGCGCGTGAAGGACGAGCCGCGCTCGCCGCTGCCACGTTGAGGACCGCGCTCGAGGCGCTCCATGTGATCGCCCGTGAGCTGGCGCCGTTTCTGCCGGCGACGTCCGAGGACCTACGGAGGCGCCTCGAGGCACCGCCCCTCGAGGACCAGGTCGGCTGGAACGCCCTGCCGACCGGGCGCCCCCTATCGAAAGGTCCGCCGTTGTTCCGGCGGACCGGGGAGAGAGTCACGCCGCCGCGCGCCTACGGACCGTGACTGGACCGCGGCATGCGAAACGTCGGTCAGCCGCTGGCGGGGCGGGGGTGCAGCGGAGGATCGAGCGTCGCCTCGAGCGCGCGGCGGAGCCGCACCGCCTCCGCGCCCTCGTCGACCTCGACGTCCGTCCAGCGCACCGGGTCGCCCGCGCGCACCGGCGCGCGGAGCCGGACGCCGTGCGCGAGCCCGATGGGCAGGGCGCCCGCGCGGCGCGCGTCCGCCGCCGGCGCGAGCTTGCCGAAGACGAGGTAGCCGCCCTCCCCATCCAGCACCTCGCCCGCGGCGAGGTCGCGCTTCGCGACCGCCATGACGTCGGCGAGCCAGCGGCGCGGCTGCCCCGTCGGCTCGCGCCGCAGCGCGACCGACGCCACGGAGATGCCGAGCTCGAGCCCGATGAGGTGGAACGGCTTGTACGTGGCCGTGTACCGCCCGCTCTCGTCGGTGACGAGCCCGTACTCGCGGAAGCAGCGCTCGACGTAGGGGCTCTCCGCCTCGATCACCACGTACACGCCCCAGCGGAGATCGCGCGGCACCGGCGACCCGTCTCGCGCCAGGCTCGAGACGACCTCGACCTGGCCCGCGTGATGGAGGACGCCGCCCGCCGCTCGCGGCCGCAGGACGCGGGCGAGGTCGTCCGCGCCGGCGGGCGGGAACGCGAGCCCCTCCGGCGCCGGGGTGAGGCCCGTCGCGTTCGAGACGGCCGCCATCTCGATGGCGGACTTGGTCCCGTCGAGGAACGAGTTGAACATCTGCGCGTTGAGGCCGCTCGCCCTCGCCTCCTCCGGCGGGATCCCGTAGTCGGCCCAGACGGTGTCGGGGGTGGAGGCGTGGTAGCGCGGCAGGTAGCGCGTCCCCTTCCCCGCGGCGACCACCGCGAACCCCGCGGCGCGGGCCCAGTCCACGAGCTCGCTCACGAGCGCGGGCTGATCGCCGTAGGCGAGCGAGTAGACGATGCCCGCCTGGCGCGCGCGCTCGGCGAGGAGCGGCCCCGCGAGCGCGTCCGCCTCCACGTTGACCATCACCACGTCCTTCCCGTGCGCGCAGCAGGAGAGGACGTGGCGGATCCCGGCCGACGGGCTGCCGGTCGCGTCGATGACGAGCTCGACCCCCGCGGACGCGATGAGCCGCTCGGCGTCGTCGGTGATCCAGGTCGTCCCGCGCGCGAGGGCCTCCTCGGCGCCGCGCGCCCCGGCGCGCTCCGCGGGCCAGCCCGCCCGCGCGAGCGCGTCGCGCGCCCGCTCCGGCCGCAGATCCGCGACGGCGACCACGTGGACCCCGGGCGTGCGCGGGGCCTGGGCGAGGTACATCGTCCCGAACTTCCCCGCGCCGACGAGCCCGACCCGGATCGGCCGGCCCGCCGCCGCGCGCTCGAGGAGCCGCTCGTGCAGGTTCATCCCGGGTGCTTAAGAGCTAACATCCGGACACGCCCATTTCCCGAGGGAGCCGAGCATGGAGACCAGCCCCAGCACCGCAGCGCCCGCCGCCGAGGTCGCGAAGGGCGAGCGCATGGCGAAGGTGGTGTACGTCCTCTACCTGGCCTCGTTCGTCGTGGGCGTCACCCTGCTCGTCGGCGTCGTGATCGCTTACGTGTACCAGCGCGACGTCCCCGAGGGCCTGCGGACCCACTTCCGGCTGCAGATCCGGACGTTCTGGATCGGGCTCCTCTATCTGGTCGCGGGCGGGATCCTCTCGGTCATCGGCGTGGGCGTGGTGCTCCTCCTCTTCGTCGCGGTCTGGCTGATCGTCCGCTGCGTGAAGGGGCTGCGTCACCTCGACCGGCGAGAGCCGTACCCGAACGAGAGCACCTGGCTCTGGTAGGCGGCGTGGCGCCGCTTCTCCTTTCCCCCACGCAGGAGGTCGCATGCCGTACGTGAACATCAAGATCACGCGCGAAGGGGCCACCCCCGAGCAGAAGGCGGAGCTCATCCGCGGCGTCACCGAGCTCCTGCGCGACAAGCTCGGCAAGAATCCCGAGACGACGGTGGTGGTGATCGACGAGGTGGACACCGACAACTGGGGGATCGGCGGCGAGTCGGTCACCGTGCGTCGGCGCCGCGGCAGCTAGACGCACCCTCGGTGTTGCTACCCGTCGCGCGCGCACCCGTTGCGCGCCAAGATTGCAGCTCCCGGTCGCTCCGCGCACGCGTTGCGCTCTCGCGCCTTGCGCCTTCGGGACGAATCCAGTCGGAATCACTCGTGCGACCTCTTGCGCGCGCCGATCGCGATGTGCGAAGCGTTTGAGTCCGAAGCCATCGTGCCGTCCGCGAGGCTTACGGGTCCCGGCTCCTCCGTCTTCCGTCGTCGTCCCGCCTCGTCGAGCAGGCGCGGACGAGGAGCCCGTCGTCTCGGATCCTGCCCCGCGGAGGCTTCGCTTGAACGTCCTCGTCCTGAACTGTGGCAGCTCTTCGGCGAAGTTCGCGGTCATCGACTCCGCGTCCGGCGCCGAGCGCATCTCCGGCATCGCGCAACGGCTCGACTCCCCGCACGCCACGCTCGACTGGAAGCTCGACGGGCACCGGCACTCGCGCGACATCCACCACGCCGACCACGACGTCGCGCTGCGCGCGGTGGTGGAGCTCCTGAGGGGCGTGGGGCTCGCGGACGATCTCGCCGGCGTCGGCCACCGGGTGGTGCACGGCGGCGCGCGCTTCTCCGGGTCCATGCCGATCACGGAGGAGGTGGTCGCCAAGATCGAGGAGTGCATCCCGCTCGGCCCCCTGCACAACCCGCCGAACCTCCGCGGCATCCAGATCTCCCAGGAGCTGTTCCCGAAGCTCCCGCAGGTGGCGGTGTTCGACACCGCCTTCCACCAGTCGATGCCGCCGCGCGCGTACCTGTACGCCGTGCCGTACGAGTGGTTCGAGAACCACGAGGTGCGCCGGTACGGGTTCCACGGCACGAGCCACCGCTACGTCTCGGAGCAGGCGGTGCGGCTGCTCGGGCTGCCCCCGAACGACCACCGCCTCGTCACGGCCCACCTCGGCAACGGCTGCTCCCTCGCGGCCGTCCACGACGGGAAGAGCGTCGACACGACCATGGGGCTCACGCCGCTCGACGGCGTCGTGATGGGGACGCGCTCCGGCTCCATCGACCCCTCGATCATCGCGCACATGAAGAAGGCCCTGCACCGCGGCGCCGACCACGTGATGGATCAGCTCAACAAGCGCTCCGGCCTGCTCGGCATCTCCGGGCTGTCCAACGACATGCGGACGCTGCAGGAGGCCGCCGCCAACGGGCACGAGCGCGCCGCCCTCGCGATCGAGAAGTTCTGCTACTCCGTCGCCAAGGCCGCCGCCGGCATGGTGGTGTCGCTCGGCCGGCTCGACGCCCTCGTCTTCACCGGCGGCATCGGCGAGAACGCCACGCTCGTGCGCGCCAAGGTGGTCGAGCTCCTCGGGTTCCTCGGCATCACCCTCGACCCCGAGCTGAACGTCATCCACGGCAAGGGCTACAACGGCCGCATCACGCAGGCGACCGGACCCCAGGTGATCGTGGTGCCCACGAACGAGGAGCTCATGATCGCCATGGACACCGCCGAGATCATCGCCGCCGAGCGCCGCGCCGCCTGACCCCGCCGCCCCCCAGGTACCTCCGCATGCCCCGCACCCTCCTCGTCGCCCCCGCCGGCCGCCAGGTCGGCGTCACCACCGTCTGCCTCGGCCTCGTCCGGGCGCTCGACCGCCTCGGCGTCCGGGTCGCCTTCGCGAAGCCGATCGCCGCCCGCGGCGAGAACCGCGCCGCGGCGCTCCTGAAGCTCGGCGCGCGCGTCGATTCGCCCGAGCCGATCGCGCGCGCGGCCGCGGAGAACCTGCTCGCCACCGGGGACGACCAGACGCTCATGGAGCGCGTGGTGGCGCTGTGCGCCAGCGCCGCCGAGGGCGCCGACGTCCTGGTGGTGGAGGGGATGGCCCCGGAGCCGGGCATGGTGTGGTCCACGCGCGTCAACGCGCTCATGCTCAAGGCCCTCGACGCGGAGCTCGTGATCGTGGGGGCGCCCCGGGGCGAGACGCCCGCGGAGCTCGCGAACGCGGTGTCCATCGCCGCCCGCGGCCTCGGCGCCGACGTGGACGGGCGCGGGGTCGGGTGCATCCTGAACCGGGTCACCGCGGGCGCGGCGAGCGCGGGTGAGGCGCGCACGCACTGGTTCGACGCCGCCGTGGAGGCCGAGGACGTGCCGCCGTCCGTGCTCGACGGCTACGCCGACGCGCTGCGCGCCGAGAAGCTCCGGCCCATCGGGATCGTCCCCTCCCGCAGCGACCTCGCCGCCCCGCGCGTGAAGGACCTCGCGGGCGCGCTGGGCGCGAAGGTGCTCCGCGCCGGCGATCAGGACCGGCGCCGCATCCGCAGCGTCGCCCTGTGCGCGATGAGCGTGCCCGGCTCCATCAAGGTCTTCCGCCCCGGGACCCTCATCATCACCCCCGGCGACCGGAGCGACATCGTGGTGGCCGCGTCCCTGGCGGTGCTGAACGGGATGCCGCTCGCCGGGCTGCTGCTCACCGGCGGGGTGGAGCCCGAGGAGCACGTGTTCGCCATGTGCGAGCGGGCGCTCGAGACCGGCCTGCCGATCCTGGCCGTGAAGGAGGGCAGCTACGCCGCCGCCAGCGCCGTCGCCGCGATGAACCTCCAGATCCCGCCGGACGACGTGGAGCGGGTCGAGCGCGTCATGAACACCGTCGCCGACCGGCTCGACCGCGAGTGGCTGGAGGGCCTCGGCCGCACCCGGCGCGTGCGCCGGCTGTCGCCCCCGGCGTTCCGGCACCGGCTGGTCGAGTCGGCGCGCGCGGCGGACAAGCGCATCGTGCTCCCCGAGGGCACCGAGCCGCGCACCATCGCCGCCGCCTCCATCGTGCAGGAGCGCGGGATCGCGCGCTGCGTGCTGCTCGGCAACCCCGACGAGATCCGCGACGTGGCCCGGAAGCAGGGGGTGAGCCTCCCCGCCTCGCTCGAGCTCCTCGATCCGGCGGTGATCGCCCCTCGGTACGTGGAGCCCCTCGTCGAGCGCCGCCGCAGCAAGGGGATGACGCCGGAGATGGCGCGGAGCGAGCTCGGCGACACCATCATGGTGGGCACCATGATGATGGCGCTCGACGAGGCGGACGGCCTGGTGTCCGGGGCCCTCCACACGACGGCGCACACCATCCGGCCGGCGCTGCAGATCATCAAGACGGTGCCCGGCTGCGACCTCGTGTCGAGCGTGTTCTTCATGTGCCTGCCGGAGCAGGTGCTCGTCTTCGGCGACTGCGCCGTGAACCCGAACCCCACCGCCGAGCAGCTCGCCGACATCGCCATCCAGAGCGCCGACTCCGCCCGCGCGTTCGGCATCGACCCCCGCGTGGCGATGCTCTCCTACTCCACCGGCACGAGCGGCACCGGCGCGGACGTGGAGAAGGTGAAGAAGGCGACCGAGCTCGCGCGGGCGCAGCGCCCCGACCTCGCCGTCGACGGCCCCCTCCAGTACGACGCCGCCATCGTCCCCGACGTCGGGCGGCAGAAGGCGCCGAAGTCCGACGTGGCCGGCCGGGCGACCGTGTTCGTGTTCCCGGACCTCAACACCGGCAACGTCACCTACAAGGCGGTGCAGCGCAGCGCCAACGTGGTGAGCATCGGCCCCATGCTGCAGGGGCTCGCGAAGCCGGTGAACGACCTGAGCCGCGGCTGCCTCGTCGAGGACATCGTCTTCACCATCACCCTCACCGCCATCCAGGCGCAGCAGCGCGCGGCCCAGCGCTGAGCTCGTTCCCCGCGCCGGCGGGCCCCCCGGGCGAGGCCGCGCCGCTCGCGCTCCTCGTCGCGAGGCGTCACGCGGCCTCGGCGAGCACCCGGACCGGCATCACCATCGCCGAGAGCCCGCGGAACTGGAGCCGGCGCTGGAGCTGGTACGCGGTCTCGTTGTGGAGCAGCCGCTGGAACCAGCGCTCCTTCTGGAAGACGAGCTTGCCGGCGAAGAACACCGCGCGCGGGAAGTCCTGGGCGATGGCCGCGCAGAGCCGCTCCCCCACCTCGACCGCCTCGGTCCCGAGGTCCATGCGGTAATCGGCGGCGAGCTTCAGCCGGTGGGCGAGCTCCACGTAGCGCTCCAGGTCCGCCTGCGTCCGCGCCCGGACGCGGTCGACCTCCTCGATCCCCTTCATCGCCGCGGAGTCCACCACCCCGACCGAGACGAAGACGAAGTTCCGGAAGTAGCCCGGGAACGTGCGCTGGACGGTGAGGAGCGCGTGCACGCCGAGGCCTCCATACCCGCCGACGAGGAGCACCGCGGTGGGCGCGCGCCGGTCCACCACGGGCCGGGGCCCGCCCGGCACCGGCGGCAGGACCTCCAGGATCGCGTCGAGCCGCTTCAGGCTCGCCTGCACCGCCCGGTAGTGACGCCGGACGACGAAGCAGAGCCCGATGACGAGCCCGGTGACCGCGACGGTGATCCAGCCGCCCTGCTCGCCCTTCTCGTAGATCGTGCCGGCGAGGATCGCCGCGCACAGCGCGAAGGCCAGCCCGTGGATGGCGAGCCCGCGCCGGCGGCCGGCGCTCCGGGTCCGGCCCCAGTAGCGCAGCATGGCGAGCTGCGAGAGCGAGAAGGTCACGAAGACGTTGATGGCGTACATCGTGACGAGCCGGGTGATGTCGCCCCGCGTGTAGTAGAGCGTGGCGAGCGACGCGGCGCCCATGAGCAGCACTCCGTTCTGCGTCGTGAGCCGATCCGACAGCTGGGCGAAGCGATGGGGCAGCCACGAGTCGGTCGCCATGTTCGCCATCACCCGCGGACCGTCGATGAAGCCGGCCTGCGCGGCCACCACGAGGAGCGCGGCCTCGGCGAGGAGCGTGACGACCACGAACCCCTGGCCGATCGCGACGCCGCCGGGCCTGAAGCCGCCCGCGAACCGCTCGAGCAGCACCGCGTTCATCGTCTTCCCCGGCTCCGGGGCCGCGCTGAAGAGCAGGTAGCAGACGAGGATCCCCCCGGCCGTGACCGCGAGCGAGGCCGCCATGTACGTCATGGTCTGCCGCGCCGTCGCGACCTTCGGCTCGCGCATGATCTGGATGCCGTTCGAGACCGCCTCGATCCCGGTGTAGGTCCCGGCGCCCATCGAGTACGCGCGCAGGAACACCGCGAAGAGGCCCGCGGCGCCGACCTCGGCGAGGCCCGCGCGAAGGCCCTGGGAGACCTCGCCCGCGACGCGGGGGACGTCCGCGACGTGCGACCCCACGCCGCCGACGATCAGGACCACGTGCGTGACGAGGAAGAGCCCGAAGATCGGGGCGAGGATCGAGACGGACTCCTTCACCCCGCGCAGGTTGAGGACGACGAGCAGCGCGATGGCGGCGGCCTCGGCAGGAAGCTTCCACGGGCCGGATCCCGGCGAGAGGAAGCTCCAGATCGCGTCCCCGCTCGAGGCGACGGACACGGAGATCGTGAGCACGTAGTCCACGAGGAGCGCCGCCCCCGACACGACCCCGACGCGCGGACCGAGCAGCTCGGTCGCGACCACGTAACCACCCCCGCCGAAGGGGAAGCGCTTGATGATCTGCCCGTACGCGACCGAGATCACGAGGACGGTGAGCCCGGTGGCGAGCGCGAGGACGATCGCGAGGTACGAGTTGTGGCCGAGGGCGCGGAACGCCTCGTCGGGACCGTAGGCGGACGAGGACAGTCCATCCGCCCCGAGGCCGACCCAGGCGAGGAGCGCGATGAGCGAGATGCCGTGGTGGGTGCGCGGATCCCGCACGTCGCGCGGCGCGCCGAAGAAGAGCCGGCGCAGCCGGCCGCCGAGCGTCGCCGGGCCCGCCGCCTGGGGAGAGGGCTCCTCGGGCGGCGCCGCGTCCGCACGGTCAGGCTGGAGGTCGGGGGATCTCGGCGCCATGCGCGAGGGAGCAGCATGGCCGGCGAGAGCTCAGCGCCGCGTCAAGAGCGTGGGGCGGCGCATCAAGGCGACGTCAACGCAGCCGCCCTCGGGGTTCCCCTCCTCTCCCCGCGCGCTCCTTGACGCCGGGTTGACGAGGCGGACCCGGACGTTGACACGCCGCTGACGTGGGGTCCCGTATCGTCGGGAGCGGAGGAGAGATAGATGCGGGCTGCCAACCATCCCATCCGGCTGGTCGACCCGGCGCCCGGAGAGACCAAGGGCGCTCCCGCTCCTGCGGCGGGCGACGTCGCGCTCGTCGCCGCGCTACTCGGCGTGAACCTCGTGCCGATCGTCGGCGAGCTCGCGCACGAGGGGTGGTTCGGCCCAGGGACGGTGGGGCTCGCCACGGCCTTCGCCCTCTTGACGGGTCGGGAGCTCTGCCGCGAGGTGCGCTCGCTCGTGCAGGCCTGGGCGGGCCGCGCGTGAGCCCGCGCGGCCGTGCGCTCCCGGCGGCTACACCCGGACGCCTGGCCCGCCGCCGGCCCTTCGGACGGGGCCAGCGCGCACGCTCCCGCCCGCGCGCTTGACGGGGGCTCCGGCGGGTGCGCGGATCCCTTCCCGTGGCGATCGACACCACGACGCAGCGCCCCCGCCCGCGCGCTCCGCGAACGCGCGCCGGGTACCTCAACGCGGTGGCGGCCATGGCGGCGACCACGGCGGTCGCGACCGCCGCCCGCGCGCTCGGCCTCCCGGACGTCGAGATGCTCTTCCTGCTCGGCGTCATGATCACCGCGCTGAGCAGCGGGCGTCGCGCCGCCCTCCTCGCCGCGGCGCTGGCGGTGGTCTCGTACGACTTCTTCTTCGTGCCGCCGCCGTACACCCTCGACATCTCCGACGCGCGCTACCTCCTCACCTTCGCGATGCTGTTCGGGTTGAGCGTCGTCATCGGGACGCTCACGTTACGGCTGCGCGAGCAGCGGCAGGCGGCCGTCGAGCGCGAGCGGCGCACCGCCGCGCTGTACGCGCTCAGCCGTGAGCTCGGAGCCGCCCTGGACGAGGAGAGCGTCGCGAACGTGTCCGTGCTGGCGGTCGCGCACGCGTTCGAGGCCGAGGCCGTGTTCCTGCGCGCGCGCGGCGGCGAGCTCGCCGCGATCGCCGCGTCGCCCCCGGCGGCGGTGCTCGGTCCGTCCGAGCGCGCCCTCGCGCAATGGGTGGCGGAGCACGGCCAGGCGGCGGGGCGCGGCACCGGGACGCTCACCGGCGAGGAGGTGCTGTGCACCCCCGTCCGCGCGTGGGGCGACGCCCTCGCGGTGCTCGCCGTCAGGACCCCGGAGCCGCGCGATCTCGACCTCGAGCAGCGCGGCCTGCTCGAGGCGGTCGCTCGCCAGGCGGCGCTCGCGCTCGATCGCGTGCGACTCGCCGCCGAGGCGCGGCAGGCCGAGCTGCGCGCGAGGACCGAGGCGCTCCGCAGCGGGCTCCTCTCCTCGGTCTCGCACGACCTCCGGACGCCGCTCGCCGTCATCACCGGGGCCGCCTCGACGCTGCGCGCCGACCTGGCGCTGGAGCCCGAGACGCGACGGGACCTCTCCGACGCGATCTGCGAGGAGGCCGAGCGGCTCGAGCGGCTCGTCGCGAACCTGCTCGACATGACCCGGCTCGACGCCGGCGCCGTGGAGCCGAGGCGCGAGTGGGTGCCGCTCGTCGAGGTCCTCGGCGGGGCGCTCACCCGGCTCGACCGCCGGCTCGCGGGGCGACGCGTCGTGACGGCGCTGCCCGACGATCTGCCGCTCGTCTCGCTCGATCCGGTGCTGGTGGAGCAGCTCCTCGTGAACCTCCTCGAGAACGCGGCGAAGTACACGCCCGCGGGCTCGACGGTCGAGATCGGCGCGCGCAGCGAGGGGGACACGCTCTGCGTGGAGGTGGGGGACCGCGGTCCAGGGATCCCGCCGGGCGACGAGGAGCGGATCTTCGAGCGCTTCCACCGGGGCGCCCACGCGGGCGTGCGCGGGGTCGGCCTCGGCCTGCCCATCGCCCGCGCCATCGCCCAGGCGCACGGCGGCCGGCTCGTCGCCGCGAATCGCCCCGGCGGCGGCGCCGTGTTCCGCCTCACCCTGCCCATGTCCTCGGAGCCACCTCGAGCCGCCGAGCCCGCGGGAGAGAGCAGCGCATGACCCCACCCGGACCGCTCGTGCTGGTGGTCGACGACGAGGCGCAGGTGCGCCGGTTCCTGCGCGCCGCCCTCGGCTCTCGTGGCTTCCGCCTCGTCGAGGCGGAGACGCTCCGCGAGGCCGAGCAGCTCGCCACGAGCCACAACCCCGACGTCTACCTCCTCGACCTCACGCTCCCGGACGGCGACGGGGTGGACCTGGCGCGGCGCCTGCGCGAGTGGACGAGGGCGCCGATCATCGTGCTGTCCGCGCGCGGCCGCGAGGAGGACAAGGTGAACGCGCTCGACGCGGGCGCGGACGACTATCTGACGAAGCCCTTCGGCGTGAACGAGCTGCTGGCGAGGCTCCGGGTCGCCCTGCGCCACGCGCAGGCGAGTCCGGCGCAGCCGGCGGTCCTCGAGGCGGGGCCGCTCCGGATCGACCTGGCGCGCCGGGAGGTGACCGTGGAGGGTCGCGAGGTGCGGCTGACGCCGACCGAGTACCGGCTGCTCGCGCTGCTCGCCCGTCACGCCGGCATGGTGCTGACGCACCGGCAGATCCTTCGCGAGGTGTGGGGGCCGAACGCGACCGAGGCGCACTACGTGCGTGTCCACATGGCCGAGCTGCGCAAGAAGATCGAGGCCGATCCGGCGCGTCCGCGGCTGCTGGTCACCGAGCCGGGGGTCGGTTATCGCCTGCAGGACCGGGCGGAGGGCAGCTGAGCGGCGAACCGGCAGGCTGTCGAGCTGCCCGCCTAACGACCGCTCGTGGTGAGCTCGTCGAACCACGAGCGGGACGCCGCTCGCCCTTCGACAGGCTCAGGGCGAGCGGACAACTGGTTCACCCGGCCGCCCCTCGACTCGGCCCGCCTGCGGCGGGCTACGCTCGGGGCGAGCGGGGTTGTGAAAGCGCGTTCTTCAACAGCCTGCCAGCTAGCGGCGTCCGCGCCGGGGGTGCGAGCGCTGGCCCTGGGCCTGAGGGCCGCCGTGGGGCGGCCGCGTCGTGGAAGGCGGCCGCTCCGGCGGCGGAGCGGAGGGCGCGCCCGGTCCGAGGGGCGGCCGCACCACGCGGATCACCTCCGGCGCCGGCGCGCTCCTGCGGTCCTGACCGCGTCCGGGCGGGCGATTCCCGCTGCCCTGGCCGGGGCCGGGAGGACGCGCCGCGTTCGGACGGCGGTCGCTTCCCTGCGGCTGGCCGCGCTCGGGCGGTCGGCTCGAACGGCGGTCGCCGCCCTGCGGCTGGCCGCGCTCGGGCGGTCGGCTCGGACGGCGGTCGCCGCCCTGCGGCTGGCCGCGCTCGGGCGATCCGTTCCGCCGGCGGTTGCCGCCCTGCGGCTGGGATCGCTCGGACGATGGGGGATGCGCCTCGCGCGACGAGTGGCCGCCACCCGCGCCGCCGCCGCGCTCGGGCCGCTCGGGCCGCTCGGGCCGGCCGCGCCCGCGCGCGTCGTTGCGCCGGTTCCCTGGGTGCGCCGGGCGGTGACGCTCGCCCTGTCCACCGCCGTGGCGCTCGTGTCGCTCGCCGCCGCCCCGCGGCGCCTCCGGCGCACGGCCGCTCGGGACGAAGTCGGGCGTCAGCTCGCGGCGCACGTACGCACGCCAGATCTCCCGGGCGTCGTTGGACGCCGCCCGGAGCGACGGGTCGAGGGCGGCGAAGAAGCGGCGCAGGTTCTCGAGGTCGCGCTCGAAGTAGAACTCCGCCCGGGAGTTGTGCGCCGCGCCGACGACCTGGGGGAAGTCGATGACCACCGGACCGTCCCACCCGACGAGCACGTTGTATGGGGAGAGATCGCCGTGGATGAGGTCGGCGCCGAGCATGCGCACCATCTGCCCGCGCAGGTCGGCGTAGAGGGCCGCCGCCTGGTCCGGCGCGACGTGCGCGTCCACGAGCCGCGGCGCGGGGTGACCGTGCGCGTCCACCACGACCTCCATGAGGAGGACGCCCTCGTAGAACATCACCGGCCGCGGTACGCGCACCCCGGCGGCGTGGAGCGCGTAGAGCGCGTCCGCCTCCTTCGCCTTCCACGCCTCCTCGGCCGCGGCCTGCCCGAAGCGGCTGCCGCGGTCCATCGCGCGCTGCATGCGCGTGTCGCGCACCTGCCGCCCCTCGCGATAGCCGGCGTTGTTCCGGAAGTTGCGCGCCTCGCGCGCCTTGTAGACCTTCGCCGCGACGACCTCGCCGCCGTGGCGCACGAGCCAGAGATCGGCTTCCTTGCCGCTCTTCAGGCGGGCGCAGACCTCTTCTACGACGCCGTCCGCGAGGAGCGGTGCGAGGGGATCGTTCATGCCCTGGGTCGGGTTCCGCAGGCGAGCCTACTTCTTGGGCGCGCCGCCCGGACGACCGCCGGCGCCGCCCGGCCGCCGACCGCCACCGCCCGGCCGGCCGCGGCCGCCGCGCTCGTTCTTGCGATCCTCGCGGAGCGAGTCCATCGAGAAGCCGCCCGTCGCGCCGGCCTTGGTACCTCCGCCTCCACCTCCGCGCCCACCGCCTCCGCCGCCTCCGCGCCCTCCGCGTCCGCCCCGGCGGCCGCCGCGATCGTCCCTGGCCTCGCCGGCGACCTGCTTCATGTTCCGGGGGAGCAGGTCCACGACGTACTGATGGCCTCCGAGCGTGGTCGCGCCGGGGACCGGCTCCTCCGGTCCGAAGACGCGCACGAGCCGCACGTCGTCGACGCGTCCGCCCACGACCTCCACTGCGGCGCGCAGCATGCCGAGCCGCTCGCCCGCGAGGCCGGTCGCCTTCGCGACCGCCTCCTCCAGCGCCGCGGCGGCCGCGTCCGGGGCCGGCTCACCGGGCGCGGCGGTGCCCGCCTCGGAGCCGGGAGCGATCTCCGTCCCAGGCGTCGTCTCGGCGGAGGACGCGGCCTCGACCGGCGCGCTCTCCGCGGCCGCCTCCGGGCCACCGCTCTCCGCTCCGGCCGGCGCCGGCGCTTCGGGCGTGGGCGCAGGCGCCTTCTCCTCGCGGGGAAGGGTTCGCCGCGTCGCTTCGATGGCGGCCGCAGCCGTCCGGATCAGGGAGCCGCTGAGCTCGGTCAGGGTCTTCATGGGGGGGTAGCCATACACCGTCAGGGCGCGGGCGGCAAAGAGCAGCCGACGCGAGCGCCTGGCTGCCAGCGACCGGGACGGGCGACGGCGACTGGAGCTCCCACCGGCGTCATCTCGCCGCGCCTCATCAGGGGCCGATATGCGCGGGGTGCGACATGGTCCCACCGACCGGCGAATCGACACTCACCTGGCGTCATCGTCCGGCGTGCTGCCCGCGCCGCGAAATGCCCGTGCTGGCGCGCGCGGGACCGTACGGCGGGAACCGGTCTCGATTCGCGCGACGGGCGAAGGGCGACCGCCCGCCTGGCTGAATTTGCACCACACGCTCCCACGTGCGACACGGGCGTGATGCAACGCCTCCTCGTGGTGGACGACGACGCAGACCTCCGGGAGACGCTCGCTCACCGGCTCTCCCATGAAGGATTCGTGGTCGAGGTCGCGCGCGACGGCGCGGAGGCCCTGGCCAAGCTCGCCTCGGGGCGCTCCCCCACCGCCATCGTGCTCGACCTCGGGATGCCCACGATGAGCGGCTGGCAGTTCCGCGATCTGCAGAAGCGCAACCCGGCCCTCGCCGAGATTCCCGTCGTGGTCATGACGGGCGAGGCGCCGCTCGGCATCGACGTGCAGCACGTGCTCCAGAAGCCGTTCGCGATCGACCACCTCGTCGAGACGATCCGGCGGATCACCGTCAGGAGCTGACGCGGCACGTCGCCCGTCGGGGGAAGCCCGACGCGCCGTGGCTCGCGCGCTCATGGGGGCGTCTCCCCGGCGCCGGGCGGGGCTCGCGAGCGGGTCCAGCCGCGGAGCTAGCTGCCCGCGCCCGCCGAGAACCGCAGCTCCCACCGGCGTCCCGGCTCCGCGCTGGGTGCCGGGATCACGTGATCGCGCAGCGCCGAGCTCGCGCAGGCCACGTCCGCGGCGCTGGCCGATCCGCTCGACTCGAGCCGTACGCCCCTGATCCGGATGCCGTTCGCGACGGTCTCGACGTCGAGGACGAACGACATCGCCGCGACGCCCGCGTCCGGACCGTTCCGCGCCGCACAGCGTGCCACGCGGCCGTCGAGCTCGGCGAGCCCCGCCGCCAGCTCGCGACGAAAGGACGCGAGCGCGTGGCGCCGCGACGGGAGCATGGCCTGCGGCCTCGGGGGTCGATGCAACGCCGCAGCCCGAGCGGTGCCCTCCCCCGCGCGTGTGGCGGCGCCTTCCCTCGCGACCGGCACCGGCGAGGGGCTCGGCGATCGTCCCGAGCCGGGCCCGAGCGGCGGCGTGGTGGAGCTCGTCGCCGGCGCTCCGCGCGAGCCGCCGTCGAGGCGGAGGAGGATCGCGACGCTGCCCAGGAACAGGAGCGCGATCGCCAGGAGACCCCCGAAGAAGATTCGCGACACCTGGACCTCCCCTCGAGCCACGCCCTGCGGTGCTCGAGCTCGCTCGACCGGGGGATCGCGCCACACGGGTATCGATCCACCAACGGTCGCTCGCGCCTCGCTCTCGCCCGCGCTCGACCATCCTGAGCACGCGCGCGCGACCGGACGACCCTCGTACCCGCCGTGACTCGCCGCCAGGATCGAACTCACCCGGGGTGACGCCTACAGGTGCACGCACCGCGTGCTCACGCGGCGGCGCGTAGGCGCGTCGTCGACCCCGAGGCGAACGTCCCCTGTCCTCACGACGCGGGCTCCGCGCCGTGGCGGACCTCGACGCCGTCGATCGTCCACCGCGGCATCGGGCGGGTCGAGACGGGATCTCATTCGCGCTTTACCCAGGGTAATCACCGGATACAGCGATCGGTCGGGCCCCGAGGTCCGGCTTGCACGCCGCTCGGCGCGGACAGTACCTGTGCCCTCACCATACCGGAGTGACTCACGGTGGATGCGACCCGACGCGGAGCTTCGATGCGTTCTTGTCCATGCGTCGCGGGTCACGTTCCAGGTCGGAGTTGCAAGCGGGCCGGCTGCGCAGCCGCCAAGGGGGACGCGATGAAGGGTCGTGGGGTGATCTTGCGTTTGGTGATCTCGCTGGCGCTCGCCTCGAGCATGAGCTCCGCATCCGCTCAGGCCCGCAAGGACAAGGACCGGCCCCGGATCACCCACGCCGACAGGGCCGCCGCCGCCGCCCGGGCGAAGGCGAAGGGGCTCGCCTCTGGCGCCGCGGCAGTGGCCGCCGCGGAGATGGCGATGGCGATGCCGGGCGACCCGCCCCGCTACTACTCGCACCCGAACTACGCCAACAGCCCGCTGCCGGTCGTCAGCGGCGCGCTCGTCTCCGTCGGAAATCCGCTGGTCGACCGCGCCTACGCGACCGACTTCGCCGGCCCGGTCGGCGAGCTCGGGCAGGTCTTCGTGGTCATGCCCTCGGCGGTGCTTCCGGAGGGGTTGATCCAGAGCTTCCAGACCTGGAACCAGGCCACGGCCGGAGCGAGCCCGACCCCGTCGGCCGGCGGCGTGTTCCACGCGTACGTCCTGCGGCCCACGGGCATTCCCAACGAGTACACGGTCGCCTTCGACAGCGGGACGCTCACCGTGCCGGCCCTGGCCGATCCCACCGTCGGCGAGGTCGCGAAGTTCGACATGGTGGGCGGTATCGGCGTCCAGGCGGGTGACCTCCTCGCCTTCTACGGGCAGGGCATCCCCGTCGACACCTCCTCGGGCTCGGACGTCCTGAGCTACCCGGCCCCGACCGCGCCCTTGCAGGGCGCCACGATCACGCTCGGCAGCCTCGAGTATCCCATCTATCCCCAGGCGCGCACGTACTCGTTCGCCGCAGAGGTCGTCGACCTGTCCGGCACCAACGTCGCGATCACCGAGGGTATCCGCAAATTCGTCGACGGCCTGCCTGGCCTGGGTCCGGACGCGGCGAACAACCTGGGGCAGTTCATCCCCGTGGCCGTCCCCGAGCGCTGGCCCGCCACGGACACCGCGCCGGAGTCGGACTACTACGTCATCGAGCTCGTCGAGTACTCGGAGCAGATGCACTCGGACCTGCCTGAGACGAAGCTGCGCGGGTACCGGCAGGTCAACGCGCCCGGCGGCCCCACTCCCCCCCACTACCTGGGACCGATGATCGTGGCCCAGAAGAACCGGCCGGTCCGGATCCTGTTCAGGAACTCCCTCCCGACCGGCGCGGGCGGGAACCTGTTCGTGCCGGTGGACACCACCGTGATGGGCTCCGGCATGACGCCAGCCGGCCACGAGATGTGGCCGGCGGAGGAAGACCCGCAGAACCCGATGTGCAGCCAGCCCGGCAAGGAGATGATGGTCGCCTCGGGCCACTGCTTCGCGGACAACCGGGCCACGCTGCACCTGCACGGCGGCATCTCGCCGTGGATCAGCGACGGCACGCCGCACCAGTGGGTCACGCCGGCTGGCGAGCTGACGGCCTATCCGGAGGGCGTGAGCGTCGTCGACGTGCCCGACATGCCGGCCCCCGGCTCGGGAGAGATGACCTTCTTCTACACGAACCAGCAGAGCGCGCGGCTGATGTTCTATCACGACCACGCGTGGGGCATCACCCGGCTCAACGTCTACGCCGGTGAGGCTGCACCGTACGTGATCACCGACGACACCGAGAAGGCGCTCGTCGACAGCGGGATCATCCCCGGCGCGGCGGACACTCTCCCGCTCGTCATCCAGGACAAGACCTTCGTGCCGAAGGCGGCGCAGCTCGCCTCGCAGGACGAGACCTGGGACGTCGCCCGCTGGGGCGGCGAGGGCAGCCTGTGGATGCCCCACGTGTACTCGCCGGCGCAGAACCCGGGCGACGCCTCCGGCGTGAACCAGTTCGGCCGCTGGGCGTACGGTCCGTGGTTCTGGCCGCCGACGACCAACGTCGAGAACGGCCCGATGCCCAACCCCTACTTCGACCCGGCCTGCGACCCCGAGCTGACGTGGTGCGAGCCGGCCGTGATGCCGGGGGTGCCGTACCTCTCGATGGGGATGGAGTCCTTCCAGGACACGCCCGTGGTGAACGGCACGGCGTACCCCACCCTCACGATCGATCCGAAGCCCTACCGCCTGCGCGTCCTGAACGCCGCCAACGATCGCTTCTTCAACCTGTCGCTCTACAAGGCCGTCGACGCGAACGGCGCGCTCTGCGACACCGCCAACGCGACCCCGGCGCCGGAGCGCACCGGCGTCGCGTGCACCGAGGTGCTCCTGAACCCCGCCGAGGTGGCGGCCGCGCTCGACGACCCGGCGGGAGTCTTCCCGACGCCGGTGGCGGGCACGGAAGGCCCGGACTGGATCCAGATCGGCACCGAGGGCGGCTTCCTCCCCGCCCCGGTGGTCATCCCGCCGCACATCACGACGTGGGTGACGGACCCGACGGTGTTCAACGCGGGCAACGTGGACCAGCACTCGCTGCTGCTCGGCCCGGCCGAGCGCGCCGACGTGGTGGTCGACTTCTCGCAGTACGCGGGTCAGACGCTGATCCTCTACAACGACGCCCCCGCGGCGTTCCCGGCGCGCGATCCCCGCTACGACTACTACACCGGCAACCCCGACCTGAGGGACACGGGCGGCGCGCCGTCCACGCTCCCCGGCTACGGCCCGAACACCCGCACCGTCATGCAGATCAAGGTGAGGCCGGGAGAGGGTCAGCCCTTCGACCTGGGCGGCCTGCAGGCGGCGTTCGCCCATAAGCCGGACGCCCCGGGCGTGTTCGAGAGCGGGCAGCACCCGATCATCGTCGGCCAGAGCGCCTACAACTCGGCCTACGGGAAGACGTTCCAGGCGAACGGTCCTTTCGCGGGCCTCGTGCAGATCTTCGACACCTCGCTCACCTTCGACACGCTCTCGGACGATCCGGCGAACCCGGGCACCCCGCTGAGGCTGACGATCCCCCTGCGCCCGAAGATGATCCAGGACGAGATGGGAGAGGCCTTCGAGCACGAGTACGGGCGGATGAGCGGGTTCCTGGGGGTGGAGACGGCGAACGCGCAGGCGGGCCTGCAGAACATGATCCTGTACCCGTTCGCCTCCCCGCCGACCGAGCTCGTCGACGGGGTCGAGCTCCCGGGTTCGGCCCCCGCGCTGGAGGTGACTCCCATCGCCTCGGCCGACGACGGCACGCAGGTCTGGAAGATCACCCACAACGGCGTGGACACGCACCCCATCCACTTCCACCTGTACGAGGTGCAGCTCCTGAACCGCGTCGGGTGGGACGGCATCGTCCGCAAACCCGACCTGAACGAGCTCGGGTGGAAGGAGACCGTCCGCGTCAGCCCGCTCGAGGACACGGTCGTGGCGCTGCGGCCGATCATCCCGCACGTCCCCTTCGACCTGCCGAACAGCATCCGGCTGCTCGACCCATCCATGAACGAGGGCGACTACCTGGCGAACACCACCCTGCAGGAGTCGCTCGGGCTGCCCATCTTCGCCTTCGCCCCGAACGGCGAGCCGATCGACGTCGTCAACCACTACGTGAACTACGGCGCGGAGTACGTGTGGCACTGCCACATCCTCAGCCACGAGGAGATGGACATGATGCGCCCGCAGGCCGTGGCGCTCGCGCCCAGGGAGCCGACGGGGGTCACGTGGGCGCTCGCGGGGAGCGGCCGCAACACGCGGAACGTGGTGTCCTGGACGGACGCGTCGAAGAACGAGACGGGCTTCGTCGTCGAGCGCTCCTCCGACGGGACGAGCTGGACGCGGATCGCGACGGTGCAGTCGTCCGAGCTCGGCGTGGTGCCGTACGTCGAGACCGGCCTCGGGCCCGGAACCGGCACGGTCCGGACGTACGCCGACGTCATCGGGAACGACAGGACCCCCTACTCCTACCGGGTGTACGCCATCAACACGGTGGGTGACACGTGGGACTACTCCAACCCGGCGCTGAACAGGCTCCCGCCGGGCGGCGGCTTCCCCGTCCTGACGGTCGACTCGAGGGGCATCACC